>NZ_JBMVQZ010000002.1:0-429309 GCF_049537155.1 Limisphaera sp. 4302-co
CCACGGGGTATGGACGCCTTTTGGTCGCTTGACGGATTGGACGGGATATGGTGCGGCCCTGGAGTGGGACGAGCTGGAGCGACTCCTCCGTTCGGGGACCGGTGCGCGCACGGTCAGGGCCGCGCTTGGTCGTCCCTACAAAGTCACGATTACGGGCGCCTCTGAGGAGTTGTGGGAGTATTGGCTTCGGGTCGGGTTGGATGCCGACGGCCCCGATGCACCGGACGTATACATCCGGGTCCAGCTGACCAACGGCGCAGTCGCCGACTGGGGGCTGTCCGGAGCGAGCATGCCAGGTGAGCCGTGGACGCCGTTGCGCGGGGATGGTTCGAGAGGCGAATGAGGGCGACTGAGAACGTATGGGTACGCGTGCATCAGAACCGGACTCCCGGCTGTGGACGCCTCGATACGCACGGGGGATGCAGCGCTGAAAGATGCACGTTCGAGAGTCAATGTCTGTGAATGGGTTCCTGACTGTGTCTGTGATCGGGCATATAAACAGGCCCGGTACTCCACCGCACGAGAATGCTGGCTTTCGTGCACAAACGACGTCGACGGAGGGTGCCTGGCTATGGAGACACGTGTGGAGATTGGTGCAACGTGAGCGTTGATGGCGGGCTTGGAGCGTACCAGTCAGGGTACAGATTGATCATGAGGGTGCCACATGGTTCTCGTCACCCAAACCAAAAGGTGGCTTTACCAGTCGGTAACCGGTGTGATCCGGGGGTGGCTCGTGGGTTATGGAGGCACTCAAGCAGCACCCTTGCGCGCACCGCGGAGAGTTGAAACCAGCTGTTTGTCTCTGCAGATGCCCCGTCCAAGCAGTGCTTCTCAATCTGCCGGAGGGCCATGGAGCCTCACGTCAGGGAAGGCCAGCCTGGCGTTACTCTACTTCTGGCTCAATGCAGCACCTGCTGGACCATCAGAAACGACCTGGCCATCTGCAAAGATGCATCAAACGCCCGACACGCCTTTTCGCACCGGATGCACAGCCGCCGAAAATGCTGCAGCCAGGTCTGCCTGCCGGCAGGCAGAGCACCGTACGCTCCACCACCCAGCGCCGACGATACGGCCGCAGCGACCGCCGATCTTGGGTCCGATTCTCCGGCCGACGACTGCTCCGGTGCGGCGCAATCAGCTCCATGTCCCGGGCCGGGCGAAAGGCGGCATCTCAGAAGTATTCGTAGAGCCGATCGTGGCGGCGCTTCTCCGCCCGTTGACCGACCTCCTGCAGCAGTTGCTCAAACACTTTCTCCTGCACCAGCAATGAATGAATCGGTGAACTGCACTCTTGAAGCCGAACTGTCGCGGCAGATCGTTCCCTGTGGCACCGTCCTCAGGCAGCCAGAAGCTTCAGACCTGCGCGTGGCGCTTGTGAGTTGGAAGGTGGTGCCCTCATGGCGGTTCTTCAGAGGATCCGGAATGCGGGAACAAAACGCATGGAGCACGGCGGCACCTGGTGTGAGCACAAGATTGTCATGCGGTGTCATCTGTATCTGTCGAATGTTGTGGGTGAGGTTGGTCGAGTGGCCGGGCGACGGTGCAAGGCTGAAGAGGAGCAGGAAAAGCAACGAGCGAGGTGAGGTATGACTCCGCTTCCCGACGAGTTGCGAAACGAGCTTCTGTGGCTGCGCACCCTGATTGTCGGGGCGTGTGGTTTGTATATGCTGGCCTATTGGATCGGCGATGAGCGGGTTGCTTCGTTGCCGCCATTCATGGAGATGTCGAAGGAAAATGCCGGAGAGGGAGCACTGTGGGAGCCACCGATGTGGTTGCACTGGGGTTTGTTGTTGTTGTGGTACGCCTCGCTCATAGGCACGGCATGCCTGTGGGGGCCGGCCCGTGGCCTGGTGCTGATATTGCTGGTGGTGTACGTGGTGATTGCGCTGATCGGCGGCGTACAGGTCTATCTACCGGGTGAAGGGGCGCTGTTATTGGCTGCGGATGTCATGGTGGGAGCGGCTCTGGGTATAGCATTTCTGGGAAGGGTATCCCATTTGTTTCGGTGGTGTCCATGCTGTTTGCGGTCGGCAAGGCACGACAATCGTGAGCCCGGGTGCGCCGGACCTCGGTCGGCAACCGCGCAGGAGCCGAAGGCCGAGTCTGGGCGGCCGGGACAAGGCTTGCTGTGAGAACATTGGACGCGAGCTCGGTATAAGGAGCAGGCGGAGGGGCGGCATGTTCAGGAGAAGAGTTGCAACCTGGCTCACGACTTCACCCTTGTAGTGGTGGCAGGACCTCGACGGGGACAGGGTTTCAGGGGGACAGACGACGGGTGTTGGTTTGGTAGCGGCATTGGCTGGAAGCCAGGCGGATTGCGGCCTTGCATGGCGCAGGGGGCAGCCGAAATGAGAGTCTGAAGGGCACAGCGGTGCGCCGGCTCTGGGAAGAACAAGAGAACTAGCATTGCGTGTCAGCCCAACAGCTGCTGGCTGGGCAGAGGGGGCAAGGCATCTGCAGATGGACTTCGAAAAAACGGAGGATCTCGCGGCGGATGGTCAGGCTGCGGAAAAATCGCATGCAGGTTTCCCTTGCGTACATCAGCCCGTGTTGAAGCTGTGGCTACCTTGTGGATCACTGAGAGGCGGGACTGTGGGCGTCAGGGGCCGTAGTGGGACACTGGGAAGTACTGTGAACGGATGGCCATGGAGGGCAGGAGGGCGGACGGATACATTGGGGCTGGGGGAAAGGGGCTCTGGACAGCGGACGTGACCTGTTTTGTGTCCTGCCCGGGAAAGGCAGTCGGCTCTCGGTGGCTTGACCGGCCTGGGTGGAGGGGCATTGGAAAACCGCCGGCTGGGCGTTGAGTTTCTGGAGAGCGCTTTCGGGGCGGCAGTAGAACTGCACGGCCGAGGGAGAGGAGTTCAGAGCCCTCAGGGCGGTGTGACAGAGTTTGTTGGACAGGAACAGGGATCGTTGCTGGCAGCACGACCCCGCTGAATCAGCGGCCTTTTTTGCGTCTCGGTGGTCTCGGTGCCTCTGTGGTTGGAGCAGTATGAGAGCAGGATGATGAGGAGATTGGTTTCTGTGAGGAACGCGGGTGCCATGGATGCGGGCTTGTCCGGGACGGCAGGTGGATGCACTATTGGGACGCAGAGAACCGGCTGACGAGGGTGATGAGCTACGGAGCGACAGACCGGGGCAGTTGGTGTTGGGTGGAATGGAAGTACGATGCTTTGGGTCGGCGGGTGCGGCAGACATCGTACGTCTTGAGCAACGGGGTGAGGCAGGTGGTGGGGGACTTGAAGTTCGTGAGCGATCCTGAGCTGTTCGGCCGGCATGTGGCGGAGTTGAACGCCACCAACAACAGCCTGGTGCGCGCGTACATCTGGGGCTTGGACCTGTCAGAGACCCTGGACGGCGCCGGTGGTGTGGGCGGTCTGCTCTGGGTTCGGGTAGCCGGCGGTGCCGCTTCTGGCACGCATTTTGTGTGCTACGACGGCAACGGGAATGTGTGGAACCTGGTTTCGGCGTCCACGGGCTCTGAAACCGCCCGGTACGAATACAGTCCCTTTGGCGAGCCCTTACGCCAGAGTGGCGTTGCTGCCTGCACCAAACCTTTCCGCTTCAGCACCAAACGCACCGAAGACTTCACCGGGCTGGTCCTGTACGAATACCGCGCCTACAATCCCACCCTTGGCCGCTGGCTGAGCCGGGATCCGATATATGACCTCGGTCAGCGGGCCTCTGGCAACAGGCCAGAAAAAATATGCCCAAATGATGCAATTTGGTTTTACGTGTTCGTGGGAAACAATTCGATTTGCGCAATCGATCTCAACGGCCTTATCACATTTGAAGATTGTTCACCGGCAGCCCAGCTTATTTTGCAAAGGCATATTGACGAGGCCTGCCGCCGGATAAACGATGCCTCGTACGGATGCTGCATGTCGGGGAATTCGCTAGCCCGGCAAGTTCTACGTGGTCAACGCGATTTGTGTAGGACCAAAAACTTTCGGGTAAAATGCTTGCTTGAACCTGTCCCGCGTGTGGCTTGTGCGTGGGCCGATTGGAGGAAACGGACCATAACCACTCCTTTGACGTATTGGGAAGCGAGGCTTTGCGATTGGCCGTATTATTGCATACCCGCCAACGAGTTTGTGCACTTGGCGATCCCAGAAGCCAAGCACCCGACATGGGGCCGGGTTTTTAACAGGGTTCACGCATGTTTGGGTTGCGACAAGTACAGCACATTTTAGCTTGTATATGATTGTCCACCAAAGAACACGGGTGTATTTGAGTATTTTGGTATTAGTGGTTTGTGGGTGGGTTTTGACACACGAAATAGGGACGAGGCAAGTAAGGGAACGAATCTAGGCAAGTGAAATTCGACCGGCGTATCGGTCGGAGATGGAAGATATCACGGGCGCCGAAAAACGGGTGAGTCCGGGGCAGAAAGTTTATTGGTGCCGCACCGTAGCGGTTGCGCCGTTGGCAGTTTACGCCGATTACGGTTGGCACACCGGTCCACTCGCAGGGGGAGGTGGCAAAGCAATTTATTTGTGGTTTGCAGGATTGTCTTTCCGGGTTTACACGCTCAGTAGCTGGGCAGCGTGAGGCAAGTTACGAAGCGTGAGACAAGTTACGAAGTAGGGTGCCTACTTTTACAAGCGGCTATATAAAGAGGCCCACTGGCAGGCAGGGTTGGTTGTACTGACAGCAGGTGGGCTGCCGTAATTCCACGTAAACGGTAGGAAAGCATTGCCTGTGGTAAGGCAACAGTTCGAGTACAGCTTTGACCACATTGGCAACCGGACAAAAACGGGCACCGGCGGGGATGAGAACGGCTGGAACCTGCGCACTGCAACTTACACAGCGAATCTGCTGAACCAATACACCAATCGCACCGTACCCGGGTACATCGACATCATAGGGGTTGCGCTGGCCACAAAGCCTGTGTATGTGAACGATGAGTTGGCTTATCGGAAAGGCGGGTATTTCCGCAAGGAACTGAGTGTGAACAGCGCAAGTGCACCGGTGTGGCAATCGGTGATTGTCGAAGCGCCGGGCGAACAGAGTGTCGGCGGGCACGTGTTTGTGCCGCGGACACCTGAACAGTGCGGCCACGACGCCGACGGGAACATGACCAATGATGGCAGGTGGAGTTTCACCTGGGACGCTGAGAATCGGTTGGTGAAAGTGGAGAGCCGATCCAACACGCCCCAAACATCCTGGCGGCGGGTTCAGTGGACATACGACGCGAAGGGGCGTAGGATAAGGCAGACAACGTCGGTGTGGACCAATAGCGCTCGGCGAGTGATCGAGGATCTGAAATTCATCAGCGACCCGATGCCAGTCAGCCGGTACATCTTGGAGCTGAATGCTACGAACAACTCACTGGTCCGGAGTTATGTGTGGGGCCTTGATTTTTCCGGGACGATGGATGGTACTGGTGGCGTGGGCGGGTTGCTGTGGCTGAACAGCGCCGCCAACGGCTCGCACTTCTGCACCTACGATGGCAACGGCAATGTAGTTGGCCTAGTCAGCGGGACGACTGGGACGGAAACTGCCCGGCACGAATATGGGCTATCGCATGGGCGGGACGAACCCATCCGCGTCACCGGACCAATGGCCAAATCGAATTCGTTCCGATATTCCACCAAGCGCACGGACAACACGACCGACTTTGTGCTGTACGAATACCACGGCTACAATCCCACCCTTGGCCGGTGGTTGGGCAGGGATCCGTTGACAGACACAGGGCTTAGGCTTGTATCACATACGCGGACCACGAGATTGGTCTTCGAGGAGACGTCTTACTTGTTGGTGCGTAACAACCCTCTTGGTAATGTGGACGTGCTAGGATTGTGCAGACCGGGTTGCCCTCGCACGGGGTGCAGGATCAGAATCGCACCGGCAGGTTATAAGCGTTTGAATTAGAACGTATCCCAAAACCCATGACAGGCGTTCGTGAGGTAGCCATTATGGAGTGTGAGCTGAAACGCACGGAGAGGTTGTTGGTGTGGTTCTGCGCACGGATTCCGGATCGCCCGAAGAACCCCATGGGCGGCCACCCGCGGGCGGACAAGTACAAGGCGCCGGCGGGGATTTTCTGGTTGTTGGACAACGGAGGCAAATGGAGGGCTCTGCCCGAGAGGTGGGCTCGAAAAGCGCCGGGAACCGGATCTTGCAAGGACTGGTACGCCAGGAAGGGGTCGAGCGGCTGTAGCGGGAGGCCGGCCGATTGGTGTGGCGCGGGTCTTGGGTGCCGGTTCTTCAACTGCTTGCTGAATGCGGTCGTCTTTGCTGCAGGCGGCGGATGGATGGCGTCGGATGGGTGGGGCGGGTGGAGCGCGTCAGGCGGACGGTTTGCCGGGGCCGGCCTGGGGTTGCGTGCGGGCATCCGGGGCTGGGCGGGCCGGACGCGCGGCAGCCCAAGGAGGCGGGGGCGGTCGATCTGGTCGTGGGGAAGGAGGTTCGGGGGCGGGTGATGGGGTACAGGGGCTGTGGCGGTAACGCGTGGGGGCGGTGGGTGCGGCGCGAGGCGTGGGAGACCTGGGGGTCTGGCGCGGATGGAAGGAGGACATGCGGGTGGCCGGCTCGGGGGAGAGTGGGGTGGCGGGCCAAAGATGGCAGGCCCGGATCAGGGGCGGGTGAGGACGGCGCGGCGTTCGGCTGGGGTGAGTTCACGCCAGTGACCCGGAGGGAGTGAACCGAGCCAGAAGGCGCCGATGCGGACTCGGATGAGGCGGAGGGTGGGATGGCCGACGGCGGCGGTCATGCGCCGGACCTGACGGTTTTTGCCTTCGCGCAGTTCGAGTGAGATCCAGCAGTCCGGCACGGTTTTGCGGTAGCGGATGGGTGGGTAGCGTGGCGGCAGGATGTAGGGTGGTTGGGGGCCGATGGCGGGGGTGACGCGGTCGGGGTCGGTTTCCTGGGGCAGGACGTGCGGCGGGGGTTCGAGGAGTCGGGCCTTGCACGGGCGGGTGAGATAGTTGCCGATGGGGACGCCGCGTTCGAGTTGGCGGAGTGTTTCCGGGGTGGGAATGCGTTCGACCTGGACCCAGTATTCACGGGGGTGAGCGTTGCGGGGGTCGAGGAGTCGGGTGATGAGGGCGGGTTCGTCGGAGAGGAGGAGCAGACCTTCGGAGTCGGCGTCGAGGCGGCCGATGGGGTAGACGCGCGGGGGGAGGCCGAACTCGCCGAGGGTGCGTTGGCCGGGGAGGTCGGGTGTGAAACGGGAGAGGACGCCGAAGGGTTTGTGGAGGGCGATGAGCATGGTGACCCGGGCGGGTGGTTGCGATGTCAGGTGGGCGAGGAGACGGAGAGGGCGTGGAGTCGGGCGATTTGTTCGAGGGCGAGATCGAACCAGGCGGTGTCGGGCAGGGCGTAAGGGCGGAAGGTTTCGATCCAGCCTTCCTGGCCGTGGAAGAGGAGGGCGCGGTGGAGGCCGAGCCGGTTGGCTTGGGGCGAGTCAATGAGGCTGGCGGAGTCGTTGGCGCTCATTTGGAAGAGGACGCGAAGTTCGAATTCTGCGATGGCCTTGCGGCTGAGTTGGCGGAGGAGATTGGCGTAGGTGTCGCAGGTGAGGATGACGTGGCAGCCGAGGTTGGCGCCCTGGGTGATGATGCGGTCGAAGATGAGCCCGGGGTGTTGGAGGGCGGTGTCGGCGTCGAGGGAGAAGGCGGCGTCCTCGTCGTAGCGGAGTTTTTTGTGGTATTGGATGCGGTGGACGAGGAGGAAGAGTTCGGGGTGGTTGGGTAACGGGTTCTCGGTGCGTTGCTGGAGGTCAATGAGGAGGGAGCGGAGGGTTTCGTCGGTTTGGGCCGGGCGGACGAGTCTGGCGGGGTGAGGCAGGCGGGGCAGGAGTTGTTGCCAGAGGCTGGTTTCGGGTGCGTCTGGTGGGCTGGGGTCGAAGATGTAGAAGCGGGCGGCGTGGCGGGGGAGTTGCGCGGCGAGGATGATGGGGGTGAGGGCGAGCATGGTGAAGGCGGCTTCGTCGCGGGGGCCGACGATGAGGAGGTGGCTGCCGCTCTGGCGGCGGAAGGTGATCTCGGTGGGGCCTTTGATGGCGTTGGGTTCGCCGAGCCAGAGTCTGGGTGTGGGTGTGGGTTGGAGGGCGGGGGCCTCGAGGAGTTGGCGGAGGAGTCGGTTGGCTACGATGTGAGCGGGGGCGTTGCCTTCGAAGACGACGGGTTCGCGTGTGGCGAAGCGGCGGCCGTGGCGGGGATGGTTTTCGGCCAGGGACCGGACCTGGCGGAGCCAGAGGTCGCGTTCTTCGTCCGGGAGCCATACGACCTGGAAGGGGCTGTTACCCTGGAGGGCGCCGCCTTCATCGTTGTAGATGGCTTCGCCGGGCCGGGTGAGGTGGCGCGGTGCGGGGTTGTCTTCGTTGAGGATGAGGAGGGCGTCGGCCTCGTTGCATTGGAGGGCGATGCGGACGACCATTTGGCCCATGGTGGAGCGTGCGAGGGTGTAGGCGCCGCCGAGGGTTTGGGAGCCGAGCAGGACGTGGATGCCGAAGGCGCGGCCCTGGCGAACGATGCGATCGAGGAGGAGGGCGGCGTTTTGGGCGATGCGGTCGTCTTCGACGAAGAATTCCTGGAACTCGTCGATGAGGAGGAGGACGCGTGGGAGGGGTTCGGGGGGGTTGAGCTTGCGGTAGCCCGGGAGGTCCTGGACGCCTGCTTTTCGGAACAGGTCACCGCGGCGGCGGAGTTCCTCGTCGACGCGCTGGAGGACGCTGAGACCGAATTCGCGGTCGCTTTCGATGGCGACGACGCGTGCGTGCGGGAGTTTGTGGGTGGCGTAGCACTTGAATTCGACGCCTTTTTTGAAGTCGACGAGGTAGAACTCGACCTCGTCTGGGCTGTACCAGAGGGCGAGGTTGGTGATGATGACGTGGAAGAGGGTGGACTTGCCGGAGCCGGTCTTGCCCGCGATGAGGCCGTGCTGACGGGTGCCGCGGCCGAGTGCGAGGTACTGGAGTTTGGTTGCGCCGGTGCGGCCGATGGGGACACGGATTTCGTCGGTGGCGTCGGCGGACCAGAACTGGTCGGGTGGGGGTGCGGCGTCGGCGAAGGGGGTCTCGACCTTGAAGGCGTCGCGGCTGTGCTGGCCGATGCGGTGGAGCAGATGGGTGGCGAGGTCGGGTGGGGGCGGTGGTTCGAGTTCGAGGCGGGTGCCCTCGAAGTTGGTGTCGGCCAGGGTGAACTGGTCCTGGTGTGCGACGATCCTGCGGGCGGCTTTGCGAAGTTCGTCGGGGACGAGTTCGGGCGGGGCGGGTCTGCGGAGGTCCCAGTGGAGGAGGAGGTAGACGCCGCAGCGAGGTCCGCTGGATGCCAGGCTGAGGAGTCGTTTGACGGCGAGGTCGGTGAAGTTGACGGGGAAATGGGCGACGACGAGGAAGTGATATTTTTCGGCGAGGCGACCTGCGCGTTGGTTGTATTCGGTGAGGGTGGCGTAGTCGTTGCGCAGGTACATTTGGGTGACTTTTTCGATGTGTTCGTTCAGTTCGGCGAGGCGATCTTCGATTTGGGCGGGTTGGGTCCAGATGCGGCCGTGGATGAGGCGGTCTTCGTAGTCGGCCAGGTGCATGAGGCCGGCGAAGTTCTGTCCGAGGCCGACGGGGTCGAGGATGGTGAAGGCGATGCGGCCGGGGGGGGCGGCGGTGAGCAGGCGGAGGATGAGGTTGTTGAGGGTGGCGACGGCGGTTTCGGCGCCGGTTTGTGCGGTTTCCAGGATGAGGGAGCCTTCGTTGGGGAGGGTCAGGAGGAGGGGGAGCTCGAGCTGGGCGGGTTGCGGAAGATCGAGTCCGTGCGCGGCGAGGTCGGCGCCGCACAGGGTGGGCAGGTGCACGGAGAGCCGGGCGAAGGGTGCGGCGTGGGGGAAGGAGTCGGGTGGGGACCAATGTGCCCAGGTTGGGTCGGACCAGGGGGGGAAGAGGGAGCGGGCGGCGCGGGCATCGGCGAGGAGGCGGGCGTGGAGTGGGAGGATGGACTGGTGCCAGTCGGTGCGGATGCGTTCCCAAGCTTCGCGGTGGTTGTCCCGGAGGCGCTGGAGTTGTTGTTGGGTGGCGGTTTCGAGGGTTTGGCACTGATGCCGGAATTCGTCTTCCAATCGTGCCAGTTGATGGGCGAGGTCGGTTTCCAGCTGGCGGAGGCGGAGTTCGTGGAGGCGGCGGTTGGTTTGGTGGGCGCGGCGGGCCTGGGATTCGATGCGTTCGATGGTTTCGTTTTGTTGCAGGCGGGTGTCGTCGCGGATCTGGCGCCAGCGGGCGTTGAGGGTTTCGATGGTGCGGGCGTGTTCGGAGTGGATGGCGGTGAGCCGGGCTTGGTGATCGGCCTCGGCTGTTTGGGCGGTTGACTCGATCCAGGCGGCTGTTGTGGCGAGTTCACGGCCGAGTGTGGCGGCGACGGGTTGGGCGAGCCGGCGGCCTGCCAGGTGGAGGAGGGGCCAGAGGAGGACGGCTGCGGTCCAGAGGGACCAGTGGAGCGGCCGGAGGGCGGCGGGGTCGAGGCGCAGCAGGCCGAAGAGGAGGAGGGCGGGGAGGGTGAGGGCGAGCAGGACGCCGAGCCACCAAGGGCAGTACCGGAGGAGGGTGGGGAGGAAGAGGCGCCGGCCTTTCTGGAGGGTGAGGTCCAGGTTCCGGAGTCGGGTTGTCCAAGTGGACTGGAATGCTTCGAGGGTGTGTGCGGGTTCGGGCGGGGTGGGTGGGGGGGTCGGGGTGCAGAGTCGGACCAGGGCGGGCCAGGGGCTGAAGAGGAGGCAGGCGTGATGGAGGGTTTGTTCGAGGGTTTGGCGTGCTTCGGCCAGTCGGGTTTGGAAGGTTTCGTACTCGGCCCTGGCGGTTTGGATTGCTTCGTCGCGCCTGCGGTCGGCGTCGAGCTGGGCGCGTTGGATTTCGAAGGTGATTTTGGCGGCGTGGGACTCGATGCGTGCGAGGGCGTGCCGGCGGTGGTTTTCGGCGGCCTGGTCGATTCGTTGCTGGCGTTGGTGGAAGGTGCGTTCGAGGAAGGTGCGGCGTTCGCGGGCGTGGGCCTCGAGGCGGACGCGGCCGGCGTCGTGTTGCTCACGGGCGACGCGGAGGGCTTCCTCGTGTTGGTAGCGGACACGGTGTGTGCGGGTGGCGAGGTCGTCGTCGAGGTGTCGGGCGCGTGCGGCCAGGTCGTGCACGAGGGTGCGCAACTGTTCGAGCCGGGCGAGGGTGTCGGAGATGGAGGGCAGGTGGTTATTCACAGTCGCGGCGGAGTTGTTGGAGGAGTCGTTCGAGTGTGTCGAGTGCGGCAACGGTTTGTTGGACCTGTTGCTGGAGTTCGTTGAGGTAGCGTTGTTCGAATTCGATGGCTTTGGCATCGGTCCAGCAGGTTCGGGTTTGGTCCCATTCGGACCGCAATTCTTTCAGGAGGGCGAGCAGGCGGTTTTGTGCGCCGGTCATGTGTGGGGATCTGTTTGGGGTGGTGGTGGGGCCTGGGTTGTGTGTGGGGGTGGTTCCGGGGTGGTCGTGGTCGCGGCGGGTTCGGTGGGGGCGGCTGCCGGCGGGGCGGTGTGGAGTTCGGCGTAGGCGGCGAGCGAGCGGAGGGCTTCGGTGAGGAAGTTGAGGGCGCGGCCGAGGTCCTGGTCGAGGTGATGCCTGAATTTTTCGATTTGGCGGGCTTGTGTTTGGATGCGGGGTTCGAACTGTTGTTGCCAGGAACGGACGCGGCGGAGTTTTTGTTCGAGGTCTTCGATGGCGTGGCGCAGGCGGTGGATGGCGGCTTGTTCGGCCGGTGCGGTTTCCTGGAAGGGGGAGAGTCGTGCGGAGAAGAGTTCCTGTTGCTTTTGTTCGAGTTGGCGCCGGAGGCGGCGGAGTTCCTGGTGATGGAGTTCGGGGCAGTCGTTTTCGAGCCAGTTGCGGGTGCGGAGGAGGTGTTCGGAGACCTCGTCGAGGATGCGGGCGGCGCGGTCGCGGAACAGGATGAGGCGGTTGCGGAAGGCCTCGATGGCTTCGATGGAGGTGACCCGGGCGCGGTCCGCCATGGATCAGTGTTGTTTGAGGTATTCCTCGATGCGCTGGGCTTTGCGCAGGAGGAAAGGTGCCTGGCGATTGGATGCCTCGATGAATTTGCGCAGGACCTTCATGGTGTCGCGGAATTCCTCGGCGAATTTGGCGTGTTCCTGGTCCTGCCAGGTGTCGCCCAAGGCATTGAACCGGGCCTGCAGGGCGGCCATGCGGTTCTGGAGTTCGACGTTGAACCGTTTGAGTTCCTCGGCGAACCTGCGGACCTCCTCCGGATCGATGATGGCTTGTGCCATGGTCGCAACCTCGTGTTGGCGTGCCCGGCCGGGCGTTTGGGCGTGGTGACGCCGGTGCTCGTCGGGTTTGCCACAGCGGGAAACTAGCAGGGAGGGCGGGTGCAGGCCAATCGGAAGTGTGGGTGGCCGGCTGGATGGAAGGGGTGAACGGCGGCGGTGGTGGTGCGCGGATGGCGTGTGCGGGATGGGTCCGGGCGACCGAGGGCCGGGAGGGACTGAACGTGCCCGCCGGCGGGGGAACACCGGCGGGCCGGGGAGGCAGAGGCCGGAGGGTGCGGTCCGGGGAAAGGGCGGGCCGGTTCAGGCGGCTTTTTGTTGGGGGACGGGCACCTTGCGCATGCGGGCGGTGAAATCGTCCACTTCCTGGATGGACTCGCAGCCGACGGTGAGCACGTCCACGCAGCCGAGTTGGAGGACGAACCGGATGGATTCGTCGCGTTTGTCGGGGTCGTTGCGCAGGCGGCCTTCGCCGACGAGTTTCATTCCGACGATGCCCTTGCCGGCGGCCTTGATTTGGCGCAGGACGGGCACGACTTCGGAGGGTGGGCCGTCCATGCTCATTTGGAAGGGGTTGATGCGGGCGTGGACGGAGTCCACCCAGGGCTCGCGTGCGGCGGCCTTGAGGGCCTCGAGGGAGTGGCAGGAGACGCCGTGGGCGCGGATGACGCCTTTTTGTTTGAGTTTGGCCAGGATTTCCATCTGGCGGCTCAGTTCCGTGGGCCAGTCGGGTGAGGTGACGCAGTGGAGGAGGACGAGGTCGATGTAGTCGGTTTGGAGTTCGCGCAGGAAGCGCTGGACGACGACGTCGGCGTCGGGTCGGTCGGGTTCGGGGATGCCGCCGGGCCGGAACCAGATTTTGGTGACGATTTGGAAGCGGTCGCGGGGCACGCCTTCGAGGGCGGGGATGAGGTAGGGATGGGTGCCGTAGAGGTCGGCCAGGTCGAAGAGGCGGGTGCCGCGTTCGTAGGATTCGCGCAGGAGGGTCATGAGTTTTTCGCGGCCCATGCGGGTGTGATTGGACTGGCGGTTGCCGCCGCGCATGCCGGTGCCGAGGGAGAAGCGCGAGGTACGGATGCCGGACTTGCCGAGAATGACGGTTTCGAAGGGGTCGAAGTAGCGGGGCTGGTCTTCGGCGGCGCGGAGCCAGGGGCCGGTGAAGGCGACGGCGCCGGCTGCGAGGGCGGTGCGACGGAGGAATTCGCGTCGCCGCATGCCGGTGAGGGGTTTGCGTTTTTGATGGGACGTCGGTTGGGACTGGTTCGGCGTTTGCATGGCTCCCAATGGTTGCCACAAGGGCGAGCGGGTTGCAACCCGGGGGTTGGGGGGTTGCGCCGGCGGGCAGCCGGCCGGTGTGTTCCGGCGTCTGCCAGGTGGTGCGGGCCGGCCTTTGGATTTGATGGAGGGGCGGTGGTTGGATTAGCGTCCCCGGGGTCTGGAGACCCGGATCCGGTGTTTTTGGCGGGGTTTGGGGGCCGGGTTTCACCGGGCGTGGCGGGTTGGTTGGGAAGCCACTTGATGAGTGCCGGCAAGAGGGAATCGTGGTTGAGGTCGCTGGACTACTCGGTGGTCCAGCAGTGCATGCATTGTGGTTTGTGTCTGCCGACGTGTCCCACGTATGACGCGACGAAGGTGGAACGACACAGTCCGCGGGGTCGGATTGCCCTGATGCGGGCGATTGCGGACGATCGTCTGGAGCCGACGCGGGTGTTTGCCGAGGAGATGTACTTCTGTTTGGGGTGTCTGGCGTGCATGACGGCGTGTCCGGCTGGGGTGGATTATGCGGAGTTGTTCGAGGCGGCGCGGGCGGAGGTGGAGGAGCGTCGTTTGTTGGGCGGGCCGGCGAGGCGGTTGGTGCGGGCGCTGACGATCGGGTGGTTGTTCATGGCGCCGGGGCGGTTGCAATGGGTGGCGCGGCTGCTGCGGCTGTATCAGAGCACCGGGTTGCAGGCGTGGGTGCGGGAGAGTGGTTTGCTCCGGCTGTTGCCGGCGCGGTTGCGGGAGCTGGAGGCGATGACGCCGCGGGTGTCGCCGGCCTTTTCGGACGAGTTGATACCGCCGGTGCTGCCTGCGCGCGGTGCGCGGCGGTATCGCGTGGCGTTGCTGACGGGTTGTGCGCAGGACGTGATCTTCAGCGAGGTGAATCGGGACACGGCGGAGGTGCTGGCGTGGAACGGCTGCGAGGTGCACACGCCGCCGCATCAGCATTGTTGCGGGTCGTTGCACGCGCACAACGGGGAGCCGGCGCTTGCGGCGGAGCTGGCGCGGCGGAATTTGGATCAGATTCCGCCCGAACGGTACGACGCGATCATCAGCAATGCGGGCGGGTGCGGCTCGCACCTGAAGCATTACGGCCGGTTGCTGGCCGGCGACCGCCGGTACGCGGAACGGGCGCGGTTATGGGACCGGAAGGTGAAGGACGTGCACGAGTGGCTGGTGGCGATCGGTTGGAGACGGCCGCGGTCGCACGGTCAGCCGGCCCTGGTGGTGACCTACCATGAGTCTTGTCATCTCTCGCACGGTCAGAAGGTGGTGGAGGCGCCGCGGGCGATTTTACGGGGCATACCCGGGGTGACCCTGGTGGAGCTGCCGGAGGCTAGTTGGTGTTGCGGGAGTGCCGGGATTTACAACCTGATTCAGCCCGAGATGGCCGACAGGCTGTTGGAACGGAAGATGGCGCATATCCGGAGCACGGGCGCCACGGTGGTGGCCAACGCGAATCCGGGTTGTCTGCTGCAGTTGCAGAACGGGGTTCGGCGGGGGGGGTTGTCGCTGCGGGTGGTTCATCCGATGACGTTGTTGGCGGAGGCGTACCGCCGGGCGGGTGTGTGTGAGGAGGCGGGGGTGAGCGGCGGGGTGGGGATGGCGGGGGCCTGAGGGCTTGCGGCGGTGGGGTCGGGTGAGAGGAAGCTGGTGCGCGCGGGAGGACTCGAACCTCCACTCCTTGCGGAACCAGATCCTAAGTCTGGCGCGTCTACCGATTCCGCCACGCGCGCACGCCACCGGAAAGGAGCATGCGTCAGGGGCGGGTGGTTCTCAAGTCCGGCTGGCGGTCGGCGGGGCATGGGTGCGGTGGGGGGAACGGAGTGGTGGGCGGCCGGCGCCGGTGGTGCCGGGTTTGGGGATGTGGCGGGGGCGGGGTGGTTTCAGGGCAGGGCGAGCCGGTAGAATCGTGGGCCGGGCGGATTGGTGAGGGTGAGTTGGTACCAGCCGTTCAGGAGGGAGAAGTTTTCGGGCACGGGTTGCCAGAGCACGGGCGGGGCGAGGTTGGTGGTTTGTTGGAGGATGAATCCTGCTGGGGAGGCGGGCCAGCGCAGGGTCAGGCGGGTCGGGTTGCTGGAGAAGTGGGCTTGGAGTTGGGGCGGGGCTTCTGCGGGGATGCCGGGGCCGAATTCGGAGGTGTTCCCGTTGGGGTCGGTGGCGGTGGCGGTGATGCGCATGCCGGGCGGGACGCTGACGGGCAGGGTTATGGAGAAGTTGGTGCGGCAGGAGGAGTCGGTGACCACGGTGGCCTGGCCGAGGGGCCACATGCCCTCGCCGTGTCCGGAGGGTTCGTTGGTGGGGTGCAGGTAAAACCAGAGGAGGTAGGAGCGGTTGGATGCGCTTTCGAGCCAACCGCGCACGGCGAGTGCGGAAGCGGAGGCGACGGCCTGGGTGAGGACGGGGAAGTTTTGTTGGAAGTTGGCGCCGGTGTCGCTGTCGCATGCGTCATTGGGTGTGACGCCGTCGTTGCCGAGGTCAATGCCGAGGCCGTTGGGGACGGGTCCGCCGTTGCTGAAGATGGCGTTGCCGGCGATGGTGATGTTGGTGGATCCGGGTCGTATGCGGATGCCGTCCCAACCGCTGCTGCGGGCCCAGGCGATGCGGTTGGCGGCGAAGGGTGAGATGCCGCCGACGAGGTGCTGGGAGCTGTTGGTGAGGAACTCGATGTTGTGATAGAGGTTGCCGAGGGGGCTCCAGCCGTCTGCCTGCACGCCGATCCAGTTGCCTTGGAGGATCCAGCCGCGTGTGCCGGGTCCGGTGAGGTAGAGACCGTTCCAGAGGTTGCCGGAGATCAGGTTGCCTGCGCCGGGCAGGTCACCGCCGATGAAGTTGGTGGGTGCGTTGTAGCCGGAGATGCCGTCCCGGCCGTTGCCGCGGGCCAGCAGGCCGTAGAGATCGGTGCCGATGCGGTTGCCCTGGATGCGGTTGCCCGTGGCGAGCGGGCCGATGAGGTAGATGCCACTGTCGGCGTTGCCGGAGATGAGGTTGCCGGCGCCGGGTTCGGGGCCGCCGATGAGGTTGGCGGGTGCGTTGGTGATGCCGATGCCGGCGACCTGGTTGCCGAGGAGGGTTTGTCCCCGGGAGTCGAGGCCGATGATGTTTCCGGCCAGGACGTTGTGGGATGCGCTGCGTTCGACCAGGAACACGCCGTTTTCCAAGTTGCCGCTGATGAGGTTGCCGGCGCCCGGGAGTGTGTCGCCGATCCGGTTGTCGGGTCCTTCGATGCGCACGCCGGAGAGGGCGTTTGGCAGCGGTTGGCGGCCTTCGGCGTCGGTTCCGATGAAGTTGCCGAGGACGTGGTTGGCCCGGCTGTTGGTGCCTGCGAGGTAAATGCCGTTGGCGCCGTTGCCGGAGATGAGGTTGCCGTCCCCGGGGTTGGTGCCTCCGACGATGTTGTTGGAGACGTTGAGAAGGAGGAGGCCGTCGAAGCGGTTGGAGAGGGCGCGGAGGCCGGCGGGGTCGGTGCCGATGCGATTTCCCACGAGGACGTTGTTGGTGGTGCCGGGGCCGGAGAGGGTGATGCCGCTGAGTTGGTTTCCGGAGATGACGTTGGAGGGGCCGATCCGGTTTGCGGCTGCCCGGAAGAGTTCGATGCCGCGGCCGGCGTTGGCGAGGGCGTTGGTTCCGGAGAGGTCGGGGCCGATCCAGTTGCCGGCGATTTGGTTGAAGGAACCGCCGCCGCCTGGGCCGAGGGTGACGTGGACGCCATTGGATCGGTTGCCTGAGATGAGGTTGCCGGCGCCGGGTTCGAGGCCGCCGATCCAGTTGCTCGTGGCGCCGAACAGGACCACGCCGTAGAGGTTGCCGAGGCTGCGGAGGCCGGAGGCGTCGGTTCCGATCCGGTTGCCGAGGATCCGGTTGAAGGCGGCGCCGGGGTACATGAGGTACACGCCGGCCTGGCCGTTTCCGGAGAGAAGGTTGCCGGCGTGGAGGTTGGTGCCGCCGATGAGGTTGCCGGGTGCGGAGGAGATCAGGATGCCGTTCTGCAGATTGCCGAGGGCGTTGGTGCCGGTGGCGTCGGTGCCGATGTAATTGCCCTGGATGGTGTTGCCGGTGGCCGGGGGGTCGAGGAGGAAGATGCCGCCCTGATTTCCACCGGCGATGACATTACGCTGGGTGGGGTCGTTCCCGCCGATACGGTTGCCGGGGCTGCGGATGGTGATGCCGCCCTGTTGATTGGGGGCGGCGGTCCGGCCGTCGGGCCGCAGGCCCACGTAACAACCTTCCACCACGTTGCTGGCTCCGAACTCGATGCGGATGCCGTCGCCGCTGAAGCGGTTGATGCAGAGGGCGCGGATGACGGAGTTGGAGGTGAGCAGGTAGATGCCGTGGGCGTTGGGGCCGGCGGCGGCGCCGTTGAGTTCGATGAGTGGCCGGCCCGTGTAACCCGGCTGGGAGGCGCCGTCCAAAATGATCGGTTCGCGGATGGCGGGCAAAGGACTTTGCAGGGCGATGGTGAAAGGGCCCGTGCCGGGGATTTGGAATCGGATGGAATCGGGCCCCGGAGTGTTTTCGGCGTCCAGAATGGCCTGGCGCAGGGACCCGGCGCCGGTGTCGCCGGCGTGGGTGACGGTGAAGACGGCCGCGGCGGCGGGGTGGGTGAGAATGAGGGCCGCCAGCAAGAGAGGCAGGAGCCGAGAGAGACGGGATCTTAGCTGGGGCGCTACGGTGCGATGGATACTGTCCATGGCGTCGGCGGCACTCTAACACACCGGCGGTTGCGGGCAAGTGGACAGCGGGCGGTTGGAGGCTGCCGTGTGGCGAGCGGGATGGTTCAGTGTGCGGGGACGGTGGCGGGTGTGTCCCGGCCCGATACCCGGGCACAGTCCCTGAGCACCAGCGCCTCCGTGCGGGCCGACGGGCCGGGGAGGTCCAGTTCATCCAAGGCTACATGGGCCACGGACTCGATGGTGGCGGCGGGTCGAGGGTCCGGCTCCTGGGTGCGCAGGTGCAGACCTTCGACCGAGAGCTGACGGATGCGGCGCGCGTAGAGTCCCCAGGCGGGCAAGGGTCGAACGTCCACGCCGGGCTGGGAGACGGTTTCCGGGGTCGGGCTGTTTGGGTCTTTTCCGGTGAATTCCAGGCGGACGTTTCGCAGGACGACGGTGTCGAGAGGGTCAGGCGCCCAGGATTCGAGCGAGAGAGGGGCGCGGTAGATGCCGGAGGCGTCGAGTGACTGGATCACGATGCGGCCTGCGCGGTTGCCGGGCCGGGTCCAGAGGGCCACGGGGGCGGCGACGTTTCGCATGGTGTTTTGGACGATCCAGACCTGGTCAAGGATCCCTTCCGTGGGGTCCCAGGCTCCGGGTTGCAGGAGGATTCCGGCCAACATGTTGTTGCGGCGGCGCTCGCGCGAGGTCAAATGAGGACGGCGCCCGGGGCCGAAGAAGTGGCAGTTGCGAATGGTCAGGTCACGGGCCGGGCCGATGAGGCGGATGCCGTTGCAGGATGAGTTGATGGAGCAGCCGGTGATGAGGGTTTGTTCCCAGTAGCGACCGGCGATGGCGTCGTCGCCGGTTTCGAACTCGCAATCGCGGATTTCGACCCGGCGGCAGGGTGAGCCGGGCGTGCCGCGCCAGTGAACGCCGTCCCAACCGCCCACGAACCGGACCCGGCGCAGGGTCACGTCGTCCGAGGCCATGAAGAAGAGCCCGTAGTTGCCCGCGTCTGTGATGGTGAGGTCTTCGAGGGTAAGCCCACGCACATGCATGAACACGAGGGCATGCGGCCCGCGCATGTGTTCTTCTCCCTCCGGGTCGGAGACGCGGTTGCCGTCGATGACGCCGGGTCCCCGGATGGTGACGTTTTCGATGTTCTCGCCGATGAGCAGGCCGCGATGCCAGCGACCCCAGCGGGCTTCAGGGCTGTCGGGTGGCGGGGCGGGGTGGAGGTAGGCATCGAGGTTGGTGGTGCCGACGAGGCGTGCGCCGGGTTCGAGGACGAGCGTGATGTGGCTGCGGAGCTGCAGGGTGCCGGTGAGATAGCGGCCGGGCGGGATGCGGACCACGCCGCCGCCGGCGGCGGCTGCCGAGTCGAGGGCTTTCTGGATGGCCGCGGTGTCCGGAGTCTGGCCGTCTCCGCGGGCGCCGAACTCCCGGACGTTCCATTCGCTTCGTGGCATGGCCGTGGAGGCGGCGAGCGTGTACAGCAGCGGGAGCCAGTGGAGGGGTCGCGGGGAGGGGTGGATGGGGGCGCGGGAGGGGAGGGTCATGCGGGCGCTTAAGAGATCGGGTTTGTGCGTGGCGAAAGTTGTCATGGGGGGAGTTTGGTTTGCAGGGGCGGGCCAGGCAAGGGTCGAGACCCGGAGGCGACTTTTGTGTGTGCCGGAGGGCCTCGGGGTGGGGTCAGTTCCTTCTTGCTATGGGAGGGAGCTTGGGGCCAAATGCACCGGCTGATTGCGGCGTATTATGGATTTGGCCGACATCCTGACCAAGGATCAGATCGTCACGGACCTCAGGGCGAGCAACCGCTGGGAGGCGATTGACGAGCTGATCGACGTTTTGGTGGCCACGGGGAAGATCCGGCCCGAGGACCGTGAGGCGGTGGCGTCGGTCGTGCGCAAGCGCGAGACCTCCATGAGCACCGGCATCGGGTTTGGCATCGCGATTCCCCATGCCTCGACGGATGTGATTCAGGACGTAGTAGGGGCGCTGGGCCGGTCCAGGAAGGGGGTGGATTTTGAGGCGTTGGACAACCAGCCGGTGAAGCTGGTGATGTTGTTTCTGGTGCCGCAAGGGCAGTTCCAGAAGCATCTGCACACGCTGGCCAACATTGCCAAGCTGCTGCACAAGGCCGAGTTCCGGAAGGCGCTGGAGGAGGCGCCGGATGCCGAGACGATGATGGCGATCATCCGGCAGCATTGCGGGAAGAAGTGACGGTGCCTGCGCGGGCGGGCCCGGGGCAGGCACGGGATCGGGCCGGCGGCCTGGTTGGGTTCTTCAGGTTGGGAACGGGATTTCATGTTGCTGCCTGCAGAGATCATTCAAGAACGTTTGCGCGCGGCGGTGGCGGAGGTCTGTCCCGAGGCTGACCTGACCACCGTGCAGGTGCGTCCGTGTCCGGACCCGAAGTTCGGGGATTATCAGGCTGTGGCTTTGATGAGCCTGGCGAAGGCCCGGCGGATCCAACCCCGCCAGCTGGCGGCCGAGGTGTTGGGGCGGCTGGATGTGAGGGATCTGTGCGAATCGGTGGAGGTGGCGGGGCCGGGTTTTGTGAACTTCCGGTTGCGGCCGGAGGCGGTGGCGGCTGCGCTGGCCGCGGCGGCTCATGAGCCGGTGCCGTTCGTGACCCGGGCGGCGGTGCCGCGCACGATCGTGGTGGATTTCAGTTCCCCCAACGTGGCCAAGCCGATGCATGTGGGGCACATCCGGTCCACGATCCTCGGAGACAGCCTGGCCCGGACGCTCCGCCGGTTGGGGCACCACGTGATCACCGACAATCACCTCGGCGACTGGGGCACGCAGTTCGGCATGTTGCTGCTGGGTTGGAAGCGGTTTCTGGATCGCGATGCCCTGGCCCGCGACGCCATCGGAGAGATGGAGCGGCTTTACAAGACGGTTCATGCAGCCTGCCAGGAGGATGCTGCCCTGATGGAGGCGGCGCGGCGGGAACTGGTGGCCCTGCAGCGCGGGGACGAGGAGAACCTGGCGATCTGGCGGGAGATGACCGCGCGTTCGCGGGCGGAATTCGACCGTATTTACGAACGGTTGGGCGTGAGGTTCGACCACACGCTGGGCGAGAGTTTCTATCATCCGCGGCTGCAATCGGTGGTGGACGAGTTTGTCCGGTTGGGACTGGCCCGGGAGAGCGAGGGGGCGAAGGTGGTGTTCTTTGACGACGTACCCGAGCTGAAGGACACGCCGTTGATCATCCAGAAGAGCGACGGTGCCTTCAATTACGCGACCACGGACCTGGCCACGCTGGCGTATCGGGTCGAGACGTGGCACCCGGACGAGATTCTGTATGTGACGGACGGGCGCCAGCAGTTGCATTTCCGCCAGGTTTTTGCCGCTTTTCGAAAGTGGCGGCCCGACGCGGCCCACGTGAAGCTGGTCCACGTCTGGTTCGGTTCCATCCTCGGGGAGGACGGCAAACCGTTCAAAACCCGGTCGGGCGACACGGTGAAGCTGGAGGATCTGCTGGACGAGGCGGAGGAGCGGGCCCTGGAGGTGGTCACGGCCAAGCAGCCGGAGCTGCCCGAGGCGGAGCGGCGCCGGATTGCGCGGGTGGTGGGGATCGGAGCGGTGAAGTACGCAGATCTGCTGTCGAATCGGCAGAGCGACTATGTGTTCAGTTGGGACCGGATGTTGTCATTGAGCGGGAACACGGCGCCCTATCTCCAGTATGCGTATGCGCGGATTGCCAGCATCTTTCGCAAGGGGGGGCTGACGCAGGAGGCGGCTCGTGCCTCGGTGGAGAAGGGGTTGAGCCTCCAGACCCCGGAAGAGCTGGCACTGGGCCGGCATCTGCTGGATTTCGGGCTGGTCCTGCAGGCGGTGGCTGAGGATTACCGGCCGAACTATTTGTGCAACTACCTCTACGAGCTGGCGGGTCGGTTCACACGGTTTTACGAGACCTGTCCGGTGTTGAAGGCGGCCGAGCCGGAACGGAGTCACCGCCTTTACCTGTGCGAGGTGACGGCCCGTGTGCTGCGGCTCGGTTTGGACACTCTGGGGGTGGAGGTCCTCGAGCAGATGTAGCGGCGCGGTCGGGGGCGGCTGCCCGGTGCGAGGGCGGGGGCCGGGTCAATTGGAGAGGGTGTCGCCCTCCCGGCGGGTCCACTGGCGGAGTGCCGTTTCCAGTTGCGGGTCCAATCCCTCCAGTGCCAGCAGGCGGTCGGCCAGCTCGCCGAGGGCCTGTCGGACCTCTGCGAACCGTTCGGCCAACGTGTCGAAAATCTCGGTCAATCCGTAATGGCGGGCGAGGCGATGATCGCGGGCAGCGCGGTAACTGGCGCGGCCCACGGCTTCGTAGTAGTGGAGGCCCGGGGCGCCCTTGCGCTGGACGCGCCGCTCCAGGTAAGAGGCGAACAGGCCGGAGAGGAACAGGGTGTGATTGGCCAGGTGCGTGCGGAGCACGAAGCCGGTCACGTCGTCCACCTCCCGGAGGGCGGCCAGGATTTCGTACAGGTAATCCACGCCGAGGTCGCGATCAGGCAGGGGTCTGCGCCACCGTTCGATCCGGGCGAACTCGGCCAGCATTTCGGCCAGGTAATCCGCCAGGGACCGGTCGTCCAGGCCACCCTGGAGCAGTACGTGCCGGACCAGGACGTAGAAGTAGAGCCGGGTGGAGACGGGCAAACAGGTGCGGGCTTCCAAGAGGGTCCGGACCAGTGCCGGGTGGTCGAGCACCAGGTCCCGGGTTTCCTCTTCCGTCAAGAGGCGATCCAGGTTTTGACGTTGCTTCTCCTCGGTGGCGAGGACGGAGCGGACCAGCTCCAGATCCTCGGCCGTCAACCGTGCCCGACAGCATGGTTGCACCACATGCATAAGCCTGTTGGCCAGCGACTGGTGACCGGGTGATCCCACCCGGTCTGTCCGAGTCAACCTACTCGGCTTCTTTTCGTCTGCAAAGGAGCAGGACCGATGCCAGGCATGAGGAAAGGTTTACACTGCTGGGGGGGAAACCGGCGTTCGGGGCTGCTGCGTGGCTGGCTGGAGGGGGTGGATCGGCCGGGGCGGCCGTCGGGGTGCGGAGCGCGGCCGGACGGGCCGGGCCTGGGCGGATCCCGGAGGCGCCTCTGGACGGGCAGTTGCGGCGCGGGGCGCGGAGTTCAGCGATTGAAGAACTTCTGGATGGCGCGGATGACTTCGACGAACCGATCGACTTCCTCGAAGGTGTTGTAGAAGTAGAAGCTGGCGCGGGCGGTGGATTCGACGCCCAGTTTGCGCATGAGCGGTTGGGTGCAATGGTGCCCACCCCGCAGGGCAATTCCTTCCCGGTCGGCCAGCGTGACCACATCGTGGGCATGGACGTCGTGCAGGAGGAAACTGACGAGGCCGGCCCGGCCGCGTTTGGGACCGAACAGGCGGATGCCGGGGATGGTGGCCAGCTGATCGTAGGCGTACTGGGCCAGTTCCTGGTCGTGCTGCCAGATGCGGGCCCGGCCCACGGCGTCGAGGTAGTCCAATGCCGCGTGGAGCGCGATGGGGCCGGATATGTCGGGTGTGCCGGCCTCGAATCGGTGGGGTGGGGCCTTGAAGGTGGTGTGTTGAAAATCGACCGAAAGGATCATTTCGCCACCGCCCTGCCACGGGGGCATTTGTTGGAGCAGTTCGTGTCGGCCGTACAGGACGCCCACCCCGGTGGGGCCGCAGGTCTTGTGACCGGAGAAGACGAAGAAGTCGCAGCCCAGTGCCTGGACGTCCACGGGCATGTGCCCCGCGCTTTGGGCGCCGTCCACCAGGGTGACGATCCCCTTGGAGCGTGCTCGCGCGCACCATTCCGCCACGGGATTCACCACACCGATCGAATTGGAGACGTGCACCATGGCGAAGAGTTTCACCGGCGGTGCCAGCAGCTCCTCCAGGCGGCGCGCATCCACGGTGCCTTCGTCCCCGGTAACGGGCACGAATGCCAGTCTGGCGCCGACCCGGCGGGCCAGCAACTGCCAGGGCACCAGGTTGCTGTGATGTTCCAGCTCGGTCAGCAGGATGACATCGCCGGGGCCGAGGTTTTGCAGGCCCCAGGTCTGGGCCACGAGATTGATCCCTTCGGTGGTGCCCCGGGTGAAAACGATTTCCTCGGCGTTGCGCGCGTTGAGGAAGCGTGCGACGCGTTCGCGTGCGCCTTCGTAGGCCCGGGTGGCCCGGTTGCTGAGTTCGTGGATGCCGCGGTGGACGTTGGCGTTGTCCCGTTCGTAATAGCGGCGCAGGGTCTCGATCACCACGCGCGGCTTCTGACTGGTGGCGGCGTTGTCGAAATAGATCAACGGCTTGCCGTGCACCGTCTGGTGCAGGATGGGGAAATCGTCCCGCAACCGCTGCCAGTCCGGCGGAGCGGACGCACCCGCGCCCGGCAGCTCCGCCCTCTCCCGGCCCGTGACCGCCGCGTCCGTTGCCGTTTCCATGCCCATGGTCCGTAACGGTGGTCGTGCCTTCACATGAGGCCCAACTGGAGCTTGGCGGCCTCGGACAGCATGGACTGGTTCCACGGCGGGTCCCAGACCACCTCGACGTTGGCTTCCTCCACGGCCTCGATGGAGAGGATCTTGTTCTGGGCGTCCTGGGCGATCATGGGGCCCATTCCGCAGCCGGGGGCTGTGAGGGTCATCTTCACGTCCACGCGGTAGGCGTTTTCCTTGCCTTCGATGGGCGTCACCACGCAGTCGTAAATCAGCCCGAGGTCCACGATGTTGACCGGGATTTCCGGGTCGTAACAGGTCTTCAGCACCTCCCAGACCTGCTTTTCGACCTCTTCCCTGGTCATGGGTTTGCCGGTGGTGACGACCTGGGTTTGGACCGGCAGGCCCAGTGCGTCGGCGTCCTTGCCTTCGATGCGGAACATGTTGCCGTTCACGACCACGGTGTAACTGCCGCCCAGCGACTGGGTGATGTAGGCCTGCTCGCCCTTCATGAGGGTGACCTTGGTGCCCACGGGCACCAGGGTGGCTTCCACGTCACGCGTCAGTTGAACCGGATTGCTGCCGCTCATACGGGCGAAGTATAGCCGAAAATCCGCCGAAGTCTTGTCGGAAACCGTCCGAACCGGTCGGCAAAGATCCCTCTGCCGCCCGGTGGACCCGTGCGGGAGGAGCGTCGCCCCGGGCCCATTCGGCGAGGGTTGACCACCGTCCGGCGTTGGAACAATCTTGGTGCAGCGAAAACCAATTCACGCAAAGCCTTCTCCGGACCTCTCCGACAACTTTTGGCGTGGTAAGAGGCCGGGCTCCGGAGGGGTGGGGTCGGCCCGGGAAGAGTGACCATGATTGCCACGTTAGCGACGCCCAAACGGAAGCGGATCCAGGATGTGCTGGCGCGGGTGGGTGCGGACAAGCGCTACAAGATCCTGGATGCGCACATGAAGAAGCACCAGCACCGCCAGGACGCGCTGATCGAGATCCTGCACAAGGGCCAGGAGCTGTTCGGGTATCTGGACGATGATCTCCTGCTGTACGTGGCGCATCGCCTCCGGCTGCCGCCGAGCCGGGTATACGGCGTGGCCACGTTCTATCACTTTTTCCAGCTCAAACCGGCGGGCAAACACACCTGCGTGGTCTGCATGGGGACGGCCTGTTACGTCAAGGGCGCGGACAAGATTCTGGCGGCTTTGGAACGGGAACTCGGCATCCGGGCCGGCCAGACGACGCCGGACGGGCAGGTGTCGGTCCTGACGGCCCGGTGCATCGGGGCCTGTGGGATCGCGCCTGCCGTCGTGTACGACGGTCAGGTGGCCCCGCGTCAGACGCCGGAGAGTGTGCTTGCCACCCTGCAACCTTGGTTGAACCATGGATCTGACCCAACTTCTGGCCATTAAGGAGAAGGAACTGGCCGCGCGGAAACCGTACACGCTGCGCTGTTGCACGGCCGCGGGGTGCCTCTCGGCGGGCAGCGACCAGGTCAAGAAACAGCTCGAACAGGCGGTGAACGAGCTGGGGTTGTCGGACCAGGTCGAGGTGCGCGGTGTGGGCTGTCTGCGGCTTTGCTGCCAGGGGCCGCTGGTGCACGTGGATCCCGCCAACGAGCTGTACCAGAGGATCACGCCGGAGAATGCGCGCCAGTTGTTGGAACGGATCCGGGGCGGCCGGCCGGCGCTGGAGCAGGCGGATCTGCAGCATCCTTTTTTCACCAAACAACTGCCCATTGTCCTGGCCAACAGCGGGGTGGTGGATCCGGAACGCATCGAGTCGTACATCGCGGCCGACGGTTACCGGGCGTTGCACGACGCGGTGATCGAGATGGAACCGCGCGAGGTGATCGAGGCCATCACGGCCAGCGGCCTGAGGGGCCGGGGCGGCGCCGGTTTCCCCACCGGCCTGAAATGGAGCACGGTGGCCAAGTCACCCGGTCCGAAGAAGTACGTGGTTTGCAACGCGGATGAGGGTGATCCGGGTGCGTTCATGGACCGCAGCGTGCTGGAGAGCGATCCGCACAGCGTGCTGGAGGGCATGGCCATCGCGGCTTATGCGGTGGGGGCCGAGCAGGGGTTCATCTACGTGCGGGCTGAATACCCGTTGGCGATCCGACGGCTGCGCCTGGCGATCGAGCAGGCGCGGCGGCTGGGGATCCTGGGCAGCGGGATCTTCGGCTCGCCGCTGAACTTCAACGTGGAGCTGCGCATCGGCGCGGGCGCGTTTGTCTGCGGCGAAGAGACGGCGCTGATGGCGTCCATCGAAGGCCGGCGGGGCACGCCCCGGCCGCGGCCGCCCTTCCCCGCCGAAAGCGGGTTGTGGGGGTGTCCGACCCTGATCAACAACGTGGAGACCTTTGCCAACGTGCCGGCCATCATCCGCAACGGCGCCGAATGGTTTGCCGGCATCGGCACGGAAAAGAGCAAGGGGACCAAGGTCTTTGCCCTGGCGGGAAAGGTGAAGAACACCGGCCTGATCGAGGTTCCCATGGGCACGACCCTTCGCACGATTGTGGAGGAAATGGGCGGCGGCGCCCCCGGAGGTGTGAAGATCAAGGCGGTGCAGACGGGTGGGCCCTCCGGTGGTTGCGTGCCGGCCGAGCTGATGGACGTGGAGGTGGATTACGAATCGTTGACGCGGCTGGGATCCATCATGGGCTCGGGCGGCATGATCGTCATGGACGAGACCACCGACATGGTGGACGTGGCGCGTTTTTTCATGGAGTTCTGCAAGGACGAATCGTGCGGGAAGTGCATCCCCTGCCGCGCCGGCACGGTGCAGATGCACGGCCTGCTGACGCGGATTCTGGAGGGCAGGGCCACGGCCCGGGATCTGGCCGTGCTGGAGGAATTGTGCGACATGGTCAAGCACACCAGCTTGTGCGGGCTGGGTCAGACCGCGCCCAATCCCGTGCTCAGCACGCTCCGGTTTTTCCGGCACGAGTACGAGCGCCGGCTCAAACCGGAGCAGCCGCTGCACCCGGCCGCCGCGGTCCGTTGCTGAGGAGAAAGGAGGTTTTAGGCGATGCCTGCAGTCACTCTGACGATTGATGGCAAACCGGTGAGCGCGCCCGCGGGCGCCACCGTGCTGGAGGCGGCCCAGGACGCCGGGATCCGCATCCCCACGTTGTGTCATCTGGAGGGTGTGTACGACGTGGGCGCCTGCCGGCTCTGCCTGGTGGAGGTGGCCGGATCGAACAAGCTGCTGCCGGCCTGCACCACCAGGGTGGCGGAGGGCATGGAGGTGTGGAGCGACACCGAGCGACTGCGCAAGTACCGGCGGATGACGCTGGAGCTGTTGTTTGCGGAGCGCAATCACGTCTGCGCGGTCTGTGTGTCGAACGGCAACTGCGAATTGCAGGCGCTGGCCTACGAGGCCGGCATGGACCACGTGCGTTTCGCCTATCAGCATCCGCAGCTGGAGGTGGACCAGAGCCATCCGTTGTTCGGCATGGACCACAACCGGTGCATCCTCTGCACGCGGTGCGTGCGGGTGTGCTGGCACATCGAGGGGGCGGGCACCAAGAACGTGGCCGGTCGGGGCGCCGATTGTCGGATCATCACCGATCTGAACCAGCCCTGGGGCGAGTCGGATTCCTGCACCAACTGCGGCAAGTGCGTCATGGCCTGTCCCACCGGCGCCCTGTACTACAAGGGTGTCGCGACCGGCGAGATGCGGCATGACCGGCACAAACTCGAGTTCATTGTGACGGCGCGGGAGGAGAAACAATGGATCGCCTAAAACTGGCCACTGTCTGGCTGGGCGGCTGTTCCGGCTGCCACATGTCCTTTCTCGACCTGGACGAGTTCCTGCTGGAACTGGCCCGGCGGGTCGAAGTGGTCTACAGCCCGCTGGTGGATCACAAGGAGTATCCGGAGGGCGTGGACGTGTGCCTGATCGAGGGGGCCGTGTGCAACACGGATCACCTGGAACTGCTGGCCCGGATCCGCCGCTGCACGAAGGTGCTGGTGAGCTTCGGGGATTGCGCCGTGACCGGCAACGTCACCGCCATCCGCAATCAGCTCGGCCCGCGCAATGCCGAGCTGGTGCTGCAGCGGGCCTATGTGGAATGCGCGCAGGAAAATCCGGGCATCCCGCGGGAGGAGGGCATTGTGCCGCCGTTGCTGCCGCGGGTGATGCCCGTGCACGAGGTGGTGCCCGTGGAGCATTACCTGCCCGGGTGCCCGCCTCCGGCCGATCGGATTCGTGCCGTGCTTACGGCGCTGTTGGAGGGGCGGCCGCCGGTGCTGGAGGGGCCGCAACTGAAGTTTGGTTGAATGGAGGAGCTGCGCGACATGTCCGGAAACCGTTCCCGAGCGTTTTACCGGACGGCGCGCCGCGGCGCGCGGCCGCGGCGAGTGCGAGCCTTTTGACGAGACACCATGGCCCAACGCATTGTCATTGATCCGGTCACCCGTATCGAAGGCCACGCCAAGATCAGTCTGCACCTGGACGAGGCCGGCAACGTGGCCGACGCCGAGTTTCACGTGGTCGAGTTTCGCGGGTTTGAAAAGTTCTGCGAAGGCCGGCCGTTCTCCGAGATGCCGGGCCTGACTGCCCGGGTTTGCGGGATCTGTCCGGTGAGTCATCTGCTGGCCTCGGCCAAGGCTGGCGATGCCATCATGGCGGTGGACATCCCGCCGGCGGCGGAGAAACTCCGCCGGCTGATGAACATGGGGCAGATCATCCAGAGTCATGCCCTGAGTTTCTTTCATCTGAGCGCGCCCGATTTCGTGCTGGGCTGGGACAGTCCACCCGAGCAACGGAACGTGTTTGGGTTGATCGCGGCGCAGCCGGATCTGGCACGGGCGGGCATCCGGCTGCGCCAGTTCGGTCAGGAGGTGATCGAACGGCTGGGCGGGCGCAAGATCCATCCCTCCTGGGCGGTGCCCGGCGGCGTGCGCAACGCCCTGACGGCCGAGGGACGCGACCGGTTGCGTGGCTGGATTCCGGAAGCCCGCAGCACCGTGCTCACGGCCATTGATCTGTTCAAGAAAACCCTCAAGACCCACGGGCGCGAGGTTCAGATTTACGGGAATTTTCCCTCGCTGTTCATGAGCCTGGTTGCCGAGGACGGCACGTGGGAACATTATGGCGGCCGTTTGCGGTTTGTGGATGGCAGCGGCAATGTGCTGGCCGATGCGGTGGATCCGCAGCATTACGACGAGGTGATCGGGGAGGCGGTCCAGTCGAGTTCCTACCTCAAATCGCCGTTCTACAAGCCGCTGGGGTTGCCGGAGGGAATGTACCGGGTGGGTCCGCTGGCGCGGTTGAACGTGGCGCACCGGATGGGGACGCCCCTGGCGGATGCGGAACTCCAGTATTTCAAGAAGCTGGGGCGCGGGGCGGTCAATTCCTCGTTCCTCTATCACTATGCGCGGCTGATCGAGATCCTGGCGTGCGTGGAACGGATCGAGCGTTTGCTGGACGATCCGGACCTGTTGAGTGACGAGCTGCGGGCCGACGCCGGCATCAACAGTTTGCGCGGCGTGGGGGTGAGCGAGGCCCCGCGCGGCACCCTTTTCCACGATTACACGGTGGATCGGCACGGTTTGCTGCGCCGGGTCAACCTGATCATCGCCACCGGGCAGAACAACCTGGCCATGAATCGGACGGTGGCCCAGATCGCCCGTCACTACGTGCGGGGCGTGCCCGTGCCGGAGAGCGTGCTGAACCGGATCGAACACGGCATCCGGTGTTACGACCCTTGTCTGAGCTGCTCCACGCATGCAGTGGGGCGCATGCCGATGGTGGTGCGGATCCTCGGTCCGGATGGCCGGCTTCTCCAGGAACTGCGGCGCGACTGAAGCGTTCCGGCGGCCTGAGACCCAGCCGGAGGGACCGGTGCTGATCCTTGGTTACGGCAACACCCTCCGCCGGGACGACGGACTCGGTGTGGCGCTGGCCGAGGCACTGGCCGCCGAAAGTCCGGCCGGCGTGGAGGTGCGCGCCTGTCACCAGCTCACACCCGAGCTGGCCGAACCGGTCAGTCGGGCGGCGGCCGTGGTGTTTGTGGATGCCGCCCTGCCGGGCATCGGGTCCGTGCGACTGCGGCGCCTGCGTCCGAACACCGCCGCCACGGTCGGTTCGCACGATTGCGCGCCCGAGAGCATTCTCGGTCTGGCGGGCGCGCTGTACGGCCGGGTGCCCCCGGCGTGGTTGCTGGAGCTGCCGGGCGAGGATTTCGCTCTGGGCGAGGGACTCTCCGCACGCGGGGTCGAGTCGCTTCAAAAAGGGCTCCACCGACTCCGGCGCTGGCTCGACCGCCGCTGCCGGTCCGCAGCGGGCTGAGGAATACCGCACGCCGTTGAAGCGCCGCTGTGGATGATCTTCATCCCTGCCGGTGTGGTGGGCTGCGCCCCCCGAGTTGCCAACGATGGTCCCCGGTTTTCCTGTTCTCTGCACGTCATGGTGTGATGGGGCAGAAGTGGCGTGCCTCGTGCAGTGGCGGGCTGGACGTACGGGCTTAAGTCTCCCCCGGCCGCGCTTGAACCGGCGCTCCGTGTGAACCCGGGCGCAGTCCGATTCGCGTCGCGATCGGGCAGGCCGTTTGCCGGCGGGGCGACATCGTGGGGGGTGCCATGCGGCTGTCCTGCGGGGGGTTGAACCTTTGCACCCCGTGTGCGTTCCTACTGGTGGCCATGCAAGAAAACGGCCACTGGACGCGCGAGCAATGGGAACGCGCCTGCCGGGGCGACGCGGCCGTTTGGGATCGGTTGTTCCGCCGATACCAGTTGCCGTTGTTCGTGTGGGTGCGGGAGCTGGTCCGGAGCGAAGAGGACGCCCTGGACGTTGTGCAGGAAACCTTCGCGCGGGCCGTCCGGTACGTGGACCGGCTTCGGGATCCCGAAAGGGTTGGGCCGTGGCTCTTTGGCATTGCACGCCAGCGTTGTGCGGACCTGCTGCGCCGCCGGGGCCACCATCCGGAGGGGCCGGACCCTTCGGAGGAGGAGGTTGGATGCGATCTCACCGCTGCGCCCGATCCGGGACCTTCGCCCGATGAATGGCTGATCCGGCGCGAGGACGAAGAGCGGTTTTTCCGGGCGCTGGCGGGTCTGCCGGAGAGTCAGCGGGCGGTGCTGGTGCTTCATTGCCTGGAGGATTTTTCCCTCGAAGACATTGCGCGAATTCTTGAGGTCCCTGTGGGCACGGTGAAAAGCCGGCTCCACCACGCGCGCCGCCGGCTTCGGGCCGAATGCGGGGAGCCAGGATGGGAGGTCGAGAGAAAGGATGAAAAGCGTACGTGAACTTTTGCTGGAACGCCATCGGGACGCCACGCCGCGGCTGGATGCCGTGCGTGCCGGGCTGTTGCTTTCGCTCGATCGGCGGCGTCGGTCGTCGGTGCGGGTCTTCAGCGCCGCGGTTGCCGGCTGGTGGGGGCAGTGGTTCGGCATGCCGCGGAGGCTCCGGCTGGGGCTGGCTGTCACCTGGTTGATGGCCGCGCTGTTGCAGGGCTGGGTGGCGTGGGACAGCCGTCACGGCGTGCTGGCCTCGGCCGTGGCTGGGAAATCATCCGCCCCCGTGGGGGCGGCCCGGGAGCGGGCCGAACTAAGGCGCTTGCTGGAGTTCGACCTTCACGATGTATCGGTCAGCCGATGGGACGCTTCCGGTGACGATGCGGACTGGCAGACCGACCCGGTGAGGCCGTTGTCCGGGCGGGCGCACCGGCACCACGTGGTGTCAAGCCGTTCCCTCCTTGCGTGAGGTGCTGCCGTGAACATGAAACGAGACATGCATATCGGTTCAGCGGCCCCGGCGGGCGATGCCCACGCCGGTACCGGCGGGGCACAATGGACGCGACTGCTGTTGTGGGCGGTTCTCGTTGTCGTTTCCGGTCTCGTGCTGTTTTACGCGGTGGAGAACTATCGCGGATGGCGTGCGTGGAAGGCCGAGGAGGCCCGGCTGCGGCAGTCCGGTGAACCGCTCACCTGGAAGGACCTGCTGTCAGCCGCGCCCCAGCCGGAGGAGAACCTGGCTGCTGCGCCGATTTACGCGCAAATGTTCGATGCCTTGTATGGGGAGCTTGCTGAGCCGGGGGTGAGCAACCGGCTCGATGCCATGCACGCCGTTCAGCGCCGCGTCGTGATTGAGTTGGCACCGCGGGGTTACGGCTCCCGTCTGCCGGACATCAGACCATGGATGCAGGGCAGGCTCGTGGATCTGGAGGCGTGGGCGGCGCATTTCCGGAACCCTGAACAGCCCGACCAGGTGGAACGCCCGTTTCCGGGTGCGCCGGAGGGAAGCCCGGCGGCTGCACAGGTCCTGGCGGCGCTCTCCCTCTATGAGGAGCAGTTTCGCCAGATCGAAGAAGCCGCGCGCCGGCCCCGTGCACGGTTCCCCGTCCGGTACGAGGACAACGCCGATGCGTTGCTGCCTCACCTCTATCTGCTTCGCTCTCACGTGACCGCGCTGGTGTTGCGGGGCGTGAGTTATTTGCGATTGGGCCGCGCGGACGAGGCCTACAGGGACTGGCAGACGGCCCGGCGTCTGGTTGCGGCGCTGGAGGAGGAGCCGATCCTTGTGAGTCAGATGGCACGGGTGGCGGCGCATTTGATGACCGTTCAGATCCCGTGGGAGGCCATGGCACTTCGGGCGTGGGACGTCGCGAAGTGGCAGGCGGTCCGGAAGGAGATGGAGCGGTCGGATTTCATTCTGCCGTTGCATCGGGCCCTGCGAGGGGAACGGGTCCTCGAACTGAGCAGCATCGAACAGGTTCGTCGCAACCGGGGTCTGGTGGCGGGAACTCCCATCTTCGAAGGTTCGGACCCTTCCCTCTTGGTTGAACTGGCACGTTGGGTTCCATCGGGCTGGTACCGGCAGAACATGGTGCGGTTGAGCCGGTTTTATTCCGCGGTGATTGCGTCGGTGCCGGCCGCCGATCCTTTGGTGCCGGACTGGGAGGCTTTGGAGCGGTTGCAAAGGCAGGTGGAACCTCATGGCGTGGCCGGGCCCTACAACTTCGTGGTCCGGATCTGGGCACCGCCGGTTTTCAACATCGTCCGGAGAATCGTTACTGCGCAGGCGGTGGCTCGCGAGTGCTGTACCGCGGCTGTTCTGGAGCAGTACCGCGTCGAGCGGGGGGAATTCCCGGCGGATCTCCAGTCTGTCGCCGGCGGGGCTTCGTGGGCACGCGATCCGTTCGACGGGAAACCCCTGCGCTACAGTCGGACGGGCCCGCAAGCGTTCGTGCTGTACTCCATCGGGCCGGACCGCCGGGACGATGGCGGGCAGAGCGAGGTCGCCAAGGGCAGCCGGTGGCCCGAGGATCTGGTGTGGCGCGTGCCACCTGCCGCGTCCGGTGACAGACCGGCCGGAGCAGGAGGTCGATAAGGCTTCGCAAAGGAGGATGGGAGAAACGGGGTCCCGGGGGAACCCGACGCGGCGCGCGGATCAACCGAGGGCTTCCTCCTCCGCTGCCAGGACGGCTTCACACATGGCCTCGGCATCCGCAGCGGCCAACAGCACCTGGATCATGGCCGTCCGTTGGGCCAGCAGACAGAGCCGTGCCAGCAAGCGCAGGTGTGAGGCGTCGTCGAGGCAACAAAGCAGGAAAAACAAGCGCGTGGGTTCCTGATCCGGGGCACCAAAGTAGATCGGGTGCTCGACCCGGCCCAGAGCGACGAAGGAACGTTCGAATCGCCAGGGTTGTTGCACGCGCGGATGAAGAAAGGCCACCCCGCCGGGTACGGCCGTGGGACAGAGTTCTTCCCGGGCCTCGAGGGTTTGGATCAGCTCGGCGGGGTCGTGAACCCAACCGGTCCGCGCCGCCACGGCCACCATCTCGCGGATGACGGAGGGGCGTGTACGCGCGGCAAGCGCCGGCTCCACCCACTCGGGTCGGATCAGGCCGCGCAGCATGGGCTGTTGCGCGCCCAGGGTGTCGGGCCGCATGGGATGGAAGCGGGACAACTCGCCGGGATCGCCCCGGAGGATGCGTTGCGAGGCCCAGTTTTCGAGGTCGGCCTTGCGGAAGACCACGCGACCGGCCCGGCGCTCGAACGGGATGAGCTGCTTCTTCACGAGCCGTTCGAGTTCCGGCACGGGCACGTGCAGGAGTTCGGCCGCTTCGTGGAGCGACAGGGTGCGATGCGGCATGGCAACGTCCTCCAGTGTCGGGCGCGGCGTCCGATCGGTCAACGCTCAGGAGGCTGCGTGCGGTTCGTGCAACCGGCCCAGCAACCGCAGCAACCCGTCCAGAATGGTGACCGGATGGGGCGGGCACCCGGGGATGTACAGGTCCACTTTCAGAAGTCCGGTGACGCCGTTGTGCTGCTCGGGATGATCCACGAAGGGTCCGCCGCTGATGGCGCAGGCACCGACGGCGATGACCAACTTCGGGTGCGGCACCGCCTCGTAGGTCTTGAGCAGGGCGGCTTTCATGTTTGCGGTGACGGGTCCTGTGATCAGGAGGCCGTCGGCGTGACGGGGCGAGGCCACGAACTGGATGCCAAACCGGCCCAGGTCGAACACCACCGTGTTCAACACGTTGACGTCCGCTTCGCAAGCATTGCAACCGCCGGCACTGACCTGGCGGAGCTTGAGCGACCGCCCGAAAAGGCGGCGCGATTCTTCGTCAAGGGCTTTGGCGAGCTTGAACTCCTTCCCGGTCAGGAAAAGGTCTTCACGGGCTCGCGCGGCCAGGCGGTGTTCCGGGGTGAAGCGGATGGCTTCCCCGGGGCAGGCACGCTCGCATTCGGGGCAGAAGAGGCAGCGGCCGAGGTCCACCCGTGGCTGCCCGTTCTCGAACCGGATTGCATCCGTGGGACAGACCTCGGCACAGAGGCGGCAATCCGGAGGGCATTTTGACGGATCCAGGGTCGGCCGTCCCCGGAACCGGTCCGGCAATGTCGGCGGCGCGTCGGGGTAGCGGATGGTCCGGTGCCCCTGGCGCAGCCGGGCCGCAACGATGTTGAGGATGGGAATCTCAGAGGTCATGGCCGCAGTAGCTGAGATTGAAGCTCTTGTTGCACAGTGGAAAATCCGAAATCTGCTGATCGCGCAGAGCCATGGCCAGGCCGGCCCAGTTGTGGAAGGAGGGGTCCACGATCTTGTAGAGTGCGAATCGGCCGCCTGCATCGGTCATCGCCACGTGGCAGATCTCGCCGCGCCAACCTTCGGTGAGCGATACGACGGCGGCGTGGGGACTCAGCGGGCCTACGTCCGTGCAAAGGGGGCCATCGGGGAGGGCTCGGAGTTGTTCGCGGATGAAGCTGACGCTCCGTTGAATCTCCAACCATCGCACATACGCCCGAGCGAACACGTTGCCGGTCGGGAAGGTCGAGACCGGGATCTGCGCGAACTGATACATGCCGTGCGGAAACTCGTGACGCACGTCGCGCTCGAGGCCGCAGGCCCGCGCCGCCACGCCCACCAGTCCGAGATCCAACGCGGTCTGGCGCGACACCGGCCCGGCGTTTTCGAATCGAGCGCGCACCGACGACGTGTTCCACAACAGCTCGATGGCGTTGGCCGCGTCGGCATAAGCCTGGTCCAGCCGCTGCTGGAATTCCTTCACGCGATCGGCGTCGAGGTCGAAGGCCACGCCGCCCGGCCGCACCAGGCCCCGTCCGAACCGGTTGCCGCAAATCAGCGCGGTGAGGTTCAGGAAATCGCCGCGGATCCGGCCGCAATAACTGGCCGTTGGCAGGAATCCCACGTCGCCCGCCAATGCGCCGAGGTCGCCGGTGTGGTTGGCCAGCCGTTCCAGCTCGAGCGCAATGGCCCGCAGCGCCTGCGCCCGCGCGGGCACCTTGCAGCCGGCCAGCGATTCGATGGCCTGCGCGTAAGCGAGCGTGTGGCCGATGGTGGTGTCGCCGGCCAGCGTCTCCATGCAGGGCACGGTACGCTTGTTCGGCCCGCCGATCAGCGCCCGCTCCACGCCGCGATGCTGAAAGCCCAGCGAAATCTCCAGGTGCAAGACGCGTTCGCCGTGGCATTGAAAGCGGAAATGCCCCGGCTCGATGATGCCTGCGTGCACGGGGCCCACGGCGACCTCGTGCACTTCGTCTCCTTCCACTCGGAAGAAATCGGTGACGCCCGGCTCGATGGGCGCTTGGGGCGGCCGGCTCCAGGCGTCCTTGCCGTCGCGATAAGCGCGGTGGAATCGAATCGGTTTGAGCCAGGGATGTCCCACCGGGAGGACGCCCCATTGCTCGGCAATCTCCCGTTCGAACCAATGGACCTGCGGGCAGTCCGGCGTGAGCGCGGGATACCGATCGCCCACGTCGGCTGCGCACCACGAAAGCAGACCCCGGGCGCCGTCGGCCAGGACGGCATGAAGGCGGATTCCTTCTGCACCGTGCGGCCGGGCGAACAACGCAGCCACCCGCGCACCGCGTTCCACTGCCGCGGTGACCTCCCTGCGGAACGCTTCCAGCGGCAGCACGGGTATCTCGCCCTGTCCGAGCTGCCGCGCATTGGGAAAACAGAGTCTCTTTTGAGCCGTGCTCATGCGCCTCCCCATGCGTGGGCCACCTCCTGCAGCCACAGGCGCAGGCCCTCGGGCAGATGCACGCCCAGCGCCAGCACCAGCAGGAGGAGCACCGCCGGTGGTGCCTGGGCCAGACCGAGGTACTGCAGCCGTTGGACCTCCAACCCTCCCGGGGTCCGGCCCTGCGCCATGCGCAGGAAGGCGGTGGCCATGCCCACAAAAATCAGACCCAGCAAAGCGAGATACAACCCGGCAATCCACCCCTGATGACCGTCCAGGGCCGCCTTGAGAATCAGCAGTTCGCTGTGGAACGATCCGAACGGCGGTGTGCCGGTGACGGCCAGCAAACCGGCCGTCCACAGTGCGCCCGTCCATGGCAACGCATGCGACACGCCGCGCACGTCGTGGATGGACTTGGTTTGATAGACCGTGAGGATGTTGCCCGCCACGAGGAACAGCGCGGCCTTCGTCAGCGAATGGTTGATGGCGTGCCAGGCCGAGCCGAATGCGCCCGCACCGCCCAGGCCGACGCCCAGGGCAAGGATCCCCATGTGCTCGACGCTCGAGTAGGCCAGCAGCCGTTTGTAGTCGGTCTGGCCCAGGATGAACACCGCCGCCACACCCATGGAGAGCAGTCCAAACAGAATCAACAACTCGCGGGCGAATTCCCCCTGCCCCGCTGCCGCGCAGACCTGGTAGGCGCGGAGGATTCCCAGGAAGGCACAATTCAGCACCGCCCCGGACAGCAGGGCGGACACCACCGAAGGGGATTCACTGTGAGCATCCGGCAACCAGGTGTGCATCGGCGCGAGACCCATCTTTGTGCCGTAGCCGATGAGCAACAGAATGAACGCCGCCTTCAGCCAGGGCATCTGCAGCCCGGGCGCGGCCACGAGCAGTGCGTCGAGCGACAGCGGCACGGGTTGGCCGTTCGACCCCGCCCGGGCCGCCGCCATCCCGAGGAAGAAGTTCCCGAGCAAGGCCAGCGCGATGCCGACCGAGCAGACCAACAGATATTTCCAAGTGGCTTCGAGCGAGCGGTGGTGACGATGAAAATAGATCAAGGGCGCGCTGGCCAGCGTGGTCGCCTCCACCGCCACCCACAGCAGCCCCAGCTCCCGGCTCAGGCACACCAATGTCATGGCTCCCAGGAAACACAGCAGGCAGCCCACAAAGACCCTTTCCGGTTCGTTTTGGAACAGGAATCCCTCCTCGAAATCCCGGTGGGTGACGCGGGCTTCGCGTGCCAGGTAGCCGAGGGCGTAAACGGAGGCCGCCAGAAACAGCCCGCTCGTGATGCCCAGGAACAACAGCCCCGGCCCATCCGGGCCGAACCAGCCGGTGCCCCCCACCGACGGCCGCCGGCACCACAGGGAGCCAGTCAGCCCGAGATGGGCGAGCGCCGTGCCGACCAGCAGAGCCCTGCGCAGGCCGGCAGGCCGAAGGGCGAAGGCCAGCAGTCCCGCCAACCAGGGAAGAATCAGCAGTGTCCCGGTGATCATATGTCACACGTCCCGCAGGGTGCTGAGCCGATCCGCATCGAGATGATCGAACTCCCGGCGGATGTGAAACAGCATGATGCCCATGATGAAAACCGCCACGAACAGGTCGAGCAGGACCCCCACCTCCACCAGCAGGGAAGTCCCGGGCATCACGCCCGTGCCGAACACGAACACACCGTTTTCAAGGATGATGAAACCCAGCACCTGGGTCACCGCCCGTCGCCGCGCCACCAGGAGAAACAAGCCCGTCAGGATCGAGAACAATGCCGTTGGGACGAGCAATTCGGCCGTCTCCACAGCCGGAGCCGGCAATCGGGTTCCCAGGAAGAAGGACACCGCCAGGGCCGCCACGCCGGCGAGGCTGGAAGCCACGTAACCGACAAAAGGTTGCATTTCCCTGTCGATCTCCGCCTCGCGCAGGGCGCGGAACAACAACCACGGAAACACGCCGCCCTTCAACACCGCGCTGCCGGCCGCCAGGCTCGCCGCGCGCCAGCCCGGCGCGTGCCCCGGCGCCAGCAACGGCACCAACCCCACCAACACGCCCTGCAACGCCACGATGCGGATCGCCGCGCCCAGCCGGCCCGACGCCAGCACGCGCAGGTTCATGAGAATCACCAGCACCAGGATCAAATCGAGATTCATCGCCCTACCTCATCACCAGAATCAACGCCACCGCCGCCAGCGCGCCCGCGCCCACCAACAGCTGCGGCAGCACCACCAGCCGCAGCCGGGCCATGACCGATTCCACCACGCCCACGAACACCGCCAGGCCGAACAACCCACCCACCGCCACCACCAGGCTCGGGCCCGCGTGCCCGCCGCCCACGGGCAACAGCGTGTTCACCACCAGCGTCCCCAGCACCCAAAACTTCAGCGCCGCGCCGTATTCGATGAACGCCAGGTCCGGCCCGCTGTGATCCAGCACCATCACTTCGTGGATCATCGTCAGCTCGAGGTGCGTGTTGGGATCGTCCACTGGGATGCGCGCGTTCTCGGCCAGCACCACCACGATCCACGCGGCCAGCACCAGCGCCAGCGCCGGGCCGATTTGCAGCCAGTGCGCCACGCGCAGCCCGGCGAACATCTCGCTCAACGACAGGCTGTGCGTCAGCCGCGCGATCACCGCCAGCCCCAGGAGCAACGCCGGCTCGGCCAGCGCCGACACCCACACCTCGCGGCTCGCGCCCATGCCCTCGAACGCCGAGCCAGTGTCCAGCGCGGCCAGCACCGTGACGAACCGCATCAGCCCGAGCAGGTAGACGAACAGGATCAGGTCGCCGGCAAACGCCAGCGGCGCGCGCACGTTGCCCAGCGGCACCAGCAGGGCCGCCGTCAACACCGCCGCCAGTCCGATGATCGGTCCGGCGCGAAACATCCACGACGTCGTGCGGCTGTAGACCGCGCCCTTGCGCAACAGCTTCCAGAGATCGTAATAGGCCTGCAGCAGCGGCGTGCCCTTGCGCCCGGCGAACACCGCCTTGGTGCGATTGATCACGCCCAACAACAGCGGCGACAGCCCCAGCGCCAGGATCGGGGAAAGAATCGAAAGCGGGCTCATCGCAGTTTCCAGATCAGCAGCGCCAGCAATGCCAGCGCGAGGTAAAGGATGTAAAGCTGCACCGTTCCCTGTTGCAGCCGACGCAACCGGCCCAGGCCCGACCGCACCGCGCGGAACAGCGGCGCGTAAAAACCTTCCTGGAAGACATCCTCCGTGTGCGTGGCAAGGCTTCCGTGCTTCGGGAACAACCCTTCCGGGGCGTGCGCGTGTTCGTGCGTGCGCAACAGCGGCGCGAACAAGGACGTCAACGGCCGGGCGAACGACGACGCCGTGTATTGCATCCGCGCCGTGGGCCGCGTGTAACCGCAATCCCACGTGCCGGCTTCGCCCACCTCGCGTCCGGCCAGCAATCGCCGGCGCAGCGCGGTCAACCCGATCGCCAGCGCGATGAGGATCAACGCCACGACGGTCACCGGTTGCAGCCAACCGCCCGCCCGCGTCAACGGCGTCGCCACTTGCTCCGCGTTCAATCCCGTCAACGCGCCAATCGCCGGCGCCACACCGCGCAACACCACCGGCGCACCCAAGCCCACCGCCAGACAAGCCGCGGCCAGCAACACCATCGGCCAGCGCATCGAAGGGCCGCATTCGTGCGCGTGCCCCGCGTGTTCCGTGCGCGGTTCACCGAGGAAGACGATGCCGAACGCCCTGGTGAAACACGCCGTCGCCAGTCCGCCGATCAATGCCAGGCCGCCGATCACCAGCCAGCCGGGGAACGCCGCCTGCGCCGCCGCGTTGCCGCCATGGAACGCGCCCAGGTAAACCAGCAGCTCGCTGACGAACCCATTGAACGGCGGCAGTCCGCAAATCGCCGCCGCGCCGATGACGAACGTCACGCCCGTCCACGGCATTTTTTTGAGCAGCCCGCCGAGGTGCTCGAGATCGCGCGTGCCGGTGGCGTGCAGGACGCTGCCCGCGCCCATGAACAGCAGGCTCTTGAACAACGCGTGGTTCAGCACGTGCAACAGCCCGCCGCCTAACCCGAGCACCATCAGCGCCGGCAGATCGAGGCTGACACCCAGCAGCCCCACGCCCAGCCCGAGCGTGATGATCCCCAGATTCTCCACGCTGCTGTATGCCAGCAGCCGTTTCAGATCGCGCTGCGCCAGTGCGAACAAGACGCCCAGGATGCCCGAGCTGAGCCCCACGCCGACCAGCACCCAACCCCACCACACCGGTGGCGTGCCCAGAAAGGTCAGCGCGCGCAACAGGCCATAGATGCCGGTCTTGATCATCACGCCCGACATCAACGCCGACACGTGACTCGGCGCCGCCGGATGCGCTTCGGGCAGCCACACGTGCAACGGCATGAAGCCGGCCTTCGACCCGAACCCGACCAGCGCCAGCACGAACAACACCCCCGCCAGTTGCGGCGAATGAATCCCCGCCTCCGCCCAGCGCGCGAAATCCATCGTGCCCGTCTCGCGCGCGGTGATCAGGAAGAACGCCAGCAGAAACGCCGCGCCCAGGTGCGTGGCCACCAGATATACCCAGCCCGCTTCGCGCACCGCCTCCTTCTCGTCCTCGAACGTCACCAGGAAAAACGACGCCAGCGCCATCACCTCCCACGCCACGAGGAACAACACCGCGTTTGCCGCCACGACCACCAGGACCATGCTGGCGACCAGCAGATTGAAGAAGAACCACGACGGCCCGAGCGATTTGCCGGTCGGCGTCGAAGCCAGGTATTGCACCCCATAGACCGCTGACAACGCCGACACCAGCACAATCACCAGAACAAACCACGCCGACAACGCATCCAGCCGCAGTGCGAACTCCCCAAACGGCACCGACCACGGCCGCACGAAACTCAGTGCATCGCCGGCGGCCAGCACGCGCAGGGCGGGCAGGGCCGCCAGGGTCGCGGCAATGACCGTTCCCGCCGCTGCAATGTGCGAGCTCAGGGCGCGCCAGCGGGACAACAGCCAGGCGGCCGAGCCCGAGCCCATCCAAAGGAAAAAAGCCAGTAGGAGCCATTCCATGACGTTTCTTCTCCTCAAGATTGCGCATCGTTGGGTGAGACCCCATCGAAACGCCGGCTCAGCTCCCGTGCGGCGGCCAGGATTTGTTCCCGTCCGGCCTGCTCTTGGATGAGTTGCTTGAACGATTCGTCCTTCAACGCGAACGCCAGTCGGGAGAGCAGGTGCAGGTGGCCACGGACGGTGGGGCTCACGAGCGTGAAGACCGCATGCACAGGTTTGCCGTCCAGAGCACCAAAATCCACCGGCCTTTCCAGAAAACAGAGCGTGATCAGGGGGCGGTCCATGTGGAACACAATCGGGTGTCGCGGGTGCGGAAGGGCTATGCCGTCCCCGATGGCCGTGGAGGCAAGCTTTTCCCGGGCGATGAGCATCTGCAACAACAGCCGGCGGTCGGCCCCCTCGGGCAGACGCAGGTACTCGACCACGCTGGCCAGGACGGCCTCCTTGTTCGCACCGGTGATGCGGTAGAACACGCCGCCTGTCTCGAGGGCGTCGGCCAGCGTGGGCAGCGGCCCGGCCGCTTCCGGTTCCTCAAAGATTTGGGGCGACACGTTCACCTTTTGAGCGGTTGCCCATTCGATCAACTCCGCCCGGTTGAACCGGAACTGGCCGCCCACCCGGTGCGCCGGTAGCCCGCGTTCGCGCATCCACCGATACACGCTCTTTTCGGAGGTGCCCAACAACCGGGCCACGTCTTTGACGGTCAATTGCATTCGTCCCTTCGAATGGACATAAATCCCGAACAAAAGACAAAGCCGCCGCTTTCTGACATAAATACCAATCCGTGTCAAGTCGTCCGAAGCGGGATTGCCCGTGAAACCGGCCGGTCCAGCCGCAACAAAGGCTCAGCGATGTGAAACCCGGCCGTGGCAAAGCGGGCTTTTCAATCGCGGCCAAGTGCAACTTTTCTGAAGCAGGGGATCCTGAGTCGCAACAGCCCGCAATGGCCCGGAGGCATGGGGTGCTTTGCGGGGCTGGCATCGACCAGCGCACCGCGATGAGGAGGGTTGTCCGGACTGCAACCGACCCTGAAGGGAGGTGAACCGAACGCGCCTGCCGGGTCGCTTGGGGGCGGAGGTGTTCCTGCCCATACAAACGTCCTTTGGGGGCGCCTGGGTGGGTGGGGTTTGTGTCCGCCGGTTTCTGCGGCAGGCTGCCGGTATTTCCTCGGAGGCCACACCTGACCTGGCGCAGCCCTTGCCCGGGTCCGAAAGAGGTCAGGCGATCAGGCCGGGCCGTGGGTGGCGGAGGTTTCCTTGGCGAATACAAGTCGTGGCACGGGCGGGCATGCCGGGGAATGGGAGGGTCATGCCCTGGCGCCGTGGGCGATGGGGTGGCGTGGGCCGGCGTTGGCTGGTTTTCAGCGAATGGGAATTGCCGAGGGCAGGGGAATCAGCCGCACGCGGCGGAAGTGAATCTCGCCTCCTTCGGATTGGAGGCCGATGGGGCCGGCGGCGCGGGTCACGCAACGGACGTGATTGACCAACTGGCCGTTGATCCAGACGGTGTATTCATCGTCCTTGGCCAGGATTTCCACCTGGTTCCATTGTCCGGGCGGGTTCTCCGCGTCCACCAGTTTGCGCACGCCGCTGATCTCGCCCACGGCCGGGCTGCGCCCTTCGAAGAAACGCAATTGACCGGCGCCGATGCGCATGCCCTGCAGGCCGATGACGTCCCCGGCGTTGCCGTGGCGGAGTTGGACCTCGATGCAGCGCGGCAGTGGGCGCGGCGGCGGCTGGATGCGGGTGAGGATGCCGCTGTTGGAGGGTTCCTTGCCCGGGGGCCAACGATATTCGACGAAGAGCCGGAAGTTGGTGAATCGCTGGGTGGTTTGGAGGAAACCGGTGGGCTTGCCGAGGCAGACGAGGATGCCGTCCTGCACGGACCAGACGGCCTCTTTCGGCACGGAGGGGTCTTCAAGGACGTGGGTCCAGCCGGTGAGGTCTCGGCCGTTGAACAGATCCAGGGCCGTGTCGGCCGGTTGCGGGGTGCGGCAGCCGCAGATCAGGAGGGCGAGCAACCCTGCCGTGCAGGCCGGGGGCAAGAACGTTCGTGCCGCCGGGTGCCGGATGCGGCCCCGGACGGGCGCAGTTTCAGAAGCGGTATTGGAGGCTGGAGGCGATCCAGTGGGCTTCGTAGTTGCGGGACTGGCCGAAGGTTTCATCGCGGTGGTGAAGGTAGCCGTACCGCAGCGTGAGACGCAAGTGCGGGCTGATGCGGCGTGTGGCGGTGGCGGTGATTCCGTGCTCTTCCACGCCGGCGCCCAGGGGCAGGCCGTCGGCCCAGGTGTTCTCGAAATTGTCGGAGCGGTAGTAGAACCAACCGGCATTCAGGTCGGTGCGGTTGTCCACCACGAACAGTGCGTTGAGCTGGGCCATCCAGTAGTTGTTTTGCGAGGCCAGCAGCGCGCGTGTGAGGTCCGAGGCCGGTGTTTCGATCCGGCTCCATACGTAGCTCCAACTCCCTTGGAGGCTCAGGCGCGACCAGGGCGTGAATCCGAGGCTTTGCTGCAGGATGTGGGTGGTGATGTCTGCGGACTCGGTCTGGCCCAGGCCAGAGGCGGGGTCCGGTCGCGTGTTGACGGTGGACTGTTGGAATTCGTAGCGCGTGATGAGGGTCAGCCGTGTCCAGGGCCGGAGGGTGAACCCGAGATGGGCATCCCATGTGTCGAAGCGCTGGTACTCGAGGTAGGCCGGGTAGCGGTCGAAACCGTTGTTGGGGGTGCTGTCGGTTTGGTGGGAGTACTCGTAGCGGTGGCGCTTGAAGTAGGCGCCCGCCTCGAGGGTGGCCCAGCGGGCGGCGTACCAGCGGGCACCCAGGCTGTATTTTTGGAAGAAGCGGCTGTCGTCGGTCCGGCGCTGGACGGGTGCCACGCCCGTGCCGCCGACGCGGCTCAACCCGCCGAGTTCGTCCAGGCTCCCGTCGCTCTGGGTCCAGTCGGCCACCGCCTGGAAGGACCAGTTGGTCAGGCCGGTGTAACGCACCTCGAGCCGTTCGCGCACGTCGATGAGATCGCGCTCCGATTGTGCGGAGAAGAGCGTGCCGGCGCTGCCGAGGGTGCCCTGGCCAAGGGAGTCTGCGTCGGCATCCAGTCGTTGGACCCTGAGCGAGGGCACGAGGGTCCAATGTGCGTGTGGTTGGTAGAGGAGATTTGCGTTGAGGACGTGTTCGCGTTGTTGGGCTCCGCCGATGAGCGTGGTGTACCCGAGGGGATAACCCGGTACGTAACCCACGTCGAAGTCGTTGCCGTAGATGCGGCTGCCGTCGAAATCGCTGTCGAGGTTGGCGTAGAGGTAGCCGGTGGAGAAGCACAGGTTTTTGCGCAGCCAGGTTTCGGTCCAGGCGTGGAGGTTGAACAGGTCGTAGCGGGTTCCCTGGCGATCGGTCAGTTTGCGTTCGATCGGTTCGCCCGGGTACTCCAGCACCTTGCGGGCGTTGTCGAGATCGGCGGTTTCGTAGCGAAGGTTCAGTCCGACGTCGGTCTGTTTGATTCGGTGGCGCAGGTCCAGTTCGAACGTGTCAATGGCTTCGTCCAGGTCATGGAAGGCCGGGCCCACGCCGAGGGCGCGATTCGGGTCGGTGGTGGAGGGATGGGCCATGCCCCAGGAGGTCGAGTCGCGCGCACCTTCCCGGGTGCGGTGGCGGTAGCGGAAAGTGACCCGTGGAAGGTTTTCCCGGACCAGGCCGGCTTCCACGCCGAGTTCCGTGCGGTCCAATCCCCAGACCTCCTCGCCGGGGAAGGTGAGCCAACGTTGGTCGGGGCCGTACCCGCCGCCGGCTGCATCGGACCAGAGACGGAACTGCGAGGCGTGGAATCGGATGAACCCGAGGTCTTCCTTGGAAAGTGCGAGCGACAGGCGATAATCCCGCTCATCGAACAGGGCGCGGCCGTCGAGGGTGAGCTGGGTGCCCTTGGCGACCTCGGCCTGGTAATGGAGGTCCTGGATGCCGCCGAACGGACCGTCGCTCAACTGGTGGCGTGCCTGGGCCTCGGCGCGGTTGCCGCGCGTGAAGAACCCGCCGAAGGCGAATTCGATCCAGTTGTTGAGGCCCTCGCCGCCGCCCTCGAACCATTCCTGGGGAGAAAACGTGGCGGTGTCTGCGGTTTCTTCCGCGGTTTCTCCGGTGTTTGCGTCCGCCTCGGCGGGGGGGTCCGCACCCTCGGACTGGGCGGGCGCCCCGGGGGCGTACAGGGGGAGGGCCGGGGCCAGCAGCAGTCCGACCCAGAACGGGGCGGGCCGGCGAAGCCGGGAGCGGGGACGAAGCATGGATCGGGTCGCTTTCATGGGTGGTCAAAACCGGAGCGAGGGGCTGACGCGCGAGCCGTGGACGGCTTCATGGCAACCGGCGGTCCAGCAGGTGCCCTGTCGCACGCGGGTGGTGTGGTCCACCCCGCCGATGCGCAGCACGCCGCCCTGGATTTGCTGGAAGTGACAGCGCAGGCAGAGATTGCTGTCCCGGGTGACCAGCAGCTTGGGATGGATGCTGCCGTGCGGCACGTGACAGACGGTACAGCCCTCGTGCAGTGCTTCATGTTCGAAGACGAAAGGACCGCGCTGGGCCGGGTGGCACTCGAGACAGTTTTCCTCTGCCGCTCGCAGCCGGGTGCCGCCTGCCGCGTGGGCCGTGCCCTTGTGCGGCGGATGACACTGCGTGCAAGACATCCGGCCCTCGGGCAGGGGATGGTGCGAGGGCAGGTTGAACTGGGCGCGGATGTGGCCGTGGCAGCGGTAACAGGCCTGTTCCACGGTGCGCTGCTCCAGGGTGGCGGTCACGGGGTGATCGCCCAGCGGCAGGGGACGACCCGCACGGAAGCTGTAAGGTGGCAGGACTTCGCCGCCTGACTCCACGTGCAGGCTGCTCGGTCCGTGACAGGACTCGCAACCGACCGCCAGAGCCCGGGGGCCGGCCGCCATCAAACGGGCGTGATCCGCCGTGAGGAAATCCCGCACGATCTCCTCGTGACAGAGTTCGCATTCGCCGTTGCCCACGTAGGTGGCGCCCGGCACTTCGGGAAGGGTGACCACGCCACGATTGACCGTGCGGCAGGCCAATCCGGCCAGTGCCACGGCCGCGCAGGCCGTCAGCATCCAGGGACCGGAACGCACCAGCGGACGCATGCGAACGGGGCGGGTCGTGCGGCGCTGGACCACCACGGGTTGGGAAAGCTCGCTCATGGTTGCGGATCGGTTTTCGACGGGGCCAGAGTTGCCGCGGCAGCGGGCGGCATCTGCAGTTCCTCGGCCACCCATTGCAGGGCCGCGTCCAACAACAGGGCCGCGTGGGGTCCGTTGTGGACGCCGTGGCTGCCGTCATACGCCACGAGGTAGAGGTTGAACCGTGCCTTGCGAATCCGGTCGGGTATCAGGGCTTGTTCGTCCTGGGCCGGGTCGTTGCTGCTGCGCGGGCCGCGTATTTGGGGGGAGCCGGTGGGGTTGGAGAGGCTGCCCGGGATGTTGTACTCCCAGGCCCGTGGGCCGTATTGGCGGAGGGGTTCCGGTGCGCGCGTCAGGGCCCACAGGTCCAGCGCTGCTTTGACGCGCTGGATTTGCATGTCCACCAGCGACCGGGTGAAGTCCACGAGCGCCTCCGGTGCCGGATGACAACCGAGGCAGGAATCGAACGATTCGACACGGAAGGTGTGGGCGGCGAAGGCCGGATGTTGCTCGTCCCGGCCTCCCTCGGCGGGCATGTGACAGGAGACGCACTGTTTTTCGAGGAAGGCATGGGCGGCCGGCCGGGAGGCGGTGTGTTCGGGCACCAGACCTGCGGTGCCGAGCAGCATGTTGTACTGGGGCGAGTGATGTGGCGGACGGGTGTTCGAGGTCCAGGTCGCGCCGCGCTGGTTGTGGCATTGGGCGCAGAGTTGGATGTCCGGATCGTAAGCCGTGGCAAAGTTCGCGCCGGTGCCGAGCGAGTAATCGGTGAAGGAGGCCAGTGGATTGCGCAGTTGGGCGGGGTGACCGGTGCGGCGGTGCGGATCATGACAGACGACGCAGGTGACCGGCATGTTGGCGTCGCCGGTCACCGTGGCGGCGGGATCGGCGCCCTTGAGGAGTGCGATCCGGGAAGAACCGGAATGGCAGCGGCCGCAGGAGTTGATCCGGTTGGGCGGGTTCATGTCTTCCGTGACCGTCGCGTGTGCGGAGCCGGCCCACTGTTCGAAGTGAGTGCGGTGGCTGTCCTGGTTGTGGCATCCGCCGCACATCTGGGCAGCGATTTCCACCCGCGGCCGGAACAGCGGGTCGTTTTCGTTGGCGGCGTGGAGGCCGGCCGGTCCGTGGCAGCTTTCGCACTGGACGCCGCCCAGGTGGGGGGTGAGGGTCCGGCTGACGAATCCGCCGGGCAGGCCGTAACCGACGGTATGGCAGGGCAGGCAGGCCGGGTTGTCGGCCTGGCCCACCCGTTCGAGCGACTCGAGAGCGTGGGCGTGCCGGGTCTGCAATTCTTCTGCGTGGATCTCGGCATGACAGGTGGCGCAGGCTTCCGCGCCGGCGTAGTGTGGCGCGGGTCCGGCGATGCGGAAGAAGGCTGCTTGGGCCGGGGCCGGTACGGTGGTGATGCGCCCGAAGTTGGTGGCGGGGGTGAGGGGCTGCCAGGGAGCGTCGAGAGCGGTCCGGTACTCCACCCGGTAGTAGCCGGGCGGCCCTTCCCAGGTCAGGCGAAGTCCGTTGGTGACCCATTCGATCCCGGTGAGGATTGGCAGGCCGGGCATGCCGCCGCGGACCGGGCGGTTCAGGTGGGGCGCCTGGGCATGGAGGCTTGTGGCGAGGGCGGCCAGGGCCAGGACAATGCGGATGAGGAGGCCGCGGGCCGGGAGATGCGCACACCGGGCGGGCCGGCGTCCGGGCCCGGCCCCGGTCTGTCGGGCGGCGGCAAGGGCGCAGCGGATCGGGACTCCGGAGCCCGACCGATCGCGTGGACGATGCGTGAGCCGGACCATAGACAAGGCCAGCCTAGGCCGGTGGAGTCGGGGGGCCAAACGAATATTGCCGAACCCTTTCCCGGACTTGCTCTGGCCGGTTGCGGCCGGAGCGGGTGAGGAGTCGGGTCCAAAAGAGAAACCGCCGCAGTGGCGGTTTGCCGACTGCGGCGGGAAGGTTCGAATTGTGGCCGGAGGGGTGGCCCTCAGGCCAGACCGACCAGGTAACCGAACCGCTGCTTGAACTGCTCGGGAGTCATCTTGACCACGGCTGCCAGCCGGGACAGTTGAGCGACGTCCTCGAAGTCCGAACGCTCGAGACGGATCATGTAGTGGAGGGCGCATTCGTAGGACTCGCCGTCCACGTTGACGCGCCGCACGTTGAAGCGGCCGGTCTGCGGGTTGAGCATCTTCTCGAACGGCAGGGGCACCATCTTCCCGTCAATGAAGCTGATGATGGCGCCGTACTGGGCCGCATCGGCCGACAGGATGAACTTGATGGCCCCGTAGCCGAGGTCGCGGGTGTACTCTGCGTCGAACGGAATGGGATCGGCGCAGCGAAGTTCGTAGCCCAGGTCCTTGTCAATGAAACTGATTTTAAGACCGAGCGGTTCCAACCGGGCCATCAGGGCGTCCTTGACCAGGCGACCGAAGGCGATCTCGCCCAAGCGCAGGTGGCCGTGGTCGTCGCGGATCACGCGGCCGTAGCGTTCGAGCTGGCCGCCCGGCACGGCGTTCTTGAGGCCCTTTTCGCCCATGGCCTCGATCAGGCCCTCGGCCAGCACCACCACGCCGTAGTACCGGCCCATGGCCCGGCGTTTGATGATGGAACCGATGATGATGTCGCAGACCTCCTCCAGGGTGACCGGACGATCGCGGAACTCTTCCGGAATGATGGTCAGCGTGGCGGCGGCGGCCTTGCCAATGCCCAGGGCCAGGTGTCCGGCCGAGCGACCCATGCTGACGATCAGGTACCACCGCGAGGTGGTTTGGGCGTCTTCACTGAGGTTTCGGACCAGCTGGACGCCGTAATGTCGCGCGGTTTCGAACCCGAAGGTCGGGGTGGAACCCGGCAGGGGCAGGTCGTTGTCAATGGTCTTGGGCACATGCGCCACGCGGATGCGCCCCTCGGCGCGCTTGTAGACCTGGCTGGCGGAGAAGGCGGTGTCGTCGCCGCCGATGGTGACCAGGGCCGTCACGCCGAGTTTGTTCAGCACGTCCAGGACGTTGTGCATGCTGGTGTCGGACTTGGCCGGGTTGGTGCGTGCGGTTCCGAGGATGGATCCGCCCCGCAGATGGATGTGTTTGACGTCGTCAATGGTGAGCCGGGTGTAATGCTGGCTGTCGCCGTCGGCCAGGTACTTGAACCCGTCTCGGAACCCGATGACTTCGAACCCCTGATTGATTCCCTCAATGGTGGCGGCGGCGATGACCCCGTTGATGCCGGGTGCCGGTCCGCCCCCCACCAAGATGCCCAGTTTGCCTCGGTTGGTTGCGTTTGCCATAAATCGTGTTCAGTCCGATTGATTCCAACGGGGTCGGGTTTCAGTGGGACTTGTCACCCCTTTTCCTCGACCCCGGCGCGGGGAGTGTGCCAAAAACTGCCGCAACGTCAAAACAACTCGCGGCGAGAGGTCCCAACCTGTTGGTCGAGAGGGCCGGGCAGGCGGCGCGTGGGGAGGGGCGGCCGCGGCGGAGTCCGGGCGTTCCGGGTCCGGCGGCTCCGGGTCACGAACCGGAAGGGGCCGCCTCCAGGGCGTCTCGCACTGCCCGCACCAGTTCCGCGGCCGTCCATTGGTTGCCCGGTAGGATCGTGCGGATGCGGCCGTCCGGGGCGATCACCGCGGTTCGGAGGTTGTGGGCCCAGCCGCCGTCTTCGCGCCAGAAGGTGAGTCCGAACTGTTCGGCCAGTGCGGTGACCTCGATCAGGGCGCCGGTGGCCAGCGTCCAGCCCTCGTCGGGTGCACCGTGGCTGCGACCGTAGGCGCGCAGGACGTCCGGGGTGTCATGTTCCGGATCGAAGCTGACGACCAGAAAATGCACCCGTTCGGCGGTGTCGGGGAGGCGGGCCAGTTCCCGCCAGGCGGTGATCAACTGCTGCATGGTGCGCGGGCAGAAGGTGGGGAACGGACAACGGGTGTAGATGAACGACAGCACCAGGACACGGCCCGAGAAGTTGGTCGTGGAGATCGGGCGGCCCCATTGATTGGTGAGGGGATAGGCCGGGAGCCGGTCGCCCGGTTCGAGGGGGTCCACGTCCCGGACGAGTCGAAACGGCCCGGTGAGGGGCAGCCGATTGGTGCGCGGCGTGGCGATCGTTTCCAGGGCTTCGATCCAGCCGTCGGTCTCCGTGACCGTCAGCCGAAACTGCACGGTGTCGCCCGGCTGAAGACCGGCCAACAGGTTGGTGTCGCGGACCGGAAACGGCATGGTCATCGCCCGCATGTAACCGGGGATCTCTTCGTGTTGGATCACCACGTTGCTGGCAGCCGGGTCGAGTCTGACCACCGTCCCCCGCACCTCGTACTGCCGGGGTGCCAGAGGTGGTCCTGCGGGTTCGGCCGACCGGGGGCCCCGGGAGCAACCTGCCAGCGCGCACGCTGCCAACACCGCGGCTCGTGTGCTCCCCAAGTTCATCATGTCGAGGGGAGCCTGCAGCAGGTGGGGAGCTCCGGCAAGTCATGAGCGGGTGCCGGACCTGCGCGGACCTGGCGCGGGCGCACAGGGCGCCGGCGGTCCGTCCGGTGAGCCGTGGACTGGCGGCCGGGGTTACACCGGCTTGTTGCCCGGCGCCGCGCGGCGGGGTGCATCGGATTTCCGCTCGAGGGTGAGCCCGCCTGTTGCTTTCGCGCTTGGCCTGGCGGGACGGCACATTGGAAACTCGGTGGGCGGGAGCGGTCGCGGATCGGGCCTGTGGTGCCAGCCGTGCCGCATTCGGACCGTTGGAGACCATGCAACCTTGCTGGCAAAGACTGAAGCAGCTGGCGGAGGAGGAGGTTGAGGCGACGCTGAACGCGCTGCCGCAGCCGCTGCAGGCGCGTGCGCGCGAGGTGCCGGTCACCTTCGAACGCCGTCCCAACCGGGCCCTGCAGGAGGAAGGTTTTGCGCCCGACACTCTGGGGATGTTCACCGGCGCCGCTTTTGCCGAGGAAGGGCTGGTACCGCTGCCGCCGCAGATTTTGTTGTTTTTGTTGAACCTGTGGGAATTTGCCGGCGGGGACGAAGAAGTGTATCGCGAGGAGGTCCGGACCACCTACCTGCACGAGCTGGGGCATTACCTGGGCTTGAGCGAGGACGAGCTGACGGAACGCGGCCTGGAATGACCGACGCGCAGCGGAGCGGGGACGACCGGACTCGAACGTTTGTCCGACAGGCATACGGTGTGATCCCGGCTACCCTCGACCTTGTGAACCGAGCACGAAGAGCTGGTGCGAATCGGGGTCACGGCCCCGCCGGCCGGGCTGCGGTGGGCCGGTTCTGGCTGTCGGTCTTCGTGCTTTCCATGCTGACCGTGGCGGGGTCCGACCCGCCGGAGTTGAGCAACGGCACGGTGGCCCTGCGCTGGGACGCTACCGGGCAGTGGCTGGTGCTGACCCGTTCGTCGGACGGGCGGGAGTTCTTTCGTATGCGGCCTGCCGGCGCGACGGTGACCGCGATTCACCGGGTGGCCGTGTCGAACGTGCCGGCGGACGGATGCGCGGCGTGGGAGCTGCGGCTGCAGGACGGGTGCCGCTTGCAGATCTGGCCCGTGGCGGGCTCGGGATTCGTATGCGGCCGGGCGATCCGGCCTGCGGCAGGGTTTCCCGGGCAGGAGCTGACTCGGTGGGAGGTTTGGGAGGGGCGGTTGACGGAAGAGCCGGAGCCGGAGGGATGGCGCGTGCTGGGAACGGGCGGGTTGGCCTCCCCGGCGCAAAGTCCCGGCTCGTACGTCTGGCTTGCGGTGGCGCGTCCGCGGAGCCGGGCCGGCTTGGTTGCGGGCTGGATCACCCACGACCGGGCCAGTGGCGTTTGGTTTCCGTCGGTTCGGGACGAGCGGGTGCAACTCCGGGCGAGGCTCGATTACGGGCGTGTCCGGCTGAAGCCGGACGGGGAGGTGACCTCCGAGGTGTTCGCTGTCGGTTGGTTCGGAGACGCGCGCCTTGGTTTGGAACAATGGGCGGAGCTCGTGGCGCATCATTATGGGATCCGCCTGCCGCCGCAGCCGTGCGGGTACTGCACGTGGTACTCGCGCCCGCACGGAGGGGCGTCCGACGAGGTGCATTTGCGGCAGCTGGCCGAGCTGGCGGCGCGTGAACTCGCTCCCTTCGGCTTTCAAGTGGTTCAAATTGACGACAAGTGGCAGGCCGGTTTTTCGACCAACGGACCGCGCCGCAACTTCACCACGCACGATCCTGCCGGACCCTATCCATCCGGAATGAAGGCGGCGGCTGATTCGATTCGTCGTCTGGGGCTCGTGCCGGGTCTCTGGTACATGCCCTTTGCGGGGACGTGGTATGATCCGTGGTTTGCGCCGCATGCGGACTGGTTCGCGCGCCGCGAGGACGGCGCACCGTACGAGACGGCTTGGGGCGGCACCTGTCTGGATCTGACCCATCCCGGGGCCCGAGCCCATGTGGAATCGGTCACACGCCGGATCGTGCACGAGTGGGGCTTCCGGTATCTCAAGCTGGACGGGCTGTGGACCGGCAGCGCCACGCGGCAGCAGTACATCAACAGCGGGTACCAGGAGGACCACATGGGCGACGCACGGTTTCACGATCCCTACCGGTCCAACATCGAGGCGTTGCGTGAGGGTTTGAAACTGGTGCGGGAAGCTGCGGGGCCGGAGGTCTTCCTGCTGGGTTGCAACGCGGCACAGAACATGCGGGCCTACGGAGCCGCCATGGGATGGGTGGATGCCATGCGCGTGGGACCGGACAACGGACCGGAATGGGACCGGTTGATCCGGGGACCGCTGTTCAGTTCCCGACAGTACTTTTTGAACGGTCGGGTCTGGTACAACGATCCGGACCCGGTGTATGTCCGCCCGAGTGTGCCGCTCGAACAGGCGCGGCTGATCGCTTCCTGGGTGACCGTCAGCGGGAACCTGTGGATGAACAGCGACTGGCTGCCGGATCTGCCGGCCGAGCGACTTGACATCTTGAAGCGGACGCTGCCGTCGCATGGCCGGCCGGCCCGGCCGGTGGATCTGTTCGAGCGCGAGCCCGCCCGGGTGTGGGTGGTGCGGGACGAGCGGACCAACGGGGTGCGCGTGCTCGTCGGCCTGTTCAATTGGGACGCGCAACCTTGGAGCGCGGACGAACCACTGGCGGAGCTGGGATTGGACCCGGCGCGTTTCTGGGAACGCTTCGAGTTCTGGGAGGATTCCCTTGCCGCGCCGGCGCAAGGTCATTTGTCGGCGACGGTGCCGGCACGGGCCTGCCGGATCTGGATGCTGCGTCCGACCTCGGATCATCCGCAGGTGATCAGCACCTCGCGGCATGTGACGCAGGGCATTGTGGACGTGGAGGAGGAGCATTGGGACCGGGCGCGCCGGACCTTGGGCGGGCGCAGTCGGGTGGTCGGCCGTGACCCGTACGAGCTGCGGGTGGTCCTGCCGGAAACCGGCGGCTACGGAGCGCCCGTGCGTGCGTGGGTGACCCTGCGCGGCCTGCCGGGAACAGTCGCCGTGCGGGTGCCTGTTGCTCTGCGGACCGAGGGCAGGTTGGTGCGCATCGGTTTTCTTCCGCCGCACGGCGGTGTGGCGGAGTGGCAGGTTCAGTGGCCCGGGCACGGCGACCGGCGCCCGGGCCCGGATGCTTCGAATACAGACTGAGTCAGGCGGGCCCTCAGGTCAGCCGCCATGGCGCGCGCAGCTCGCGGGAGAGGAGCTGGCTGGCGCCGGGATCGCCCAGGATGATCTCCTTGTTCGGATCCCAACGGATCTTCCGGCCGACGAGCAACGCGATCAATCCGAGGTGCCCGGGGATGGCGGAGTGATGCGCCACTTCCACGGGCGTGATCGTCGGCTGGCGCGACTTCACGCAGTCCAGGAAGTTCCGGAAGTGTCCCGGGGACTCGTACAGCCTGACCTTGCGAAGGTCATCGGGCAACGACCTGCGCTCGTTCCATTCGGGGTTGGAAGATTCGAACGCGTTGCCGCGGTTGACCCAGACCCAGCCGTCGGTGCCGATCCACTTGGTGCCGCTGCGGATGTCGTCGTGACCTCCGGCGATGATGACCTCGATGTCGCCCGGGTATCTGGCGACCAGCCGGTAACGGGTGCAGGTGTTCCAGATGGCCTTGGCGGGCGGGAACTCGCCCACCCCTTCGATCTCCAGCGGCCCGATGCGGTCGTCATTGCCCAGGCCCCAGTGGGCAATGTCGCAGTGATGGCCGATCCAATCCAGCAACTGGCCGCCGCCCACGTTGTAGTTCCAGCGCCAGTTCATGTGGGCCCGGACCTCGATGTAGGGCTCCATCTGTGACGGGCCGAGCCACATGTCCCAGTTCAGCTCCGGGGGCGGGTCGGAAACCGCCGCGTCCCAGGCGGGTGTGCCGGGGACCACTTCGGCGGGGTTCCTGGGCGCACCCGGGATGCGGGCCATTTTTTCCTGAAAGGCCTTGAGCGTGCCGGCGAAGTCATGGTGCCCTGCGGGCAGACCCACTTCGATGCGCCGGATTTTGCCGATCAATCCGTTGCGCACGATCTCGCAGGCGTAGCGGAAGTGGCGTTCCGATCGTTGCCAGGAACCGGTCTGCCAGATGCGACCGTAGCGGCGCACGGCGCGGACGATGGCCTGTTGCTCCGCCACGGTCCGGGCCAGCGGTTTTTCCCCGTAGATATCCTTGCCCTGGCGGGCTGCCTCCACGGACATGATTCCGTGCCAGGTGTCCGGCACCGCCAACATCACCGCGTCAATGTCCTTGCGGGCGAACATCTCGCGGAAGTCGGTGTAGGACTTGCAATCCTTGTTGCCGTAGTGGCGGTTGATGGTGTCCACGGCGGCCTGAAGCCGGCCTTTGTGCACGTCGCAGGCGGCCACGACCTGACAGTCCTTCTCAACCAGGAACCCTCGTGTGTTGCTGGGACCTTGCATGCCCCAGCCCACGATGCCCATGGTGATCCGCTCGGAAGGGGCCGGGCGTCCGTTGGCGCCCAGTGCGCTGGCCGGTATGATGGTGGGAAATGCCACGGCCGCGGCCGCGGTGCTCAGGAAGGTGCGTCGGCTGATCTGGCGAGGTTGAGAACGGTTCGTCTTCATAAGCCGGCTCGAGTCTGTGCCGGGACCGTGGCGTTGTCACGTCATCATTTGTCACGATCCCCCGCCCGCTCGATCCGGCAGGCCCATCCGAGCAAGGCCACGGCCGCGGCAATGGCTGCCAGACTGACGTAAAGCGGGCCCACGGGCGGTTGATACCGAAACTCCACCCGGTGTTCCCCCGGTTCCACGTACACGCCGCGGACCACATAATTGCAGCGCAGCACCGCTGCCGGTTGGCCGTCCACGTGGGCGTGCCAGTAAACGTCGAATTTGTCGTTGAGCCGCAGCACGGACGGGTGTTCGGCCCGCACCCGGAGGACCACCCGTTTGGGCTCGTAATGCTCGAACTCCACCGTGCCGGGGCGGTTGGTCTCCGCTGCCGCCGATGCCGGCGGCGGATCCGAGACCAACACCGTTCGGTGCGGGTCGAAGGACGGATCCGGCAGCAGGGCCAATGCCTCTGCGTCGTTGGTGACCACCTGCCAGTGGCCGTGCAACCCGGCCTTGGGCAGTGCCCCGGTGAACTCCATCAGCGCAAACGGCCCGGTGGTGTTGGTGCGGATCAGGAACGGTCCCTCCGGCCCTTTCGGGCGGATTTCGAAGGCCAGCAGTTCACGGAACCGTCGTTTTTCGGGGTCGAGCTGCTGGTTCAATGCCTCGGCCATGCCCGCCGCTCCGAACAGGTAGCGGGTGCTGGTTAGTTCCCAACGCCGCAGGATGCGCCGGGTCCAGTTGGTCAGGTCCTCGCCCGGCAAAGGCCTGCGTGTCAATGCACGTTCGAACGCCTCCACCTCCACGGGGACGCGCGGCATCTGGACGATGTCCGGCGACTGAATGTTGTAGAAAGGAAAGAGATGTTGCATCCACTCCACCCGGTAGAGCTGGGCCAGGAGGGCATACCGTGCAGGCAGAAACGGTTCGGCCAATGCCACGCGGTACTCCCACGGCCGCTGACGCAGGAGATCGAACACGGGGTTGTTCCCGGCCTCCACGAGCCGTTCCTTCCAGTTGTAGGTGACCACCCAGGGGCGGTTGGCCGGCGCCAGATCGAGCACGGCCAGTGCACAGCCGACGCCTCCGGCCAGTGTGGCTTTGCCCCGCAATCGCCCGCTGATCACCAGAGCGGTCCAACCGAGCGCCAGCCCCAGGAACAAGACCGAACGTCCCACGCGCCCCACACTGAAAGCCGCCTGTTCCCGGGCCTTTTGGACCGCTGCCTGTTCGTCCCCTGCGATCCCTTGGGCCCGCATCTCCAGGAGATGCATGTCCGTCAGGTAGGCTTCCAACCTCGGCCTTGCCTGCGCATAGAGGAGCCACGCCACGACGGCCAGTCCGAAGGCCACGGCGCTGCCCACCAGCCAGCGGCGTTCGAACACGGTCGGCCCGGCCGGGGCGGATCGCGTGCGCGGCCCGGGGTTTTCGAGGGCGCCGGGGCGCGGTTCCACCCAGGTCCGCCACAAGCCCTGCAGGCCGTAGCCTGAAAGGATCAGCAGGGCCCACTCCAGGATGTGCATGAACTTGGCCGGATTCCGGATCGAAGAGGCGTAGGGTAGTGCAAAGAAGAACTGATAAAAGGGGGCGAACCTGCCGAACATCAGGAGCGTGGCCAGGATGGCCACGCAGGTCCAGAAGAGGATGGCACGTCGTTCGTCCCTGCCGAAGATGGAACCTTGCCGGCGCAGGGTCTGGGCCAACGCGGCGGCCACCAGCACCCAGACCAGCATGCCGGCATAACCGCTACCCATGCCGTAGCGGAAGAACCCGCCCGGTGGCGGGCCCTGCCGGTCGCCTGCCAGATAGTCATCCCAGGCGGGGTCGCTGCCGCCCCGTCCCCAGTAATCGCCGCCGCCCGGCGTGTCCATGCGGTATCCGAACAACCCGGGCACCAACAGGCTGAAGAACTCCGCCTTGGGCAGACTCCACTGGGTGGCCCAGGCCCAGCGTTCCTCCCTCGAAGTGGCTTCTTCCTGCACCTGTACGACCCCGCGGAGCTGCGTGGCCACCAGCGTGCTCAGGGTGGAGGCGGCGATGAAAGCCGCGCACCCCGCTACGAGGATCAACCGGCCCATGGCCCGACCGGCGCGTGCGGCTGGTGAACCGGCCGTTTGCCAGGCCTGAAAAGCGACATAGGCGGCCACGACCAGACTGAACAAGGCTCCGATGTCGTAGGCTTCGGTGACGCCCAGACCGACGGCAAAACCCGCCAGGGCCAGTCGCAACCAGGGCCGGGGCGCGTCGGGTCGGGCCAGGGCGGCCAGCGCGAGGAAGTTGCAGCCGAAGGCGATCGGTTGGGCGCACACGCCCCAGCTGGCGGTGGCGAAGAAATCGCCGTTGAGGCTGGTCAGGACGGCCAACAGCGCGCCCACCCAAGGGGACCACCGCATCTGCCGGGCCCACACCCAGGCTGCCCAACCGACGAACAACAACGAAAACGGCGCATAGAGTTTGGAGAAAGTCAACGTGCTTGTCATCAGGCGCAGGAACGTCGTGATGCCGGGTGTGGTGGCCGGCGCGCTGTAGCCGAGCCAGTTCAGGTCGTGCCAGTAGCCGGTGAGAGTTTTCCATGGGTTGGCATGGTCGGCCTCCATGGCTCCGTACGGTCCGTCGTTGGAAAACAAGACCCGATCCGGGTGAAGGTCATCCCAGAACAACGCGCCAAAGGCGACGACCAAGGCCGCCAGACCCGCTGCTGTGGCCGGGAGCTTGGGCGAATGCCGACGGTTCCTCTTCTCCATGTTTGCGGCGGAGCATAGGTGTGGTCTGCAAGGTGCGCCAAGAGCAAACCCCGGCGCCGGCGGTGCAGGAACCGGGATGTGAGGGTCCGGCCCGGGTTCTCTTTGCGAGGCTCGAGAGAGCGGGGAGAAGCATGTCTGTTGGCCTGATGAACCCAACCCTCCGGCAGCGTGCGAGCACCCGGGCTTGCGTCCCGTTGTTGGACGACGGATCGCCATTGACAACCGCGTTTGAAGCGCCGGTAGATTGGCACCGGTGAATCCGTGTGGCGTGGGAGCCGAACATGCGGTGGGAAGCGAGCCGGGCGGCGGTCGAACCGTGCGAACCCGGCCGCGTCCAACCTGTCCGCTGTGTGGTCAACCGGGCCGGGTCCGCCATGAGCGATTACGGGATCTTCTGTACGGGGTGGGCGGTCTGTGGACGCTGCGAGAGTGTCCCTCGGCCGGGTGCGGACTGATGTGGTTGGACCCGATTCCTGTGCCGGAGGATGTGCCGCTTCTCTACGGCAGATACTACACGCATCGTGCGGCCGCCCCGCATGCGACCCCTCTGAGAGACAGCCTGTACGAGGTGTATCGCGGGGTTCATTCCATCCTGGCGGGGTTCACCGGTTTGGGTGGTGAGATCCGGTTGTTCCGCGGGGCCGGGCTGGACGACCTGCCTCCGGGGAGGGTGTTCGACGTCGGGTGCGGCGACGGCGCCTTTCTGCAAGCCATGCGGAGGAGGGGGTGGGAGGTGGAGGGTTGTGAGGTGGATGCGGGTGCCGCGGGCCTCGCGCGTGAGAAAGGTCTGGTCGTTCACACGGGAGATTTCGCGGCACTGGATCTGCCGCAGGGCGCCTACGATGCCGTCACCCTGCACCATGTCGTGGAGCATCTTCCCGATCCCCGCCCGGTTTTTGAGAAGGCGCGGCAGATGCTCCGGCCGGCCGGCCGGCTGGTGATCGTCACGCCGAACACACGCAGTCTGGGGCACGACCGCTTCGGGCGTTGTTGGCGCGGTCTGGAACCGCCCAGGCACTTCTGTCTCTACCATCCCGGGCTGCTGGCGAGGCTGGTCCGCGAGGCGGGCTACGCGATTCGGCTCTGTCTTTCCTCCGCAGCGCACGCCGACGTCATCCTGGGGGCAAGCCTGAGCCTGGCCGGAGCGCGTGGCCGGCCGGTCTCGGATCCGCCGCCTGTTTCCCTCGTCCGCACCCTGCGTGCATTGGCGCTCCAGTTTGCCGAGCACCGGCTGATTCGAAAGGGGCGCTCCTGCGGGGAGGAATGTTTGTTGGTGGCCGAGAAACTGTGATGAACGCGGGTGAAGATGATCTGGCAAAGGCCGGCGCCGTGATGGTGACCCATCACCCCCCTGGTGAAGTCCGAGCCAGTGCCACCCTTCTGGCCGGGCAATTCCGGCGCGTATGGATTGTGGACAACGGGTCCGGGCCTGCGTTCGACGGGGTTTTGAACGAGCTGGCGCGGCTCCCTTCCACCACCCTAGTGCGGCTTCCCTCCAATTGGGGAATCGCTGCTGCATTGAACGTGGGGATGACCCAGCTGCTCGATTGCGGGGCCCGGTGGGTGGCGCTTTTCGATCAGGACACCTGGATTCCGCCCGGATACCTCACGGCCATGCTGGAAACCTGGCGGCTCTGTCCGCAGGCGGAGCGGCTGGGCTTGCTGGCGCCGGATCATGTGCAGAGGGGAAGCGGAGAGGATTTGCCCCTTCGGCCCGCCTTGGGCTCGACCTGCCGGTTGGTCCGGACAGCGATCAGCTCGGGCTCGCTGGTTTGCGCTCGGGCCTATCGAGCGGTGGGCGGATTCGACGAATCGCTGTTCATTGATTATGTGGATTTTGATTTTTGTCTTCGTCTTCGACGGGCGGGTTACGTGCTCGGCCGGGTTCCTGGGATTCGGGTGAGCCACAGCCTCGGGGAGGGCCGGGTCGTCCGCCTGGGACCGTGCCGCCTCCGCATCCGCGGTCACCGACCCTGGCGATACTATTACATCTTTCGAAACCGGATCCTGATGTATCGTCGGTTCTGGGTCGCGGACCCCGTGTGGTGTCTGCATGACCTTTTCTGGTTCTTGCTCGACGGACTGAAGGCAGGGTTGCTGGAGAAGGAACGAAAGGAATGCGTGAGGTGGATGATGCAGGGCATCCGGGACGGGCTTTCCGGCCGGCGGGGGATCCGGGTACTTCCGCCGGGACGTCTCGCGGGGCCCGAGTTCCTGCCGGCCGATACGGGCGAAGCTTCCCGCCGGGAACGGACTTGCTCCTGAGAACGGCGCTCCCCGACGTGAGGAGGATTCGGCTTCGCTTTGAGGGCCCGGAAGGTGGTTCCCGTTCGTGTGGTTGGGCGACATGCACCCGGAGCGTGCCAGCCGGAGGGGTGCGGGGGCCGGACCGAGAAAGACGGGTGGACTGCCGGGGCAGCGAAGCCGGACCATCGGGAACACCCGACCGGCCGGTGCGAATCCGTGCAAGCTCGCACGATGCCGGACCTCGCTCCGGTGGGTGCCGGGATCCCAAACGCAGCATGGTTCCGTTCGGACGAACCCGACCGCGGATGCATCGCAAGCCGGGGCGATGTTCGGCCACTGTTCGGGCGAGCCAGTCATGCGCGACCATACGGTGGGTGGCCGATGGCCGGGACCGACGTGTGCTGGCGATTCTGGTGAGGTAGGTGCAAGGAGTGATTCCGATGAATCAGTCATCGCTTCCGCCCGTAGGGGTGGTCATTGTGAACTGGAACCTTCGCGATTCACTTCGCGAGACCCTGCTGTCATTCCGGGCGGTGGATTATCCGGATCTCCGGATCGTGGTTTCGGACAATGCCTCCACCGATGGTTCGCAGGAAATGGTCCGCCGGGAGTTTCCCGAGGTGAGACTTCTGGCGCACGAGCGGGGACTGGGTTATGCCAAGGCCGCCAGTCTTGCCCTGGCAAGCGTCGTGAACGAGACCCGGTACGTGTTCAGCACCACCAATGACGTTCTGGTGGCGCCGGACATGATCCGGCTTCTGGTCGAATACGCGGAGGCGCATCCCGAGGTGGGAGTGGTTGGCTGCAAGATCTTTTTTCACGAGCCTGCCGACCGGCTCTGGAGCGCGGGGGGGTTTTTCTTTCTGGGGCACCCCTGGCACCACGGTTTCCTGCAGAGGGACGGTCCCCGATACAGCCGGGTCCGGGAATGCACCTTTGTCACGGGATGCGGTTTTTTACTGCGCAGCGAGGCTTTGAAGAAAGTCGGCTTTTTTGACGAACGGTACGTTTTTTACTCGGAAGACGCGGAGCTTTGTCTGCGGATTCGCGAGGCGGGCTGGCGCGTGGTGTACCTGCCAACCGCGCGGATGTGGCACAAGACATCCACGACGCTCGCCAAGAACCGGCCGGTGCAGCTCTACTACAGTACGCGGAACAACCTGCACCTGTTGGATCGGCATGCGAGCGTGGGGAAACCATTGATCCGGGCGGCCTACCTCGGACTTGTCTGTCCGGCCAAGATGCTGCTGTTTGTTGCGCTGGGGCGTTGGGCCAATGCACGGGGCATCTGGCGCGGAATCCGGGACTGGCGCCTGGGCCGATTCGGCTGGTACGAGGAACATTACGCGGACTGAAGATCGGGCCGTGTCTGCTGCGTGGCTACGGTGTGCGATGGCCGGCGGCGCGGGGCGCTTGAAATCGGCGCGCCGCGAGGCGGGCTGCGGCCGGGCTTCCCGTATCCCGGCCCGACGGGCGCCTCGCGGGTGGGACGCCTCGTCGTGGGGATGCTGGTCCGGTATCGTACGGACCTTACGACCCGAGCTCGACAAACTCCAGCTGCGGCTGCGAGGCTAACAGGCCGCGTTGGTGGGCCAGGCCGAGGAACCGGCGAATGGCTTCCCGGCCTTTCGGGCCGTAGTCGAGCGTCCAGTGATTGACGTACATACCCACGAAACGATCGGCCAGCTCGGGATCCAGGCCTCGGCCATAGCGTAGTGCGTGGGCGAGGGCCTCCGGACGATGGTCCAGGGCGTACCGGATGCTGGCGGTGAGAATGCGGGCCACGCGGCTCCGGAGCGGATCCGGGTGCCGCTTGTGAATGACATTGCCGCCGAGGGGCAGGGGCAGGCCATCCTGTGTCTCCGCCCACCAACGGCCCAGGTCCACGCAAACCTCCAGTCCGGAGCGACCGTAGGTCAACTGCCCCTCGTGAATCAGCAGGCCGGCCTCGGCCCGGCCTTCCGCCAGGGCGTCGAAGATCCGGTCGAAAGGCACCACAATGTAGTCCAGTTCGCAGGCGGGTCGTTCCAGCCAGAGTTGCAGGGCCAGGAAGGCCGAGGTGAGCAGGCCGGGGACGGCGATCTTGCAGCGCAGCAGTTCCTCGCGGCCCAGGCGCCGGTGGGCCACCACCAGCGGGCCGTAACCGTCACCCATGCTGGCGCCGCTGGGCAGCAGGGCATAGTGCGCAGCGACGGCCGGATATGCGGCGAAGCTGATGGCGGTGATGTCCAGCTCGCCGCGCAGGGCGCGCTCGTTGAGGGTTTGGATGTCCTGCAGGACGTGCTCGAAGCGCAGTCCCGGCGTGTGGACCCTGCCCTCGGCCAGCGCGTAAAACATGAAGGCATCGTCCGCGTCGGGTGAATGCCCCAGGGTCAGTACCGTTTCCTGCATGGGGCGCCAATGTCTCCGGGGCGCGGCCAAAGTCGAGTCAAAAGGCCGCGCGGGTGCAGGTGGCGGCGGGATGCCGTTCGGCTCAGGACCGCCCGTCGTTGTGCGCGCTGCGCGCGGCCAGGATCATCCGGAGTTTGCGCTCGTGCAGGCCGCGTTCAAGCCCTGCCGGATAGGGATAGGGTTGGACCAGGCGCAGGACACCGGGGTCCAATCGTGCCAACTGGTCGCGTGTGCGCCGGCGGATGTTTTCCAGATCGGGCAAGGCAACGACCTTGCGTCCGCTCCGGAACACGGGCTGCAGGAGGTCGGCGGCCGTGCAACCGGCCGGGATGCGCTTGCGCCGGGTGGCGTCCGCCGGGTCCACGATCTCCCAGGCATCCGGGCAGGGTGCATCCAGGTCGTGGATGGCGTCGGCCACGAAGCGCCCGTCGGCTTCGAAACGCCGGACCTGCAATCGGCCGGGGGTGGTGGTTTTGACGGCGGACTCGGATACCTTGATGCGAGGGCGCCACCGGCCTTCGGAGTCGCGGATGGCGGTGAGTTTGTACACGCCGCCGAGGGCGGGTTGTTCCCATCCGGTGACCAGTCGGGTGCCCACGCCCCAGGCATCGATGCAGGCGCCTTCCTGCCGGAGCCGGGCAATCTGATGTTCATCCAGGTCGTTGCTGGCGAGGATGCGCGTGGAGGCAAAGCCCGCCTGGTCGAGCATCTGCCGCGCCTGTCGGCTCAGCCAGGTGAGGTCGCCGGAGTCGAGCCGGATCCCGGCCAGTTCCAGGCCGCGGGCGCGCAGGCGGCGGCCCACCTCGATGGCGTGCTGGACGCCGGTGAGGCTGTCGTATGTATCCACCAGCAGCACGCAGGAGTCGGGCATGGCGTCGGCGAAGGCCAGAAAGGCATCCAACTCGGATTCGAACGCCATGACCCAACTGTGCGCGTGTGTACCGCGCACGGGCAGGCCCCAGCGGCGGGCCGCCAGCACGTTGGAGGTGCCGGCGCAGCCGCCGACGTAAGCAGCGCGTGCCGCCACCAGGCCGCCCTCTCCCCCCTGGGCGCGTCGCAGGCCGAACTCCCACACCGGGGCATTGCCGGCTGCCAGGCAGATGCGGGCTGCCTTGGTGGCAACAAGGGTCGGAAAGTTGATCCAGTAGAGCAGCGCCGTCTCGATCAGTTGCGCCTGCAGGATGGGGCCCTGGACCCGCAGCAAAGGTTCGTGGGGAAAGACCACCGTCCCTTCCGGAACGGCGTCCAGGTCGCATGCGAATTGCAGGCCCGCCAGATACTCGAGAAACGCCGGGTCGAACAAAGGCCGTCCCGCGGGCGTCCGGAGCGAGGCGAGGTATGCGAGGTCATCCCCCGTGAATCTCCAGTGCTCGAGATACTCCACCACGTGCGCAAGGCCGCAGGCCAGGGTGAATCCACCGCCGAACGGGTTTTCGCGGAAAAAGAGGTGATACACGGCCTCCTGGGTGGCGCGGCCCGATTTCCAGAAGGCCTGGGCCATCGTCAGTTGATAGAGGTCCGTGAGCAGCGGACAGCCGCTCCGGGTCAGATCCGGCGGTTCCATGGGCTTTACCACAGCATTTCTTGCAGGAGCAGGCAAGCCGGTGTCCTGCCAGCGGGGCTGCGGCCGGGTGCATCCGGCTGGCCGGGGTCCGGACTTGCGGCATGGCGGCGGCGACCTACCCTCGACACAAATGATGCGCGAATTCCGGCCGGATTCGGTTGAGCGGGCCCGTGGGGAGGTGCGTGGCGTGGGGGTGCAACGTGCGTGGCCCCAACCGCTCCGCGCGCCCGACCGGCTGAACTGCTGTTCCCGCCGTGCCTTTCTCGGGTGGACGCTGTTGGCCGCGGCCGGTTGTGCACGGTTTCCCGGGGTCGGCCCGCGGACGGACAGCGGGTGGGCGACCGGGCCGGTGATCGTCACGGTGCGCGGTCCTGTGCCGGCTGTCGAGCTGGGCCGGGCCCTCACGCACGAGCATGTCGTGACGGACTTCATCGGGGCCGAACAGGCGCCGGGGCCGCGTTATGAAGCCGGAACCGCCATCCGCGTGGTTCTGCCCCATCTGCAGGCGCTGCGGGCCAGGGGTGTGGATGCGTTGTTCGAGTGCACGCCGCGTTACATCGGGCGCCACGTGCTCCTGTTGCGGCGCCTGAGCGAGCTCAGCGGCCTGCATGTGGTGACCAACACGGGGTATTACGGTGCGGCGGGGAACCGTTACCTGCCGCGGCACGCCCATCAGGAGAGCGAGGAGCAACTGGCCCGGCGCTGGATCGCGGAATGGGAAGGCGGGATCGAAGGCACGGGAATCCGCCCGGGGTTCATCAAGCTGGGGACGGACCGCGGTCCGCTTCCACCGCTGCATGTCAAGCTGCTGCGGGCGGCTGCCCGTGTGCATCTGGAGACCGGCCTGACGATTTGCGGTCACAGCGGCGACGGTGTGGCGGCGCTGGATCAGTTGCGCATCCTCGAATCCGAGGGGGTGTCTCCGGAGGCGTTTGTCTGGGTGCACGCGCAGAACGGGACGGATGCGGAACGCATCGAGGCCGCGCGACGGGGTGCGTGGATCAGCCTGGATGGTTACAGCGTGGCTCCGGAGCAACCTGAACGGTATCGCGACGCCCTTCTGGCATTGAAGGCCGCGGGTGTCTGGCATCGGGTGCTGGTCTCGCATGACGATGGTTGGGCGGTGGAGGGGGAAGCACTGCACGGCGCGAGCCTGAGGCTTTTCAACAACGGAAACCCCCGACCCTACGCCAGTGTGTTCGAGCGGTTGTGGCCGGACCTGCTGGCCTCCGGGTGTTCGGGCGCGGATCTGGAGCGGCTTTTGCGCGATCATCCGGCGGCGGCGTTTGCCGTGCGTGTGAGACGGGTTTAAGAGACGCGGCGGGCCGTTTTGCAGGGGCGGGCCCCGGCGGGTTCGGACCGCTGGAGGTCAGGACCGCCTGCGGAGGTGGAGGGGCGAACTTGTGTGCCCGGACAAAAGTCCTCACGTTTGCAACCGGCCATGAAGGAAGCAGACACGAATCAAACAGAGATGAAGGTGCGGGCGGTGTTGATGTCCGTGGGTGGGTCGCCCGAGCCTTTGCTTGTGATTCTTCGCCGGCACCGGCCCGAGCAGGTCTGGTATTTCTGTTCCGGCGACACCCGGTCCGTGGCGGAGGAGGTTCAAGCGCAGCTCGAATGGCGGCCGTTGGCGCGCTATGTCGAGGTCGAACGGTTCGAGGAGCTGAATCCGTGTTATCGGGAGCTGCGGCGGAAGATTCCGGAGTTGCTGGCGGAGTCGAAGATTCCCCGGTCCGAGGTGCTGGTGGATTACACCGGTGGCAGCAAGACGATGAGTGCCGCGCTGGTGTTGGCGGCGGTGGAATGGTTCCACCGGTTCAGTTACATCGGCGGTGAGAAGCGCGACAAGGGAGGGTTGGGGATCGTGGTCGGGGGCACCGAGCGCTGTCTTTATCAGGGTAATCCGTGGGAAGAGCTGGCGGTGCGGGAGGGCGAACGGGCCAAGGTGCTTTGGGATCAGCATCATTACGAGGCTGCGGCCGGTGTTCTCAGCGAGACGGCTCCGCGGGTTGCAAGGCGACTGCGGTTCGAAGCCCTTGCGGAGGTGGCGCGCGGCATGGCCGCTCGACATCGCATGGACTTCGGCGGAGCCAGGTCCCATCTGCACGGTGCGCGCGGGCGGCTGCGGCCGATGTTTGAAGGCCGGGAGGATGGAGGTTTGCTGGAGATGGTGGGGACGGCGTTGGAGATCTGCGACAGATGTGCGGAGGGTGGGGACGGCGAGCTGCTGCTGCGGGAGTTGCTCGACAATGCGCTGCGGACGGCGGGCCAGGGTCGGTATGAAGACGCGGCGGCGCGGCTCTATCGGGCCATGGAGCTGCAGGGGCAGTTGTGGTTGGAAGGGGCGACGGAGGGTCTGATGCGTCACGGGCGTTGTCCGGCGGAGAAATGGCCGGCCCTGCCGGAGGCTCTGAAGGCGTTGCCCTTCTGTCGGCCCGACGAGGGCGGGAGCGTCAGGTTGTCACTCGAACAGGTCTTTCGTGCACTGGCAGCCCTGGGGGATGAGCGGGCGCGGGGGATTGTGGCGGACCTCGAACAGGGTGTGCACAGTCGCTGGCGGCGGGCCACCGAGAAAAGGAATGCCGGGATCCTGGCGCATGGGATCACGCCCGTGGGTCGGGAGGGGTTTGTGGAGATGAAACAGCTGGCCACGGAGTTCCTGGGGTTCGACCTGACCCGGGAGTTTCATCCGATACCGAAGTTCGACCTGCGGTGGCTGGAGTAAGTCCGCGGCTCGGTGCGGTGCCGGGATATCGCGATCGTGTGTCGGGATGCCGATCCGGCAGGGCCGGCCGATGGGTGGAGCCCTGTCAGCGGCGGCCGGGTGGCCCGGCGGCGGGCTCAAGCCGGCCGGCTTTCCGTGGCGGGCGAAGGGTTCCGGCAGATTCCATCCCGATGGGAGCCTGACCGGGCCGGGCCGGGCGGATGACGTCACTCGTGCCGGACCGCGGCCCGGTGTGCCCCTGATGGTGCCGCCTCACGGAATGCTCAGGCGGTAGAACAGCGGCGAGAGTGCCGGGTCCACGGGCAGGGTCAGTTCGAACCGGCCGGAGGGATCGAAGTTGTTGGTCAGGACCGGCCACCACTGTGCGGCGGGGAGCATGAGATTGGTGGAGGCACGCACGGTGTAGGCGGCTCCCGGGACGCCACCGGAACCCAGCAGGCGCAGTTCGGCACCGGTCAGTTGCACCTGCTCGATGGTGGGCTGGGCCGGGGCGGGCGGTCCCACGCGCAAGGTGCCGTCCACGGCCAGACGCGAAGCATCCCAGGCCAGGTCCGGGCCGGGCACGGGAGGTTCGATCGCGTCGAAGCGGCCGGTGTAGGTGGCGGCGTCGAACAAGGTCAGGACATCGCCCTCAGCGAGGGGTTGGCCGGAGAGGTTCAGCCGGAGGATGCCGCCGAATCGGATTTCGGTTGCGCCCTGGAGGCGGTCGGAGTCGATGCTGCCTGTGTCGGAGCGGAACACGTCAAACTCGGCGGTGCCGTTCAGGGTCACGACTCCATTGACGGTGAGCGTGCCGCGGTCGGTTCCGGCGGGTGCCACGGTGCCTCCGGGCAGGACCTCCAGCGGAGCGAGGATGGTGCCCCGGCCGGAGAGCGTGCCGCCGGCCACGAGCATGCGACGGGTTTGTTCCAGACGACCCTCGAGTTGGAAGGTGCCGTTGCTGACGACCGTTTCGCCGGTGTGAGTGCTGACGCCGCCGAGTCGCAGGGTGGACCCGCCCTGCTTGATGAGGTCGCCTTCACCGCTGATGGGGCTGTCCACGATGAGGAGGTTGCCGCCGGCGTTGAACCAGCAGGGGCCGTGGAGGGTGATGGGTCCGACCAGGCGGTTGGTCCAACTGGCATTGTTGACGGTGATGTTGGTGCCCGAGCCGTGGAACACGAACTGTTTGTTCCACGCGTTGGTGGTGCGGTAGAACTGGAGCGTGGCGCCGGGATGGACCCTCAGGGTGCGGTTCGGATCGCCCATGGAGGTGGTGGTGCCTTCGAATGCCAGGAGCCCCTGATGGATCTCGATGTCCGCCAGGGCGGGGTCGAACGTCACGCTGACGATGTACACTCCGTTGGGTCCGACCTTGTGAAGGTTGAAGGGTTGTCCGCCGGTGCTGAGCCGTGCGGTGGCCGGGTCACCTGAACTGCCGCCGGGCGACCGGATGTCGAGGCGGCCGGTGCCGCCCACGGCCGTGTCTGCCGTGAGGGTCACGTCACGCACGTTGGGGCTGACGTAGTTGGGGTTGCCGTTGTTGTTCACGAGAGCCCCCTGATCGTTGGCGCCCCAGCCGGCGAGCACGATGGGCCGGTCCTGCAGATTCACGCCGTTGACGTCCAGGGTGCCGCCGGGATGAACCACGGCACCCGCCACCGGCAGGCTGTCGAGGGAGGTCACCTGCAGAATGCCGTTGCGGATTTCGACCGGTTCCGTGCCGACCAGTCCGGTGTTGTCTCCCGACAAGGTCAGTTGGCCGGGGCCGTCCTTGACGAGTTTGCCCATGCCTGTGAGGGTGCCATTGAAGGTTGCCTCGCCCGTGGGCGCCCATACCAGGGTCCCTTCCAACCCCACGGCGGCAGGCAACTCGTTGGGACCGGTGTTGCTCAGGACCAGGGTGCTGCCGGGCGCAATGGCAAGCATGCTGCCACCGATGGCGTTGAGGTTGTCGCCGGCGAAGATCAGCGTCCCGCTGTTGAGGGTGAGGGAGTCGAACCGGTTGGTGCCGCTGTTTTCGATGCGGGTCACCGCCGGTCCGTTGACGATGAGCTGACCTCCCTCCCACGCACCGGCCCCGGTGAACACGTAGGTCCGGGTGGCGGCGGCCAGGGTGAAGGTGCCCGGCACCAACGCCCCCTCGAGCCGGATCGGAGCCTGGGCGTTGCCTGTGTCGTCAAACAGGACGGAGTCGAGGTTGTAAAAGCGGTCGGCGCCCAAACCGTTGTTCCAGTTGGCGTCGCCCTGGACGTTCCAGCGGTTGGCAATGCCGTCGCCCACCCACGTGAGCGACCGGGGTGGATCGCCGCTGACGATCAAACGAACGGCTCCGGGCTGGGAAGTGTCGAAGTGGAAGGTGTACCGGCTGCGGGCCAGCGGGCCGACGACCTCGAAACTGGCGTTTTCCTGTGCGACCTGGGTGGCGGTGAAGAGGGTGTAGGCCGTGGTGGTGTCGAATGTCCCTTCGAGGGCGTTGAGCCTGACCAGTTGTTTGCCGCGGAGCCGGAGTTGATCGAAGGTTTGGATCAGGTCGTTCAGACCCATGGCGCTGGCGGCCAGGTCGAATGCGAGCACGGCCCGGTCAAGGGTGAGGGGATGACTCAGGGTGAGGTAGCCGGCCTGACCCGTGCCGGCCGGGTCCAGCACCGCTCCGGGCTGAAGGGCCACCTCGCCGATGAGGGTACCGGATCCGGTCAGGCCGCCGGCGAGGGTCAGCGGATTTTCGAGTCCGCTCAGGTCCCAGTATGCCAACCCGGTGTTGCCCAGGTCGCAGCTTTGCACGCCTTCCAACCGGCTGCCGTTGAGGGCCAGGCACTGGTTGCTCACGGCAAGCACGGCCAGGTTGGTCAGTCGCCCGCCGTCGAGGATGAGGGTGTCGGCGTGCAATTCGGCGTTTTCGGGCAGGGTGAGGCTGCCGTTGGTGACGGTGACGGTGATCCGGCCGCCGCCCGATACGAACGCACCCAGCACTTCCACCCGCCCTTGTGTGATGTTGAGCGTGCCTTCCACCTGGGCGGCGCCGGCGCCCCCGCTGACGTGGGCGAGTTCCAGCCATTCGTTCACCCGGATCAGGCCCGGTCCCACCAGATGCAGCGTTCCGCGTGCGGCGTTGTTGCCCGGCTGGCTCTGGTAGCCCACGTACAACCGGTTCACGTCAAGCGTGCCCCGGTCCATCACGAAGTAACCGGCCGGTGTCCCGCTGCCGCTGCCGGTGCTGCTGCGTGCAATGAAGAGCGTGTCCACCAGGGCGTCCACCCAGCCGCCGAGAAACTGACACGACCCACGCGTGTTCACCGTCCCGCTGATTCCCTCGGAATCCGCCACCGACCAGTAGCCGACGCGGCTCTGGCCGTCCGCGGCGCGGAAGACCGCCGAAGGCGCGGCAAACAGGTTGGTTTGGAAAAGGATGGAGCTGTCACCGCCCTGTTTGCCCCGGCCGACCATGATGCTGTCGGCAAAGATTTCATTGACGGCGCCCAGGTAAAGGTAGCTGGAGTTTCCCCCGTTGTTGTTTCCGCCGCGGCCGCCGATGGCCAGCGCCGGGGCGGCCCCGGAGAGATGGATCCGGTTGGTGGCGCCCAACCAGAGGATGCCCGACGGCCGCGGTGCGACGGGTGACTCCGATCCAACCAGCAACCGGCCCACGTCCAGGGTCACCTCCTGCAGGCCGGACAGGTCGAGGGTGGCGCGCAGGGCGGAACCGGAGTTGGCGCTGGACTGCCGCACCGCCACCGTGCCGGAGGGATTCGTCACCATCAGGCGTGCTCCGGTGCCTCCGACGGCAGCGGCGACCGTCTGCGCGTTGCCGTTGTCGGTTTCTGTTCCCACGACCAGCACGTTTTGCGCGGTTGTGCCCTCCAACGTGAGGGTGGCCCCGTTCTGCAGCTCGAGTCGGTGGTGGCCGTTGGTCTGGCCGATCCAGAGGGACTGCAGAACGGTGTCGGTGGAAATGCGAACCGTCGGGGTCAGGTCGTCCGATGCGGCCCCCCGATCGAAGAGCCGGGCGTCGTCGCCGGGACCGGGCACGCCCTCGGGCACCCAGTTGGCGGGGTTGGACCAGAACGAGTCGCCGGCCGTGCCGGTCCATTCGTAGACCGCGGCCTGCATCGGGCCGGAGTGGCTGCAGATGCCGAGCAGGAGTCCGGCGATCGCAAACGGGGCGCACGAGCGGGTCCGAGGAGACGAGGCGAGGGATCGAGACAGCATGGGAACCTCCGTGGAATCGCGTTGCTGAGGACCCGACCCGGAGGAAGGCAGGCAGTCGGCTTCGATGGGCGCAGGGTCCCCCGCTCCCGCGGGTTCGGGCTCCAGGGCCGCGCCATTGCACGCTGCCGTGCCTGGTTCCGGGTCATGATCACCGCCAGCATGCACCCGATGGCGGGCTCTCACTATCGAACATTTGTTCGACGAATCCGACAAGATGCCCGGTGGGAACGCCTCACAGGGGGGGAGTGGTGCGCGGGCGCCCCGGCCCGGCCGTCTTCGATTCAGACGGTTTTTCCGGGTATGGTGGAGGATCCCATCCGATGATGGTTCGGCCGGTTCAGACCTGCGGGTGCTCCGGACCGGGCGTGAGTCTGGGTTGCGGGATGGGCGGTGGAAAGACGGGTCCTGTGGCGGTGCCCGGAAATGCCTGGCCGACGCAGCTCATGGGTGGCGGAACGCCACGCGGACAGGCCGGCCGTCCAACGGCCCCGGGGACGGCACGTCCAGCAGCCACAATGCGGTGGCCGCAGTGTCGCAGGTGCTGATGGGTTCGTTCAACTCCGTGCCGTTGCGGACGTCCGCGCCCCAGGCAATCCACGGGATGCGGACGTTTTCCGGGACATCGGAGCTGTGTCCCTTGCCGTGGCCGCCGTGATCGGCTGTGACGATGAGGACGGTGTTGCGGCGCAGGCCGGCCCGGCGGATGGCGCCCAGGATCTCGTTGAGTGCCGCGTCCACGTCCTGGAGGCAACGCCGTTGTTCGGGAGAGCCCCAGCCGTGCTTGTGCCCCACGACGTCCGGATCCGCCAGATGAATGAAACAAAGGTTCGGCCGGTTCTGCCGGATGTAGGCGGCGGCGCGCCGGGCCACCGAGCGGGCCCGTCGGCTCTCGTCCGGCACGGTGGTGTAACAATCTTCACCCGCCGTGCCGTCGGGGCTGATCCGTGCACCTGCTAGGACCTCCCCGCCGTAATCAAAGTGATCCACCGTGCCGGGCTGAAAGAGGTGTTGCAACTTTTCCTTGCCCACGAACATGGCGGTGGTGAGGCCTGCCCGTTTGGCGGCGGCGAATATGGTGGGCACGCGGACCACACCGTTGGTGGGGCGCCAGTCGTTCCAGGTGATGCGGTGTCGGGACGGGTGCACGCCCGTGAGCATCGAGGTGTGGGAGGGCAGCGTGACCGGTGGCCGGATGGTTTCGGCGTCCCAGGTGGCTGCGCCTTCCCGGTAGAGCTGATGGAGCACGGGCATGGACGTGTGTCGCAACACCCAGGGCGCGGCGCCGTCCATGCTCACGATCACGACATGCGCCACCCGGGGATCCGCCCATGCGAGCGCCAGGGTTCCCCACAACCAGAAGACCAGCGAGGACCAACTCCTTGTGAATCGTTCCATGATACGCGCATTGTGCTTACAACCGGACCGATCGCAAGCGAAGGTTGTGTGACGAATGCGAAAAGGGTGGCGATGCGAGCCTGGGACGGTCCGGTGTGGTACCGCTTCGGTCCCGCGAGTTGAAGCGGGCGGTTGGGCCGTCTATGTTGGCCACCTTGTCCTTTCGGCCGGGCGCGGGCTGGTGCCGCGGCGGCGGGCCGGAAGGCGGGGGACAAACCTGTTTACAAGCGGCGAAAGGCGAATGGACGGAATGGAGACGGAACTGGCGACGGTGTATGTGAAACCGGGCGAGGCGGACCGGCTGGTGGCCGGTCATCCCTGGTTGTACGACAATTCGGTGTTGAAGGTGACGGCCGACGTGCCCGACGGCGCACTGGTGCAGGTCCGGGATCATCGGCGGCGCTTCCTGGGGGTGGGCTTCTATCATTCGGGCTCCAAAATCCGCGTGCGATTGATCGCGCCCGAACGTGTCACGGTGGACTCCGCGTTTTTCGAGGAACGGATCCGGGCGGCGCTGGAAGTGCGGCGGCGGCATCTGCCGGAGGCCACGAGTTATCGTGTGGTCCATGCCGAGGGGGATTTCCTCAGCGGACTGATCGTGGACAAATACGAGGACGTGCTGGTGTTGCAGATCACGGCGTTGGGGATGGAGCAGCGGAAGCCTCAGATCGTGGAGGCGTTGCAGCGGGTGTTCGCGCCACGGGCCATTTTGGAACGCAGCGACGGTGCGGCGCGGAAGTTCGAGGGACTTCCCCCTGCCGAAGGCGTGCTGGCGGGTGACTGGCCGCCGCCGCCGCCCCGGCCGGGACCGGCCGATTCCGGGGACGGCCAGAACGACGCCGTTGAAACGGGTGTCGTGTCGGATTCGCCCCGGGCGCTGCTGCCGGTGCGGATCAACGATTTGATCTTCGAGGTGGACCTCTGGGCCGGGCACAAGACCGGGCTGTATCTCGATCAGCAGTTGAATTACCGGCAGGTGGCCGGCTGGGCCCGGGGCGCGCGCGTTTTGGACGCCTTCTGTTTCTGGGGCGGTTTCGGCCTGCACGCCGCTCGCGCCGGCGCGTCGCACGTGCACATGATTGATCAGAGCGCCGCAGCGGTGCAAACGGCGCTGCGCAACGCGGAGCGAAACGGTCTGGCCGATCGTTGCACCGGTGAAGCGGCCAACGTGTTCGACTGGCTGAAGGCTCGCACCCGGACGGGTCCGGGCGAAAGACTGGTCCCGCAGTTCGACCTGATCATTCTCGATCCGCCGTCGTTCACGCGCACGCGGGCGTCCGTTCCGGACGCCCTCCGCGGTTACAAGGAGATTCATGTGCGTGCGCTGAAACTGCTGCGTCCCGGCGGGGTGCTGGCCACGTTCTGTTGTTCGCATCATGTGGACGCGCGCACCTTCCTGGACGTGATCCTCTCGGCGGCGTTCGACACGCGGAGGATCCTGCGACGCATCGCCGTGTTCACCCAGGGACCGGATCATCCCGTCATTCCCATGATACCGGAATCCGAATATCTGAAGGGCTACGCCTTCGAACTGGTGCGTTGAGTCGGCGGGGCGGGTCGGGGCCGCCTGCCGCCGGCAATGGCGCCGGTCGTTGACCGGCACCGTTTGCGGTTGAGTCGGGCGGTGGCCGGCAGTAGAGTTTCGGCACGTGGACCGGCCCGGGGGAAGGACGGGTGGGCACGGGCGGTTCCACGCTGTACAAACGCGGCCGCTGGACCGGTCCGTGTGGCCGCGCATGATGAAAGTGACGGTGCTTTGACCATGAACACCTCGCCACTTGTCCGCACGGGAGTTCGATTCGGCACGGCCCTGGCCGCCGCAGGTTGCATGCTTCATGCGGCGGAAAAAGTGGATGTGAGCAAGCTGCCGCCCCCGGCCCAACAAACCGGCGTGACCTACGAGAAGGACATCCGCCCCATTTTTGAGAAGCACTGCTTCAAGTGTCACGGGGAGGAAAAACCCAAGGCGCGGCTTCGTCTGGACAGTCGGGAGGGGGTGTTGAAGGGCAGCCGCGAAGGCAAGGTGATCGAGGTGGGAGACAGTGCCCGGAGCCCCTTGGTCCACAGTGTGGCGCGGCTGGGGGATGAGGACCATTGGATGCCGCCGCCGGACAAGGGCGAGCCTTTGACACCGGAACAGATCGGGTTGATCCGGGCCTGGATTGATCAGGGTGCCCGGTAAGACCGTGGGCAGGGAGCCGGCGACCCGCCGGCGTGCGGGTTGCGCTTCCGGGCACCACGGGCGTCCGAGCCGGCAGGCCCGGACCGTGCATGGAGGAACCAGCCATGCGATTGGTCGAGGCGATCGTGGACGCCAATCACCGGGCGTTGTCGGGTGATGCGCAGGCGGGGCTCCGGCCCGCCGAACATGCGGATTCGCTGCCGGTGGTGGCGCTGAGCTGTTTGGACGCGCGGTTGAATCCCGTCCTGCCGGAGGTGTTGGGCATTCCCGAGGAGCAGTTTTTGTGGGTCCGCAACGCGGGCAACGTGGTGGGTGGACCGTTGAGCAGCGCGGCGCGGTCGTTGGCGATGGCCTGTTTGTTGGAGGGGGCGCGCGAGATTCTTGTCATCGGCCACACGGACTGTCGCGTGGCGCGTCAGTCGGTCCTGGGTCTGTTGGAACGGTTCCGCTCCCTGGGCGTTTCCCGGGATCTTCTGCCGGACAATCTGCTGGAGTCTTTCGGCCTGTTTGCCAGCGAGCCCCAGAACGTGCACACCGCGTGCGAGATCCTGCGAAAGAGTCCGCTCATTCCGCCCCGGATTCCCGTGCACGGGTTGATGGTGGATCTGGAGACGGGCCGGTTGGACTGGCTCGTCAACGGCTATGCCAACCTGCCCGCGGTGCCGGAAACCATTCAAGCCACCGTGGCTTCGGTGCGGGAGACGCTGGGACGGGTGGGTGAGTGGATGGATTTCCGTGTGGGATCGGCGGCGTTGTCCGATCTGCCCATCGGCCGAACCGTTGCGGATGCGGTGGACCTGTTGGAGCAAAAGCTGGGGAAACTGGAACAGGCTTTCCACACGGTGCCGGATTCCCGGGGCTCCGGCACCGGTGCTCCTCCCGCGGCCGAATCTTCGACGCGGCCGGATGCGCCGTCGCCGGACCCATCCGGAGCGGACCGGACCATTCCCGTGCCGCCGCCGGTTTCGCAGTGGCGCGGCAAGGGCAGATAGACGAAAAGGCCGCCCGCGACAGGGCGGCCCGGGGGCTCATGCGGCCAGGAGTTCCTGAACGGAGATGCCGCGCAGCTCGAAGAGCCGGCGGATGACGTCCTCGATGAGGTTGTTCGGACAGGAAGCACCCGCCGTGACGCCCACGGTCACCGGGCCGTCGGGGAACCAGTTGCGCGTTTCGATCTCTTCCTGCCGCTGCAGGCTGTAGTGCCGGATCAGATTGCTGGAGACCAGTTTGCTGGCGTTTTTGATGAAGTAGGTGGGCAGTTTGGCCTCGCCCATCTCCGCCAGGTGTGAGGTGTTGGAGGAGTTGTAACCGCCGATGACCAGCAGCAGGTCGAGCGGTTCCTGCAGGAGCTTTTGGAGGGCGTCCTGTCGGTCCTGTGTGGCCCCGCAGATGGTGTCGAAGTATCGGAAGTGCCGGTGGAGGTTGGCCTCGCCGTACTTTTGGATCATGGCGTTGCGGAGGCGGCGCTGGACCTCTTCGGTCTCGCCCCGCAACATGGTGGTCTGGTTGGCCACTCCGATGGCCTGCAGATGCACGTCGGGATCGAATCCCTCGGAGTAGGCGCCGGCGAATTTCTTGAGGAACTCCTCCTTGTTCCCGCCGTGGACAATGTAGCGGCAGACGTAATCGGTCTCTTCGAGGTTGTAGACGACGAGGTAATGCCCCTGGCCGTAGGCGCGGGCCTGGGAACTGGTGGCCTTGGTCTCCTCGTGCCAGGCCTTGCCGTGGATGATGCTGGTGACGCCCTCGCGCGAGTACTGGCGCACGCGTTTCCAGACGCTCATCACGTCGCCACAGGTGGTGTCCACGAACTGGCACCCGATTTCTTCCAGGCGCCGGCGTGTGGCCACGTCGGTACCGAATGCCGGGATGATGACGATGTCACCGGGTTGGAGGTCCTCGATGTCCGCGTCTTTCTGCAAGCCGGTGAGGAACTTGATGCCCATGGCGCGGATCTGGTCGTTGACCTCGGGGTTGTGAATGATTTCCCCGAGGATGTAGAGGGGCCGATCCGGGAAGACCTTGCGTGCGGCGTAGGCCAGGTCGATGGCGCGCTCGACGCCGTAACAGAAGCCGAATTCCTTGGCCAGTTTGACCGTCAGACCGCCGGCGGAGATTTCATGGCCGCGTGCGCGGATTCGTTCCACCAGCTCGCTGCGGTAGTGGGACATCACCTGCGCCTGGACGGCTTCCATGATGTCCGGCCGGCGCAAATTGATCTTGCCCTTGTTCGATGTTGCGGGACTCGTCATCAGCGGCAAGGATAGCACAGGTTCAGTCGGGGTCGAGCGCCGCGGTGACGCCGCCCTGATGGATCGGCCGTTCGTTCGATGTTGTGGAAACGCGGGGCTTGCCAGGATGGGCGGTGGCAGGGCGCATGTGCAGGATCTCTCCGATTGTGCTGGTCCCGATGGGGGTGGCGGCCCTGGTCGCGGCGCCGCTCGAGGTCAGCGATCGCCCGGCCGGGCCGGACGAAATCGGCTACCGGCCGGCCGATGGCGAGGTCGTGCGGCTGAACCCGCCGGCCCTGACGTGGTTGGTGGATCGCGAGGCCCGCCGCTGGACCGTTCAGTGGAGCACGGATCCCGAGTTCCACACGCCCGTTACAGCCGCCGATCTTCCGTTCAACGTTTACGTGGACGCACGTCCGTGGTCGCCCGGACGCTACTATTGGCGGTACCGGTTCCTGACGGATGACGGGCGGACCTCCACCTGGAGCCGCGTGCGAAGCTTCGTCGTCCCGCCTGATGCGGTCCCGTTTCCGATGCCGACCCGGGCCGAGCAACGCGCCCGGTTGCCCCGGGGGCATCCGCGCCTGTTCCTGCGGCCCGAGGACCTTCCCCGTTTGCGTGTGCTGGCGGAGGGACGGGAAAAGGCGGCCTTCGACGCCCTCCGGGCCGAGGCCGACCGGTACATTGCGGCCGGGCCGACACCCGAACCGACCCACCTGGGTTCGGCTCATGACAAGACCGATCGCGAACGAATCCGGTATTGGTGGCCGAATCGCGAACAGGCGTTGCGGGCCTGTCGGGAGGCCGAGACGATCGCATTCGTCCATCTGATCACGCGCGAGCCCCGGTACGGCGAGGCTGCCCGGCGCTGGATTCTGCATCTGGCATCGTGGGACCCGGATGGGCCCACCAACTTCCGACTCAATTGTGAGGCTGCCAAGGTTATGCTGCACCGCCCGGCCCGGGCCTACGACTGGGCTTGGGACACGCTGACCGAACCGGAACGAGAACAGGTCCGGCGGGTGATGGCCCGGCGCGCGCGCGATGCGTGGGAAAGCGGCGAGGTCCGGCACGGCGTCGGTCACTTGGAACGTCCCTACAACTCCCACGGCAACCGGACCTGGCACAAACTGGCCGAGACCGCCATCGCCTTTTATGGCGAGATCCCGGAGGCGGAACTGTGGCTCGACTATGCCGTGCACAAGTTCTACGCCGCCTACCCGGTCTGGTCCGATGAGGACGGTGGATGGCACGAAGGTCTGAGTTACTGGGGCGGTTACATGGCCAAGGCGGTGTGGTGGTGTCAGGTGGCAGAGACCGCCCTCGGAATCGAATGGTGGCGCAAACCGTTTTTTTCGCGGGTGGGGGATTTCGCCCTGTACATGGCGCCGCCGGGCTCTCCCAACATGGGTTTTGGCGACCTCTCCCACGGCACGCCCTCCCGCAGTTGGGGCGGTTTCATGGAGTACTTCCTGCGGCGATTGAACGGCACCCCGGCCGCGGTCCACGCCCCACAATGGCGCTGGTGGGCCGAACAATGGAAGCTTGCGGAGGCCGATGGTGTGTTGGGTTTCCTGTACCGGGCCCGGCTGCCCGAGGCACCGCCGGCCCTGCCGCCCACGAACCTGCCACCCTCCCGGGTGTTCAGGGGCATCGGCGTGGCCAGCCTGCACACCTCCCTCCTTGACAGCGCCGACGATGTGCACCTGCTCTTCAAATCCAGCCCGTTCGGCTCCCAGAGTCACGGGCACAATCCCCAAAACAGTTTTCAATTGAACGCGTACGGCGAGGCGCTCCTGACCACCTGCGTGTACCGGGATTTACACGGGAGCGCCTTTCACACGCGTTGGGCCTGGAGCACACGCGCGCACAACGCCGTTCTGGTGAACGGCGAGGGTCAGATCCCTCACTCGGCGCTCTCCACCGGACGGGTGGTGAGCGTCCGGTTGACTCCGCGGTGGGATTATGTGGAGGGCGACGCCGTGGGTGCCTACGGGGGACGTCTGACCCGCGCCCGGCGCAAGATCCTCTTTCACAAGCCGGACGTGATCGTGGTGTGTGACGACGTGGCGGCACCTCGCCCGGCCACCTACCAATTCCTGCTGCACGCGCTCGGGCCGTTCCGGGTGGACGAGCAGAACGCCAGGCTCGAGCTGAACCGGCCCCGCGCGGGCCTGACCGCCCGTTACCTCTCACCCGTGCCCCTCCGGTTCCGGCAATGGGACGGATACGATCCACCACCCGACCGCAAGTTCCCCAATCAGTGGCATGTGGAAGCCTCCACGATCGAGCCCCGGTCCAGGGTCCTGATGCTGGCGGTCCTGCAACCTTTGCGGCCCGGGGCGGCGGAACGCTGGTCCGTGGTGGAACGGCTGGATTCATCCACCGCTGTGGGCGTGCGCCTGCGGAGCAGCTCGGAGACCTTGTGCATCGGTTTCCGATTGGCTGACGACGGGTGGGCACGGTTGGGCAACCGGGAGTTCGACCAGCCTGTGATGGTGTGGGAAGAGTGAACCCGGCCGACCGGTCTGCCGCCGGAATCGTTACGGACACAATAAAGCCGTCCCGGCCCGGGACGGCCCGATGGGTTCCGGTTCCTTTGGGGAATTGCCTTCAGCGCCGGCGCAGCCAGGCCAGTCCCAGACCGCCTGCCAGGAGGAGCGTCAGGGTCGAAGGTTCGGGAATCGGGGCGATGATGCCGATCAACGTGGTCGTGCCGCCGTTGTAACGGGTGTCGCCATTGGCGGTGAGGAACTGCGGCTCGTTGATGGGCGTCCAGATCCCGTCGTCGTCCGTCGCCACACCGAGCAGGCTGCCGCTGCCGATGTCCCAGTATTCCACGCGCCGGATGCCGTTCTCCAGGTCGTTCGGCACATAGGCTCCCCAGCGGCCCGCGGTGACATTGGTATCCCACAGGGAGCCGGGTACACCGTCAATACCGTCCGATTCCACCCAGCAAGCCCAGATCGGGCGGCCGGCCCCGGCCACGTTGTCGTAGATCACGACCATGGTCTCGCCCGGCGCTCCCAGGGAATCGCCGACCAGGAAGGTCCCCTGGTTGACGCCTACTCCGGTCCCGGGCCCGAGCATCAACAGGGTGCTGGTGGTGTACAACAGGTTGGCGATGCTGGTGCCGCCGGCGCCGTCATTGACAATGACACCCACCTGGACCTCGTTACCGACGCTGAACCGCTGATTGCCGGTCGGAACCAGGGCGAACCAACCGGTGTAAGAACCCGAAGCGTCGGTGGTGAACTCGGAGTAGCGGTTGGCGGTGGCGAATTCATCGTTGGCCAGCAGCGATCCGCCCAGGCCCTTTTGCGTGGTGTAACCCTGGATGTAACCGGCGTTGTTGGCCGCGTTGTTGATGCCGAAATAGTTCCCCGCGCCGTTGCCCGGCGGGCTGTTGGTATCGCCGGAGACGTAATACCGGTAAGTGGCATTGGGTTGCAGGCCCTCGAGGGTCAACCGCACGGCCGAGGGCGCGCGCAGGGCGGTGGTGGAACCGCTCACTCCGTAACGGGGGATGATGACCTCTGTCACGGTCTGGGCCAGCGCACCCGTGGCTGTCAGAGAGACCAGGAGGGGAAACCAGGTGGTTGTTTTCATAAGCCGAGTTGAGTTTGGGAGTGTACTCGATCTTGTTTGGTGACCGCATTCTCCCCCGCGGCGGGTACGGTGGCAAGCCTCTCCTTGGTTACAGGCTCGTGACGCAAAAGGGGACCGGCGGCCTTCATCTGGCGCAACAGTCTGCGGATTTGCGCAATTGCTCATGAACTTGGAATCCGGGGCACGGCCTGGGTAGAATCGCCGCGTGGTGCGGAACAGCGCGTGCACCAGGCGGGGCCGCCCCGGGAGCACGGGTCCAAACCGGCAACCGCAAGAGCCCGCCGAACCGCCATGGAGAACAACCTGCCCCCATTGGAGGCTGTGGAACCGAGCACGGGCCGTGTGCTGCGGCGCCTGCCGGTGTTGACACCGGCAGAACTCGAACGCCGCCTGCGGGCCGCCGCGCAGGCGTTCGATGCATGGCGGAGAACCTCGCCGGCGGAACGATCAGCTGCCTTGCGATCCCTGGCCGGGCGACTCCGGGCCTGGAAAGACGAACTGGCGCGGCTGATGGCCGGGGAAATGGGCAAACCGGTGGTGCAGGGGCGGGCCGAGGTGGAGAAATGCGCGTGGGTCTGCGAGTACTATGCCGAACACGGGGCTGACTTCCTGCAGGAGGAATCGGTGACGACCGACTGGCCTCGCAGCTATGTGGCCTTCGTGCCTTTGGGTCCCGTGCTGGGTGTGATGCCGTGGAACTTCCCGTTCTGGCAGGTGTTTCGCGCGGCTGCGCCGGCCCTGGCTGCGGGCAACGTCCTCCTGCTCAAACACGCTTCGAACGTGCCCGGTTGTGCGCAAGCCGTGGCCGACCTTGTCCGGCAGGCGCACCTTCCGGAAGGTGTCTTTCAGGTGTTGCCGATTCGCTCGGACCAGGTCGGTCAGGTCATCGAACATCCGGTGGTTCGCGGAGTCACGGTCACCGGAAGCACTGCGGCCGGTCGCGCCGTGGCGGCGCGCGCCGGAGCGGCCCTCAAGAAGACCGTGCTCGAACTGGGAGGGAGCGATCCCTACGTGATCCTCGAGGATGCCGACCTCGACCGCGCGGCGGAAACCTGTGCCCTCGCCCGACTCATCAACACGGGTCAGAGTTGCATCGCGGCCAAACGGTTCATCGTGGTCGAGGGCGTCCGTGCCCGGTTCGAGGCCCGGCTGACCGAGTACATGCGCGCTCGCTCCCCCGGCGACCCGATGGACGAGCAAACCACCGTCGGCCCCCTGGCCCGACGGGACCTGCGCGACCAGTTGCATGCCCAGGTGGAGGCCAGTCTGCGGATGGGTGCTCGATGCCTCTGCGGTGGGCGGGTCCCGGAGGGTCCCGGCGCCTTTTACCCGCCCACGGTCCTGACGGATGTGCGTCCGGGCATGCCGGTCTTCGACGAGGAAACATTCGGTCCGGTGGCCGCGGTGGTGCCGGCAAGGGATGAGAACGATGCCATTCGCTTGGCCAACCTGAGTCCGTACGGTCTGGGAGCCGCGGTGTTCACCCGCGACGTCGCCCGCGGCGAACGCATGGCTCGCGAGCACCTCGAAGCGGGCGTTTGCGTGGTCAACGACTACGTGCGGTCCGATCCGCGCCTGCCTTTCGGCGGGATCAAGGATTCCGGGTACGGCCGCGAACTGGGCCTCTTCGGACTACGCGAATTCGTCAACATCAAGAGCGTCTGTATCCGCTGACAGACCGGGACGACATGCCTCACGGGACGCACCGGGCCTCCGGTCCGGTCGTGGCCGCTGGAAAGTGTCGTGTCATGAAGATTGGGGACATGACAACCCGGCCGAGCCTGCTACGGTAACTGTCAAGAGAAACCCAAACTGGTGGAAACACCGGCAACGACGGCGCCGTGCCGGAGCAGCAGGGCGGAAGCCGCCCACCGCGGGTGGGCCGGGACCGGCCCGGCAGCACGGCCGCGTCGGAGTTGTTTGAAACCAGACCGAGACCTCTTATGAAAGCGACGTATCCGACCTTCCTCCGGGTTTTGACCCGAAGTGCCGCCGCCTTGTTGCTGGCGGTCGTCACGGCCCTCGCGCAGAACACCAACTACGTGATCGACACCTTCGATACGGGCGTGCCCAGCCAATGGTGGGCCACCTGGTGGGGCAACGGTGCGATCAACTGGGATTCCAGCCAGGATGCCAACGGCGATCCCAGCTCCGGCTCCGCCTACATCACCGCCGATACGATCCAGGGGCAGAACACATATGTCGTCGCCCGTTCGTTCGGCGGTTGGGCATGGGACAATTCCAGACCGGTCAACTTCACCTTGTTTACCAACCTGCAAATCTGGCTCAAGTGGGACAGCCAGAACTCTTCCATGCCGTTGGACGTCTTCAACAATTCCGGTGACCGCCTGGGCGTGATGATCCATCCGATGAGTGCCAACTGGGACGGCGGCCGGTTGGTCTCGCTGGGTACGGTGACCGTTCCTTTCGAAGCCTCCAACCGGTGGGTGCGCATTGACGTGCCCATCAATCCCCAACTGGCCGGCATCGAGGAGGCCACCGCATTGGTGTTCAAGCGCTGGGACCCGTCGGAGAACCTGGGGCACACGATCGCCTTCTGGATTGACAACATCGAACTGCAGGCCGCGGTGGCACCACCACCGCCGCCGACGGTCTCGGTCGTCCCGGCCGAGGGCGGGCTTAACCTCATCGCTTCGGGCGCGGGCCAGTACCAGCGGCAGAGTATTTACACGATGGGCGACACCTATGGCTGGGTGGGTGCGTCCGGGCCGGTGACCTATTCGGTGACCATCAAGCGTCCGCCAGTGGGAGGGTGGAACGGGTTCCAGGTCCACCTCTTCATTGCCCCGACCCAGGACAACCTCCCGTGGGGCGCGGGAGATTCAGCGATCGACTGGAACGCGACCAACGTCGTGTTTGTCCAGATCTCCGGCGGCGCGGGACCCGGTGCCACCGCGCGGTTCATGATCAAGACCAACCAGGGCTCGGGCAACAGCATGCTCTGGGGCGAAGGCACGCTGGCCACGGTGGACAGCGAGGTCAGCGAAGGCACCTGGCAGGTGGTGTTCAACAACAACACGGACGTGACCATCATTACGCCGAGCGGGACCACGACCAATTTCACCATCCCGGCCGAATGGGTGCAGTATTTCAACGGTCCGGCCGTGGTACACGTGGGTGCGCAACCCAATTCGTTTGCCAACCTTGGTCGGTCCGTCGTTCTGAGCCGGGTGCAGATCACCGGCGTGCCCAGTCCGTTGGATGACGATTTCTCAGCCGGCCAACTCAATACCGGTCTGTGGGGCATCGCGGCCGAAAACCCGGCCGGGGTTCTGGTCGTGCCTCCCACCGCGCGTTACTGGTTCCGGTGGACCCTGCCGGCGGATTCGGATGCCATCGTGATGGCCCGGACCAACCTCACCCAGGGCGGCTGGTTGGAATTGGCCACCGGTGCGCCCGTCAGCGTGGGCGGGGCGCGTCAGGTGCTCCTCACATCGCAGAACCTCCCGGACAGTCCCACCCTCTTCCTGGCGCTGGGCAAGCGGGTCTTCACCAAGCTGCTGGTCCTGCTCCCGGGTGAAAGTTCGGCCCCCGGCACGGCCACCGGTCGAAGCGGCACGCCCAATCCCCAGATGGTCTGGACGCCCTTCGATCTGACGGTCATTGCCGTGGACGACAATTGGTACCCGGTTCGCGGGGTCAATCATGTCATCACTTTGAGCAGTGACGACCTCGCTTTCACCTTCGCCGGCGACGTGCAGATGGTCAACGGCACGGCCACCTTCCCGGGTGTCTACTTCGGCAACGAAGGCACCTTCACGATCACGGCCACCAGCGTGGACGATCCCACCAAGACCGGCACCAGCAGCCCGGTCCAAGTGGGTCTGCCCCAGTAATCGGCTGCCGTGCATGCTCCGATCGGCACGGGACGATGGCTCCGGCCATCGTCCCGTGCCTCGTTTGCAAGCTCCCTTTTCCCAACTCGTGCACCCGTGCTGCCTGTGCGAGCCATGGCGAAGCATTCTTTCATTGGTGAGCTCTTTCCTGGGTGAGCGTGTGTCTGCATTTTCTGCCCATGCGAATTTGTGAGGGGTTCCTACGAGTTGCCCTCCGGGCCGGAGCCACTGCGGTGCTGGGCCCGGCGATCCTCTGTGCCCAGGCGCCCCTGGCCATCTACACCGATCGCCTAGTGAATGGCTTCGAGGACTGGAGCTGGATAGACCGGGACCTGTTCCAGACCTCCATGGTGGCCTCGGGTTCGGCTGCCATCCGTGCCTCGGGCAACGCAAACCAGTGGCCCGGTCTCTCGTTCCGACACGCCCCCTTCGACGCCCGTCCCTGGCAGGCACTGGTCTTCGAGGCCCACGGCGGCACCACCGGGGGACAGCGACTCCAAGTGACCCTGCAGGACGCCGACGGCACGGGCCCTGCGTATGTGTTGCCGACCCCGTTGCCGGCCGGCCAGTGGCGCACGTACGTCATCCCGCTGGACGTGTTGGGCAAGGCCGCCAGTACCACCCTGGAACGCATCAACCTGCAGTTGCGCGCCGACGGAAGCTCGGGTGCCTTTTACGTGGATGAGGTCCGCCTTGTCCCCCGGGCCGTGCCTTCACCGGTTGCGCTGACGGTGCACGCCGACCGGATTCTCCGGACGGCCGACACCCGCTGGTTCGGCATCAACACGGCCATCTGGGACAACTACTTTGCCGACAACTCCACCGAACGTGCCCGCACGCTCGGGCTGTTGCGCGAGATGGGGGTGACCACCCTGCGTTTCCCGGGCGGCTCGCTCTCGGACCAGTATCACTGGGCGTCGAACCGCAGCCTTACCAACACCTGGCAGTGGAACACGAGCTTTGCCGAATTCATGAGCGTGGCGACCAACCTCGGCGGCGAGATCTTCATCACGGTCAACTACGGGAGCGGCACCCCGGAAGAGGCCGCCGCCTGGGTGCACCACGCCAACGTGGTCAACGGTTACGGCATCCGTTACTGGGAGATCGGCAACGAATGTTACGGACCGTGGGAGTACGACACCAACGCACGTCCCCACGACGCCTACACCTACGCCGTCCGGGCCGCCGAGTACATCCGCCAGATGAAGGCCGTGGACCCCACCGTTCGTGTCGGGGTGGTGGCCGTGCCGGGCGAGGACAGCTACGACAACGGTTATCGCGACCATCCGGCGGTGAACCCGCGCACCGGCGAAACCCATTATGGTTGGACCCCGCGCATGCTGGTCGCCCTGCGCCAGCTGGGCGTCCGGCCCGACTTCCTCGTGCACCATCACTATCCCCAGTGGACACCGGAACAGCCCGTTCACAGTCCGGTCAGCGACCCGCTGGCCCTGTTCTCCACGGAGAACTGGGCCCGGGACGCCGCCAATCTGCGTCAGCAGATCCTCGACTACTTCGGCCCGGAGGGGGAGGCCATCGAGTTGGTCGTCACGGAAAACAACATCGACGCCGGCGCCCAGGGCCGGCAATCCACCAGCCTGGTGAATGCGCTCTATTATGCCGACAGCCTCGGCCAACTCATGCGTACCGAGTTCAACGCCTTTGTCTGGTGGGACCTCCGCAACGGTACCGACCGAAGCGGCAGTTTCGATCCCACCCTGTACGGGTGGCGCGACTATGGTGACCTGGGAGTGATCAACGGGCCGGACACGCGACACCCGGTCTTTTACGCTTTCAAACTGATGAGCCACTTTGCCCGTGCGGGCGATGCCATCGTGGAAACGGCCTCCGCCAACCCGTGGCTGGCCGTCCACGCCGCGCGTCGAACGGACGGCACCCTCACGGTCCTGGTCCTCAACAAGGCCACCCAAGGCACCCTCACCGGCCAGCTCGACCTCCGGGGTTTTCTCCCCCAACCTGCGGTCACGGTCCGGTTCTACGGCATTCCCCAGGATGAAGCGGCGCGGACCAACGCGCCTTCGGCCGCGCAGGATCTCCAAGAGGACACGCTCGAGATCCCGGGTCCGGTATTCACCCACGCCTTTCCGCCGCTTTCGCTCACCTTGTTCTCCTTTGCGCCGGCGGAACCGGCGGCACCCCGACTCCGTCTGCATCGGTTCGAAAGCGCCGGCCCGTGGCAGCTGGAAATCACCGGCACCCCTGGCGGGGCACTCGTTTTGGAGGCTTCTTCTGACCTGGCCTCCTGGTCGGCGCTGGCGACCAATCGCCCTGCCGACGGCCGCTGGATGGTTGAGATCACACCCCAGCCCGATCAGCCGGCCCGATACTGGCGTGCTCTTGCCCGGCCCTGAAGACCCGCTGGCCGGTTGGGGAGCCCCGACCTGACTGGCAAGCTGTAGGAGTTTCCCGGCTGGTCGCCCTTGACCTTGGATCGCACCCGGGCCTAGCTTCGCGCTCATGGCAGATCCGAACCATGCGCCCGACCCGTCCCGACCCTCCCCGGTCCGGGGCACCTCCCGCCGCAGTTTCCTGCGTACGACCGTCCTGGCCGGGGGCGCCCTGGCCGCACCAGCGGTCCTGAGCGGATGCGGAACCACGGCCGGACGCTCATCCCCAGCCGGTGCCTCATCCCTTGCACCCGCGGTGCTCAGCTCTCAACCCGACGCCGGACAGGGAGAGACACTTCGCGTGGGTCTGATCGGTTGCGGCGGACGCGGCACCGGAGCCGCCGGCCAGGCATTGAAGGCCGATTCGAAAGCCGTCCTGGTGGCGATGGCGGACGTCTTTCCGGAGCAGATCGAGACCGCACTCAAATCGTTGACCCAGGACCCGGCGATTGCCGACCGCGTGCAGGTGCCTCCGGAACGGCGATTTGTCGGTTTGGACGCTTACCAGCGGCTCATCGAATCGGGCGTGGATGTCGTGCTCCAGGCCGCCCCGCCGGGTTTCCGCCCGCAGCACGTCCGGGCGGCCGTCGAGGCCGGCAAACATCAGTTTGTGGAGAAGCCGGTGGCCACCGACGTGGCGGGCGTTCGATCCGTCCTCGAGTCGGTGCGGATGGCCCGGGAGAAGAACCTGGCCTGGGTGGCGGGCTTTTGTTGGCGTTACGACCGCGCGCGCCGGGAGTTTTATCGTCGGATCCACGACGGGGCCATCGGCGACATCCGCGCCATCTATGCCACCTACTACACCGGTCCGGTCAAACCCATGCCACCCCCTTCGGCGCGGCCGCCCGGCATGGGCGACGTGGAATGGCAGATCCGCAACTGGTACAACTTCGTCTGGCTTTCCGGAGACGGGCTGGTGGAACAGGCGTGCCACAGCGTGGACAAGATCCTGTGGGCCATGCGGGACGTGCCGCCTGCCAGGGCCGTGGCCACCGGCGGCCGTCAAACCCCCAATCACGAGGGCAACATCTACGATCACATGCACGTGGTGTACGAATGGTCCAACGGCGTTCGCGCCTTTCTGGGCCAGCGCCAGATCGCGGGCTGTTTCAACCAGAACTCCGATTTCCTCATGGGCAGCCGGGGCGAGGGCGTCATTGACGGTTGGCGCGCCGTGTACATCAAGGGCGAAAACCGCTGGCGGTTCACCGGCCCCAACAACGACATGTACCAGCAGGAACACGACGAGTTGTTTGCCTCCATCCGGAGGGGCGAGCCCATCAACGACGGCGAATGGCAGGTGCAAAGCACCTGGGTGGCCCTCATGGGCCGGATGGCCGCCTATACCGGCCAGGAAATCACCTGGGAGATGATCCAGAACTCCCAGGAGCGGCTCGTCCCGGATCCGTTGAGCTGGGACATGAAACTCCCCGTGGCTCCGATGGCCATTCCGGGGCAAACCAAGTTTGTTTGATCCGCCCCTGCCGATGAATCGCAGACGTTTCCTTGCCACAACCGCGGTCGCCCTCACGGCAGCCACCGACCTTGCCCGGCACGGTCTCGTGCGCGCCGCCGAACGGCGCAGGCTCAAAAAGGGCATCATGTGGGCCACGATCGGCCTGCCCGGGTCCGTCCGCGACAAAATGGCCGCGGTCCGGGCGGCGGGTTTCGACGGTGTGGAGATGATGAGCCACATGGACGTGGAGGAGGTGAAGGCCGCCCGCGACGAAACCGGTCTGGCCATTCCCAGCGTCTGCGGTGCCCATCACTGGAGCAAGCCCCTTTCCCATCCCGATCCCCGGGTCCGTCGCGAAGGCATCGATGCGCTCGAACGAACCTTGCGGGACGCTCAAGCGTACGGGGCGACGTCGGTCCTGCTGGTCCCCGCCGTGGTCAACAAGGAAGTCTCGTATGACCAGGCATGGGCACGCTCGCAGGCGGCCCTCCGCGAGGTGTTGCCCCTGGCGGCCGAGCTGAAGGTCCGCATTGCCATCGAAAACGTCTGGAACCAGTTCCTGCTCAGCCCGCTGGAGGCTGCGCGGTACGTGGACGAGTTGGAGAGTCCGTGGGTGGGCTGGCACTTCGACTGCGGTAACGTCCTCAACTACGGCTGGCCCGAGCAGTGGATCCGCATCCTTGGCCCGCGGATCTGCAAGGTTCACATCAAGGAGTTCAGCCGCAAGAAACGCGACGCCGAGGGGTTGTGGAAGGGCTTCGACGTCCGCCTGCTCGAGGGTGACAACGATTGGCCGGCCATCATGCGGGCTCTCGATGAAGTGGGGTATCGGGACTGGGTGATCACCGAGCAGGGCGACTCCCGCACCCAGGAAGAGCTTCGCGACCTGGCCGAGCGCGTGGACCGGATCCTTGCCCTCTGACCCCTTGGGCGACGGCTTCGCCGGTGCCTGTTTCCCGCACGCCGGGTGTTTCCCAGTGGGGAGGCGGTTTTCGTGTGGGTTTTCGATCTCCGAGTCCTGCGGCGGGACGCACGGAAAACCGCCCGTTCGCTGCCCGTGCCACCGCTTCGGGGCCGGCCGGACCGGCACAACCGGCGCACCCCGGGGCTTCACCCGGCTGACAGCGCGCGCCCGGCACGGCCCCGGTCTGCGCAGTTGGCCAAACTTTCGGGAAATACGGCCGGGTCGAAGATCCGATCCAGCAGGGCGGGGGAGATCAGATTTGGGAGCTGCTCACCGGACGCAGCAGATGGTTGGTGATGTTGGTGACGATCTCGGCGTCGGTGTACCCGGGCGTGGTGCTGAGCTTTTTCCATTCGGGGTCGCCCACGAAGGTGCGCCAGGCGGTCTCCCGCGCGTTCAAATCATCGAAGACCAGCATGTACGTCAGGTTGGGGAGCCGTGCGCCGATCAGCGTGGATCCGAAGAACACGGGGCGGAGCCCCGTCCGTTTGAACAGGGCGATTTCGCCCACATTGAACATTTCCACCTTCTTGCGGTGGGCGCGGTCGCTGTGGCTCTCGTAAATCCGGAGCTCGAAGAGGCGGGGTTTGCCCGCGGCGGTTTGTGGCGGCGGTTCCAGGGCGGGCATGCCCGCGAAGGCGATCATGAGGGAGCTCTCGTAACGCACGTAGGGCGGGTCGCCCGGAGGCGCCTGGGTGAAAGGGTGGGAGAGGATTTTGGCGTCGGAAGCTTCGACCTGCCGTGCCTCCAGCCAGTGTGCCAGCGATCGGCAGGGGAGCAGGACATAACGAGTGGGGTTCTCGGGGCCCACGGCCGCGTCGAATACGCCCACGGGCCGGACCCCGGCGCGGTTCCAGGCGGGCAGCGCCGCTTCGGCCAGGAAATCGTCCAGTCTGCGCACCATCGGGCCGCGCCGGAGCTCATACCGGCGCAGTTCGTAGATCTGGCGGTCTTCCTGGCCGGCGGCCTCGGCGGCCGCGGTGCGGAGGGTTCCCAGGGAGAGGCCGAGCCCCGCCAGGCCGAGTGATTGGAGGAATTCACGCCGTTGCATGCGCGGCAGATTGGCACCGGCACGTTTCCGGGGCAATGCGCAAAACCTTCCGCCCGGGCTGCGGAGGGTTCTCGGGCCGGGGAGCCATGCTTGAACCGCAGGCCGGGCGATCGGGAGAGTTTCAAGGGGGCTGCTGAGAGTCGTTCGCGCCACGCGGTGGCGGGTCGGGCGCCTGCGCGGGGCCAAAGTTGGGCTCGCTTCGGTGGCAGGTGTTGTCGTAGGTTGTGCCGCTGTCCGGCCCCGCGACGGTGGAAGGCGCCGGGGATTTTCGGCGGAGCGACCGCGGGAATCCGTTTCCACCTTTTGCGGGTCCGGCCAGAAGCCATGCGTGTGATGACATCAGCCGAGATTCGCCAGTCGTTCCTCGACTTTTTCCGGTCGAAGGGGCACACCATTGTGCCCTCGTCGAGTCTTTTGCCGGACTCGCCCAATCTCCTGTTCACCAATGCGGGGATGAACCAGTTCGTGCCCATTTTTTTGGGCCTGCAGCCGTGTCCCTATCAGCCTCCGCGCGCGGCTGACACGCAGAAATGCATCCGTGCCGGTGGCAAACACAACGATCTGGAGGACGTGGGGCTGGACACCTATCACCACACGTTCTTCGAGATGTTGGGCAACTGGTCGTTCGGCGATTACTTCAAGCGCGAGGCCATCGAGTGGGCCTGGGAACTGGTCACGGAGGTTTGGCGCTTTCCCAGGGAACGGTTGTACGCCACGGTTTACCGCCCGGGGCCGGGTGACCCGGCCGAGTTCGACGAGGAGGCATGGGAACACTGGGCGCGGCTGTTCCGTGCAGCCGGTCTGGACCCGGAGGTCCACATCCGGTTCGGAGGGAAGAAGGACAACTTCTGGATGATGGGCGACACCGGCCCGTGCGGACCCTGTTCGGAAATCCACGTGGACCTGACGCCCGAGGGGAACACGCGGGGTGCGCTGGTGAATCAGGGCCATCCGCAGTGCATCGAGATCTGGAACCTGGTTTTCATCCAGTTCAACGCCCATCCGGACGGCAGCTTCTCGCCCCTGCCGGCGCGCCACGTGGACACGGGGATGGGATTCGAACGGGTCACGGCCATCATCCAGGGTACGGAGGGACTGCGGCATTTCGCGGGCGCGCGGATTTCCAATTACGAGACCGACATTTTCCGACCGTTGTTCAGCGCGTTGGAGCGGCTGAGCGGCCGGCGATACGGTTCCACCCTGCCGCGGCCGGGCACCGCCGGGGCGACCGAACAGGAACGGGCGGACGTGGCCTTCCGGGTCATTGCCGATCACATTCGCACGCTGAGTTTCGCCATCGCGGACGGGATTCTGCCCTCCAACGAGGGTCGCGGCTACGTGCTGCGGCGCATTCTGCGCCGGGCCGTCCGGTACGGCCGGAACCTCGGGTTCCGCCAGCCCTTCTTTTACCGGTTGGTGAGTGTGCTGGCCGACACCATGGGCGAGGTCTTCCCGGAGATCCGGGCCCGGCGGGAACAGGTCGAAGAGGTCATCCGACAGGAAGAAGAGGCATTCAACCGCACGCTCGACCGCGGCCTGCAACTGTTCGAGGAGGAGATCGGGCGCCTGCAGGCCGCTGCCGGGGGCGCAGGCGGGGGACGGATCTCCGGCGATTTCGCGTTCAAACTGTACGACACCTATGGGTTCCCGCTGGATCTGACCGGGTTGCTGGCCCGGGAACGCGGACTGGCGGTGGACACCGCCCGGTTCGAGGAGCTGATGGAGGAGCAACGTGCCCGGGCGCGCGCCGCGCAAAAAAAGACCGTGGTCGAGGTCGCACGGCTCGAGACCGATCGGCCCACCCGGTTTGTGGGTTATGAACAATTGGAATCCGAATCGCGCGTGATGCAGTTGACGCGGGTGCAGGATCGCTGGGCCGTGATCCTCGACGTGAGTCCGTTCTACGCCGAGATGGGGGGCCAGGTGGGTGACACGGGAGAGCTGCGGCAGGGGGACCGTTCCTGGCGGATCACGGACACGCGCAAGGCGGGATCCGTGTGGTTGCATTTCCTTGACCTACCCGGGGACGCCGAAGCACCGGCCCTGCCGGAGGTGGGCGGTCCGGCGCGGCTGCGGGTGGACGAGGACCGGCGTCGGGCCGTGCAGCGGCATCACACCGTGACGCATCTGTTCCATTGGGCGTTGCGCGAGGTGGTGGGCAGGGAGACGATGCAGAAAGGATCATACGTGGGGCCGGACAAACTCACGTTCGACTTCAACAGCGCGCCCCTGCGACCGGAGCAGTTGCGCCAGATCGAGCGTCTGGTCAACGAACGGATCCTGGAAAACGCGCCGGTGTCGGCCATCGAGGTGAAGTACGAGCACGTCCGGCACCGGCCGGACATCCTCCAGTTCTTCGGCGAGAAATACGGCGAATGGGTGCGGGTGGTGCAGATCGGAGGCACGCCCGGCGGCCTGGATGGTTTCTCCATGGAACTGTGCGGCGGCACGCACACCAGGGCCACCGGTGAGATCGGCCTGTTCCACATCCTGGGCGAGAGCGCCGTGGCGGCCGGGATCCGGCGCGTGGAGGCCGTGGCGGGTCTGGCAGCCTGGGAACGGGTCCTGGAGGCCGAAGGATTGCTGCGCGCCGCGGCGGCGCGGGTGAACGCTCCGGTGGGGGAACTGGAACGGAAACTCGAATCGTTGCTCGAACAGCAGAAGGCCCTGGAAAAACAACTCCGGGCGCTTCAGCAGAGGCAATCGGCTGCCGCGGCGGAGACGCTCCTGTCGCGGGCCGAGCGGCGGGGTGAGCTGCCGGTGTTGATCGCGCGGTACGACGCCGATGCGGACACGCTGCAGGAGATGGTCAACACCCTGAAGTCCCGGTTCGAAGGGCTGATCCTGCTCGGGGGCGTGGCCGATGGCGCGGTGACCTTGGTGGCGGCCGTGACCGGGCCCCACACCGCACGCGTTCATGCCGGCCGGCTCATCCAGCAACTTGCCCCACTGGTGGGGGGACGCGGTGGTGGGAGACCGGATCATGCCCGCGGCGGCGGCCGGGACGCGGCCCGGCTGGACGAGGCGCTGGTGCGGGCGCGCGAGCTGGTGGGCTGACACGGAGCGGCCCGCAGCAGCCGGTGCAGACGGCGGTCTGACGGCCGGTGCGTGTGTGAGGTCACGCCCCGGCCGGGGAATCAGATCCGCCAGCCGGGCCGGTTTTCACGTTGCACGCGCGCGTTGAGTTCCGGGATGTTGGTCACGCGCATGTTGGGGCCGTCCCATTCCACTTTCCGCCCCACGCCGGCCATTTGCGCCAGATTGCCCAGAGCACAGAACTCGGTCAGCCGCGTGCCGTACTCGAACCCGGCGGCCGTGTCCGTCCGACCCTCGCGAACCGCATCCAGGAAATCGACGAAGATGTTCTTGGGCCGCGGCAGTGTCCGGGGTGGTTCGGGGATCTCGCGCATCTTCGCCCAGGGGATGACGTGCATGCGCTCGCCGTAGGTGCCCGTGAAGATGATGCCCTTTTCGCCCACGTACAGCGTGCCGCTGTCGCCGCGGTCCAGCTCTTCCTCCGGGTACTGGCGGCGCAGCTCCAGCAGCAGCGGCGGCAGGTTGCGGGCGTCACCGACGGCTGCACGCAGGCGGCCCTGCGGTTTTTCCTTCGTGGTGGGATTCAGCCCCTCGTACCAGTAGACCTTCAGCGGCGGCAGATCGCCGCGGGCCGGAATGTCCCAGCGGATGCGCGAGCCCAGCGGATAGCGTTCATCGCTGCCGCCCCGGAGGTACTCCACCTCGACGCTGGTGGGATGCTCGATCTTCAGCGCCCAGAAGACGCCGTCCAGCACGTGGCAACCCATGTTGCCGATCGATCCATTCCCGAAATCGTACCAGCCGTGCCACGAATGCGGATGGAGATCTTCATGGAAATCGCGGTACGGCGCCGGGCCGATCCACTCGTCCCAGTGCAGTCCCGGCGGGACCGGCCGGGCCGGCGGGCGCGGGCCTTCCCCGCCGTTGCAGCGGTCGGTCCAACTGTGGGTTTCGCGGATGGGCCCGATCACCCCGGCCCAGATGTACTCGCACAGGCGGCGGTACCCTTCTTCGTTGTGTCCCTGATTGCCCATCTGGGTGGCCACGCCTGTCCGGCGCGCCATCTCCCGCAGTGCGCGGGCCTCGCCGATGTTGTGGCAGACGGGCTTTTCCACGTAAACGGCCTTGCCCAGTTGCATGGCGATCATGGCCGGCAGGGCATGCTGATGATTGGGCGTGGCCACGAAAACGGCGTCCAGACTCCGGCCCACCTTTTCGAACAACCGGCGGTAATCGGTGAAGAACTGAACCTTTTGAGGGTCGAGATTCCTGCTCTTCAGCCATCGGGTCACTTCGGCGAAGCGGTTTTCGTCCACGTCCGCCACCGCAACAATGTTCTCCGTCGCGATGGCGTTGAGATGGCTCATGCCGCGTCCGCCGCAACCGATCACGGCGCAGTTCAACTTGCGCCCTGCTCCCTGGCTGAAAAGAAGGTTGGGGCGCCACAGGGTGGCCGCGGCCACACCACCGGCCGTCCGGGCGGCACGCCGGAGAAACGCACGTCGGGTCAGGGACGTTTTCATGGTTGATCTGTTTCAGCGGATGACCACGGCTCGTCCGGGTCGCACCGGAAAACGCGAGGCGCGCGGTTTTCAGCATGCGCCATGGAGCCGTGGGGAATCTGTCGGTTCATCAGCCTGTCACTCGCGTTCCGATCTTCGGACCGCAGTTTGCCCTTCGGCACCCTCGCGCGTAAATGGCAAAAGCAGCGCGCACGAACCGGAAAGGTGCCGCGGCGTTTCGGTTCATCCGACACAGGGTCGCGGTTAACGTTTGAAGGACAATCTGACACAGGCGGGCGGATGAAATGGGCGTCGGCCCGGCCGGGTGCGGCTGGTGGATGGCGTCGGAGTCACCGTGCCACCCCGGACGCACGGTGGGCCCGCCCTTGTGCGAGCCTTTGTTTGGGATGGAGCAGGGAGGATCGCTGCGACAGGGTATTTTTTGGTCGCGGAGCAAGCATCTCTTGACGGTTGGGAAGTGGCGTCGCATATTCCGCCGCACCACCACGTGGTGGTGCGCAAGCTCCCCATCCTTATGGCCAGGACGAATCTCAGGACGTCGGCAGCCCGTTCAACCTCCAGCGAAACCCGCACCCAACGTCGAAAGGGAAAGGCCCCATCGTCGCGGCAGCCGTCCGACCATGCGGCAGAGGCCCCGTCAGCGGCGCTTTCTCCTCCTGCTGAACCGGGCAACAACGGTTGCGCCCGGTCTGCCGCGCTGAAGATGCTGTTGCAACTGGCGCGCGAGCAGGGGACGTTGACCGAATCCGATTTTCAGGACGTGGTGACCCAGAACGGGCTCGGTCCGGACGAGGCGGATCGTCTCTGGCAGGAGCTGCAAAACCTGGAGATCCGGATTCAGGACGAGGACCACGCAGACCCGGAGGAGACCGAAGGCGAGGAGGAACCGATTTCGGAAGAGAAACACCTGGACAGCCTGGACGATCCGGTCCGCGTCTATCTCCGTCAAATGGGTGCCGTTCCGCTGTTGACCCGGGAGGAGGAAATCGAGATCTGCAAGCGCATCGAGGCGGCGGAGACGGAGATGCGCGACATCCTTTATGGTCTTGGTTTCACCGCCAAGGAGTACATCGCGCTGGCCGAGAAGCTGCTGAGTGTGCCGCCCAAGGAACGGTTCGACCGCGTGGTCATGGATCAGAAACTCGAGCAGCGGAACCGGCACCTGGTTCTGTTGCGTCGTTTGTTGCGCCGGGCGCGCGAACTGGACAGCGCGGCGGATCACCAGTGGAAACTGGCCCGGCAGGCGGCCAGCGCCTCCGTTCGCACGCGCGCCCTGCACCGCTGCGCACAACTGCAGGCTCAGCTCCGGGCGCTCTACCCCCGGTTTGCCTTCAAACAGAAGGTGCACGAGGAGATGCTGCTGGTGGCGCGCAACATAGCGGAAGAGCTCCGGCGGTGTTCCCAGCGCATCGCGGAGGCCGGGAGCCGGCCTTGCACGCCCGAGCTCCAGCAGGTGTTGCAGAGTGACCGCGACCGCCTGACCGCGCTGGAAGACTTGGTGCGCATGCCCGCGTCGGATTTTCTCGAGGCGCACCGCAAACTCCAGGAGGCCGCCGAACGCGCCGTCCGCGCGAAGATCCACATGGTGGAGGCCAATCTGCGCCTGGTCATCTCCATCGCCAAGCGCTACACCAACCGCGGTCTCTCGTTCCTGGACCTGATTCAGGAGGGCAACATGGGCCTGATGCGGGCGGTGGAGAAGTTCGAATACCGGCGCGGTTACAAGTTTTCGACCTACGCCACCTGGTGGATCCGGCAGGCCATCACCCGGTGTATCGCGGACCAGGCGCGCACCATTCGCATTCCGGTCCACATGATTGACGTGATCAACCGCGTCTTGCGGGCCCAGAAACGGCTCTCCCAGGTGCTGGGCCGGGAGCCCCTCCCGGAAGAGCTGGCCGATGACCTGCAGATGCCCCTGAGCCGTGTGCAAAGTCTTTTGCGCATGGCGCAGCAGCCGCTGTCGCTCCAGGCGGCCGTGGGCGAGGACGACGACGCCACGTTCGGGGATTTCATCGAGGATCGCAATGCCGAGGACCCGGCGGATCTGACCAGTTACAGTCTCCTGCGGGAACGGTTGCAGAAGGTCCTGGCCAGTCTGGGTGAGCGCGAGCGGAAGGTGCTCGAACTGCGTTTCGGTTTGCAGGACGGGTACGCGCGCACGCTCGAGGAGGTGGGCAAACAGTTCAATGTGACGCGCGAACGGATCCGCCAGATCGAGGCCAAGGCCCTCCGGAAGATGCGGCATCCCACCCGGTTGCGGCTGTTGCACGGGTTCCTCGAGGGCGATGCGTGGTCCGCTCTCTCCGCGCCGGGCAGCTGAGGCCCCAGGTTGAAGGCCCGGCCCGCCGTACCGGGGCGGAAAACGTCCGGGGCGCTGCAAAACGCCGGTGGACACTCGGCGGAATCGGTTTGCCCGCGACCCCGGACCGGTCCATGCTCGGCCCGGTGAGAACCGGTTGCACGGCCTTCCCGTCACGCAAACCTTCCCTAACGCGGCCCGTTTCTTTCCCGCCCCGGTTGCGGTCCTTGGGGGTCGTCTTTGCTTGCTGCTGCTCGGTTTGCTCGGATGCGCGGCGGCGCCATCGGAAGAACCGCCGCGTCCCGGCCGAACTTTGTCGTGATCTTCGTGGACGACAGGGGGTGGGGGGACCCGTCCTGCTTCGGCAACCGCGAAGTGCGCACGCCCCACATGGACCGGCTGGCAGCGGAGGGGCTGCGATTCCGGCAGTTCTACGTCAATTCACCCATCTGTTCGCCTTCACGGGCCGCGCTGACGACGGGCCAGTATCCCCACCGTTGGCGGATCCTTTCCTATCTCGACAGCCGCGCCGCCAATGAACGTCGCGGGATGGCTCAGTGGCTGGACCCGCGTGCGCCCACGCTGGCCCGATATCTGCATCGGGCGGGATATGCCACCGGCCATTTTGGCAAATGGCACCTGGGCGGCCAGCGCGACGTGGCCGACGCACCTCTGATTACCGAGTACGGGTTCGAAGAAATGCCGACCCAGTTCGAGGGGCTCGGCCCGCGGTTGCTGCCGCTGTGCGATGCCCACGACGGCCGGCCGCCCCGCCGACATGCTCCGGGCTCGGACCGACCGGGCTGGTTCGGGCCTGGCACCGCTCGGGTCCATGAACAACGCGCTCCGTCCCGTGGCCCTTCACAGGGGTGCGACACTCATGGAGAATCCCGTGCAACCCGAGCGGCGGGATGCGGCACCGGCCGGTGCCCGGTTTTCGCAGCCCGAGCCCCCGTGGGCTTCCCCGCGGCTGCGTGCAGGCTCTCTCTTTGGGCCTCTGCCCCGGCAACCGCGCACTGCGCGACACGTGGCCGGTAACTGTGTCCGGTAGCAACGGTTTTCGGACGGGAACGGTGCGGGCCGCGTTTTCTTGCCCGCCGGATCCCCGGGAAACAAGCTGGGCGAAGATGGAAGGAACGGCGAAGGACGGCCGCCGCGCAGGCTGGCGGTGGCGGGTGGGCATGCTGGCCTTGTTGCTGGCGCCGGGTTTGCAAGCCGGCCCTGCCGGACCGATCGCATGGGGACCGGCTCTGTACCTGGGCGGCGGGTGGGGCCGCATGATCCGGTACACCAACGGACAATGGCTGGCCGTCACCACGCGGTATCCGGCCGGGACAAACAGTTACCTTCGCATTTCGTTGAGCACGGATGCCGCACGTGCCTGGAGCACGCTGGCCGAGGTGCGCGAACCGGGTCGCACACTGGACAACGGCGAGCTGGTGGCGTTGCCGGACGGGACGTTGTTGCTGACGATGCGTTCGCTCATCCCCAACCGATCGTACCGGCTCCCGGTGTACGCGAGCACCGACGGGGGGCGCACCTGGGTGTACCGCAGCACCATAGACGCCAGCGAAGGACTCACCGCCCAACAGGGGCGGGGACTGTGGGAACCGGACTTTTGGGTGCTGGACGACGGCCGCCTGGTGGTGACCTATTCCAACGAGAAGCACTCCGGGTACAGCCAGTTGATCTCCTTGCGGGTGTCCACCGACGAGGGTCGGACCTGGGGACCGGAACAGTGGGTCGTGACACCGCCCGCGGGGAGCAACCTTCGTCCCGGCATGTCGCAAATGACCCGGATGGACAACGGAGAGTACCTGCTGGTCTACGAGGTGGTGAACCTGGGCCGTGCGGATGTCTACAGCAAGGTGTCTGCCGACGGGGTGAACTGGCCGGAGGGCATCGGAACCCGCATTCCGTGCCATCATTGCGGGCCGTTCGTGACCAGCCTGAGCAACGGCCTGGTGCTGGTCACGTCCTGCGAAAACGAGGTGTCGTTCAGCGAGGATTACGGCCGGACCTGGCAGAGGATCGAACCGCCCGCGTGGGAGGTGGGGTTTGCCCATACGTGGCCGGCGATCTATCAAACGCGCGGCGACGAGGTGGCCGTGTTCGCAGTCACCAACGGGGTGCGCATCCGGTTCGGCACCCTCTTGCCGCGGCCAAGGTGGCCGAATCCGTGGACGGCGACGTTCGACGACGGCACCGACGCCGGTTGGACGCGCTACGGCGGGCGGATTGCGGTTCGCGAGGGGCGTTACGTGTTGGAGAACGAGGGCGCGACCGGCAAGGCTCTCACCGGGGATGCCTTCTGGAGCAATGGCGTCTTGGATGCGGATGTGCTGCTGTCTTCGCCGGGCAACGCCGGTCTGATGTTTCGGGTGACCAACCCGGATTACGAGGGGCCGGATCATGCCTTCGGTTATTACGCCGGCCTGGACACCTCGGGTTTCGTGCTGCTGGGCCGGATGAACAACGCATGGACGTTGCTGACCAACCGGCCGATGCCGGTGCAGACACAGACCTGGTACCGGCTGCGTGTTGCCTTCGACGGTGAGGAAATCCGGGTCTTCGTCAACAACCTCGTCACACCGCGGCTGGTGGTTCGCGACGCGACGTTTCTGCGGGGGCAGATCGGCGTCCGCGCCCATCAATGTGACGCGCAGTTCGACAATGTGACGTTTTCGAATGCCGTCCCTCTGCGGCTGGAACTCCGGCAGGACGCAGGGATCCGGGAGGTTGTGTGGCCGGAAACCGCCGCCAATGTCCGGTTGTACGCCGGAAGGGACCCCGGCGGTCCCGGGCAGCGCGTCATGGACCCGGTGATCCGGCAGGACGGCCAAAACCGCATCCGGGAACCTGCACGTTCCGATGTGTCACGGTTTTACTGGTTGCATGCGGAGTGAGGCGGCGGCGCCGCGTCCGGGGATGGGCCGGCAGCCGGTGCCCGGCGGGCGGGCTGCAAAGAGTGGGGTCCGCAGGTCGAGGCCCGAAAGGGCGCAGCGGACACCCGTCGGAGGGCAACACGACAGTATTCAAAAAGAGGGAGTTCCCATGGCATGCACAATCAGCAGGAGCCGGCGGGCACGACCACGCACGGCGACGCGCCGGCGAACCGCTTCGAACCTTGGCCGGACAGCAGCGTCGGGGTGGAAGAGATGGCGCCTGACGGGGATGGCGATCTTCCTTGCTTTTGCGACCGCACATGCGGACGGACCGTGGCGATTCGATTTTGGCAGCGGCCCGTGCGCGGGGGGTTGCGTGCGGGTGGTTTCGTCGGACCGTTACACGCCGGAGCGGGGGTGGGGATTCGACCTCGGGTCGGAACCCTCGGGCTTTCGGGAGGACGGTCCCACGGAGCTGCTGGCCGACGGGGTGACGTCCGACACGCCATTCTTCTTTTCCGTACGGGTACCGGAGGGGAATTACCGTGTGCTGTTGACGCTGGGTCACGCCGGCCGGGGCTCGTCCGCCTGTATCAAGGCGGAGTCCCGCCGGCTGATGGTGGAGCAGGTGGCGACGCAGCCCGGCCGGTTCTTGACGGTGGCTTTCACGGTGAACGTCCGGACCCCGCGGCTGCCGGACGGCCGTTCGGTGCGCTTGAAAGCGCGCGAGCACGGCGTTCTGCACTGGGACGACAAACTCACGTTGGAGTTCAACGGCGTGCAACCCGCGGTGGTGGCACTGGAAATCGTGCCGGAACCCGACGCGCCCACCGTGTTCCTGTTGGGAGATTCCACCGTGACCGATCAACCGCGCGAACCGTGGTGCAGTTGGGGACAGATCCTTCCAAGGTTTTTCCGCTTCGGGCTGGCGGTGGCGAATCATGCGGAGTCGGGAGAGTCTCTCACCAGCTCCTTCCGTGCCCTTCGAATCGAGAAGGTCCTCAACGAGCTCAAACCCGGGGACACGGTTCTGATCCAATTCGGCCACAACGATCAGAAGGAGAAAGGCGAGGGCACCGGCCCGCACGCGAACTACCGGACCAACCTGATCCGGCTGGTGGAGGCCGTGCGTGCGCGCGGGGCCGAACCGGTCCTGGTGACCTCCATGGAACGGAAGGCGGGTGTGGATCGGCCGACCCTGGGCGAGTACCCTGAGGCGATGCGCCGGGTGGCGCGAGAGTGGCGGGTGCCCCTGGTGGATCTGAATCGGGCGAGCACGGGGCTCTATCGGGCGCTGGGGCCGGATCTCGACCGCGCTTTCGTGGACGGGTCGCACCACACGGTGTACGGCGCCTGGTTGCTGGCCCGCTGCGTGGTGGAGGGGCTGCGTGAGGCCCGGTTGCCGATCGCACGGTTCCTGGTGCCCGACCTCGAACCTTTCGACGCTCTTCATCCGCCCGGGCCGGACGCGGTGCGCATTCCGCCCAGTCCGCAACGATCGGAGGTAAAACCCGAGGGAAGCTGACCCGGGCCGGGCCTGCGCGTGCTCCTGTGCGCCGCGCGGTGCTTGCATCACGGCTGCGGAGGCACCGCGCAAGCGCCTGAGAGGAAACCGGGCCCGGTTGGCCCGGCAGGTTCTGGCAATACCCCGGCCTGCCGGGGGAGAACCCGGCGCGTTTTCACGCCCCGGCGGATTTCTGAGCCTGCAGGTAGGCCTCCCAGTCTTTGAGGAACCGTTCCAGGCCAATGTCGGTGAGCGGATGCTTCAGCAACTGCATCATCACGGGGAAGGGCATGGTGGCCACGTCGGCCCCCACCAGGGCGGCATCCAGCACGTGCATGGGATGACGCAGCGATGCAGCCAGCACCTGTGTACGAAAATCGTAGTTGCGGTAGATCTGGACCACCTGGCCGATCAAGGTCATCCCCTCCGAGGAGATGTCGTCGAGGCGGCCGACGAAGGGGCTGATGTAGGTGGCCCCGGCCTTGGCAGCCACCAGGGCCTGCGTGGCCGAAAAACAGAGCGTGCAATTGGTGCGGACGCCCTCTTCCGAGAGCGTCTTGATGGCGCGGATGCCCTCGGGGATGAGCGGGATCTTGACCACGACGCGTTCGTGGATTTTGGCCAGTTGGCGTGCCTCCCGCAGCATGCCCTCGTAATCCACGGCGGTCACCTCGGCCGAGACGTCGCCCGGCACCAGCTCGCAGATCTGCCGGATGTGCTCGTGAAAGTCGCGCGCACCGGCCTTGCGGATCAGCGTGGGATTGGTGGTCACGCCGTCCAGAATGCCCAGGCTCACCGCCTGCCGGATCTCGTTCAGGTCCGCTGTGTCCAGGAAGAATTTCATGGGTTCGATCTGCCTCCGATCAGTTGGGTGTTTGTGTGAACGTTCTCAGTGACTGTTCATTTGGCTTGCCACGCCAGGCCCGGCTTGTCCGGCCGGACGCGTTCCGTCTGCAGGTTCGCCGCCACCGGTTCGGCCAACCTGCCGGGCGCGCTTCTTTACCCTCCAGAGGCGGCCCTTGAGGGACGGCCGGGGGCGCTGGGCAGCCACAATTTCCACGGGCCGCGGCCGTGTGCAAGTCCGTCAAGGCCGGGGGCCGGGAATCACGGGCGAGTGCGGTAGAGCAGAAAGGTGTACGCCGCGGGGTTGTGGGTCCAGGGCGAACCGGTGCGCTGCCGCAGATAGGATCCGATGTGGAGCGGTGCCCCGTCGAATCCCTCGGCGGTGAAGAGATTCCACGTCTGTTCGAGGCTGAGGAGGTTCCAGTGATAAGGGCCGAGGGGTTGAACCCGGGTCTCCGGGATTTCGTCCATGTGAAAGAAGTGGACGCAGAGACCCTGGCGCACGACGCGGCAGAGTTCGTGCACGGCCACGGGCAGGGCGCGGGGCGAGAGGTGTTCGAAAAGGTCGTGGACGAACGCGAAGTCGAAGCTGCGATCGGCGAAGGGGAGTTCGAACAGGTTGGCTTCGAGGAACCGGCCGCGCGGACAGAGCCGCCGGGCATTTGCCACGTTGGCCGGGCAGAGGTCGAACCCCGTGTAGTCGAAGAGCTGCAACAGACCGAAGCGGTCGAGGAATCGCGCGTCGTTTGCGGAGCCGCAGGCCGGTTCGAGCACGCTCAGGCCGGCAGGCGGCAGCGGGGAGAGCCGTTCGAACCACAACCGCGCGAAGGTGTCCAGCAGATCGTCGCTCGCCGAGGGGTCTGGTCCGGCAGACCGGGACGACGAGAGGAACCGCTCCAGGTAATGGGGCACTGTCACGGTCCCGATCGTCCGGGGCAATTGGCGGAAGAGGCGGTGGAGGAAAGTGGGGACCTGGATGCCCTCGGCGTCCGGGGCGCCGGTTCGGAGGGCGAAGTGCAGCAGGCGACGGTCTTCTGCGGTTTCCACCCCGTGCCGGGGTTCCAGCAACCAGTTCAACGCGGCAGCGAACTCCAGTTCGGCCTGGAAGAGCGGTTCCCACTCGGAACGCTGGAGGGCGGCCAGGAGGAAATGGCGCGTGAGGATGCTCTGGATGTTGCGGCGCGGGTCCTCGACGTCCTGGACCAGGTATTGGCCGAGCCAGGCAGGGTCATGCCGATCCCATGCGTGGCGGAGCCGTTCGGTTTCCGTGTGCAGCGACTCGTCCATGCGCGGGTGCCGGGGAAGTTGGTGACGGGGTTCAGGAGGGGCCCGGGGCCGGCTCGGCTGCCGCGCGGCGGACGGCTTCCACGAAGGCCCGCATTCTCACGGGACATTTGCGTCCCGGGGCGAGTTCCACTCCGCTGGAGACATCCACGGCGAAGGGTTGGACGATTCGGATGGCCTCGCCCACGTTGTCGGGGTTGAGTCCACCGGCCAGGATGATGGGGCGGCCCCAGTCGCGGGCACGTCGTGCCAAATCCCAGTTGAAAGTCCGGCCGGTTCCGCCGGGCTTGCCCGGCACCCAGGCGTCCAACAACCACGCGTCGGTCGGGTAGGCCCGGAGCAGTTCCAGCGAGGATTCGTCGCGGATGCGAAAGGCCTTGATGGTCAGCAGGCCGAATTGCCGGCAGAACTCCGGGGGTTCCTGCCCGTGAAACTGCAGCATGCCCAGGCTGCAGGCGGTGATCGCCTGCCAGACCAGCGCCGGATCGGGATCCACGAACACGCCCACACGCACCACGTGCGGGGGCAGGACGCGGGCCACGGCCGCCGCCGCGGGGGGCGGCAGGTAACGGGGACTGGCCTCGGCAAACATCAACCCGACCATGTCCGCCCCGGCTTCGGCCGCGGCGATGGCGTCTTCGGGGGTGGTGATCCCGCAGATTTTGATGCGAACGTCCCTTGCGCTCATGACCGGCGCGAACATAGCACAGGCACCGGAGGCCGGGGATGAAAGAGTGCCCGCAGCGGCGACATTTGCGTGAACCTTGGGTGACGGATCGGCGCGAGGAGATGGCGATGCTTGCCAAGCACGGGGCCGGTGGGACAATCTGGGCGCGGTCTGCATGACGACCCAACCGTTAGCGATGCAGCAGGAACGGCGTTTCGTCTCCGTGACCCTGCCCTGGGCCGTGGCTGGGACAGCGTGGGTCCTTTACCTCCTCACCCTCAACCGGGGCTTGACGGTCGGGAACATCCTGAGTGTGGCGGGCCTGACGGGGCTGCAGTGGCAGCCGGGTCTGGCCTCGCCCGTTTACACCCTTCTGACCTGGCCGTTGCGCGGGTTGCCGGCGGGCGTGGTGCCGGTGGTCTTGAGCGCCTTTTCAGCGTTGTGCGCCGCGGGCGTGTTGGGATTGCTGGCGCGGTGTGTGGCGCTGTTGCCGTACGACCGGACACCGCTGGAACAGGTGGTGCAAAGGAATGAATGGGGCTGGTTGACGGGGCGCCGCGCGTGGATTCCGGTGGTGGCGGCCTGTGTGGTGGGCGGGCTGCACTTTCCGTTTTGGGACCGTGCGCGCGACGGCGGGCCGGCGATGTTCGACCTGCTGTTGTTTGCCTGGGTGGTGCGGTGTCTGTTGGAGTACCGCGTGGACGCGCGCGAGGGCTGGTTGGATCAGGCCGTCTTCGTGTACGCGCTCGGGATGGTGGAGAACTGGGTCCAGGTCCTGTTGTTGCCGGCGTTCGTGGGCGCGTTGATGTGGGTGATGGGCTGGTCGTTTTTCCGCGCGCGGTTCCTGACCCGGGCCTGGCTGCTGGGACTGGCCGGATGCGCCTTTTACCTCGCCACGCCCCTGCTGGCCAGGCTGCATCCGGAGATGACCGTCCCGTTCTGGCCGGCGGTGAAGATGGTGCTGGCCGAGCAGAAGAACCAGGTCGTGGCACACGTGTTGTATGCGCGGGAGGCCCTGGTCCTGGCCGCACTCTTTTCCCTGATCCCCCTGGCGATTCTGGCCGTGCGGTTCCGGCCGCTCAGCGGCGACATCAGCCGGGTGGGATCCAATCTCACCAACTTCAGTTTCCACGTCCTGCGCGGGATCTTTCTTGTGGGCGGCCTTTGGGTGGCGCTGGAGCCGCCCTTTGCCGCCTCACGGCTCGGGTTGAGCACGGCGTTTCTGCCCCTGCACTGGCTGGGCGCGCTGGTGGTGGGGTACTCGACGGGATACTTTCTCGTGGTTTTCGGCGAGAGGCGGCGTTCCCACCGGTGGAACCCGGGCTTGCAACGGCGCAACCGCGCGGTGGTGGCGGGCGTGTATGTCCTGCTGGTGGCCAGCGGCGCGCTGCTGTTCTATCGCAACTTCCCCGTCATCCGCACCGCCGACGGGCGCTGGCTGACCCAGTACGGGCGGCTGGCGCGGGAGGGTCTGCCCGCGCAGGCGGCCGTGTTGCTGAGCGATGATCCGCTGCGGCTCTGGCCGGTGCTTTCGGTCCTGCAATCCACGCCGGACACCCCGCCGCATCTGGGTGTGGACACGCGGTTGTTGAGTTTCCCGGAGTATCATCAGGCGCTGCGACGGTGGAGCGACGGCGTGTGGCCCGAACCGCCCACCAACACACCGCCCGGACCGTTGAACCCGGTCTGGTTGGTGGACCGCCTGCTGCGCGTGGCCCAGGTGCGCCCCGTCTACTACCTGCATCCGAGCTTCGGTTACTACTTCGAGAACTTCCGGCCGCTGCCGCACGGTCTGGTGTGGGAAATGCAGCCCTACGACGCCGAGACGGTCCTGCCCCCGCCGCTGGACACGAATGCGGTGGCTGAAAACCTGCGGTTCTGGCGGGAAACGGCCGGCGGCGCGATGGACGGGCTGCGCCGGGCCCTGGGTCGCTCCGGAGCGACCAACCTGCTGGACCGGTTGCTCTCCCGGCTGCGGGTGGGCCGCCCGGTGCTCACGGATGCCCGGCTGGTGGCGTTGAGCTACGCGCGGGCCCTCACGTGGTTCGGCGTGGACCTGCAACGCGCCGGGCGCTGGGAGGAGGCGGCGGACTGTTTCCGGCTGGCGCTGGAACTGAATCCCGACAACGTGGTGGCGCGGATCAATGCCGAGTACAATCGCACCGTGCGGGAGGGAAATCCCACGCGCATCACGTTGAGCGGACCGGTGGAAGACCTGTTCCGGCGATACCGCACCTGGGACCAGCTGATCGGCGACAATGGTCCGTTTGATGAACCCACGTTTTGTTACGAACAGGGCCGGGTGTTCGCCCAGGGATTTCTGTTCCGCCAGGCCATTCGTGAATTCGACCGCGTGCGCCAGTTGGACCCGCAGGACCTGCCTTCGCGCCTCTGGCTGGCGCAACTGTACCTGACCGTACAGCGCCCGAGGCACGCCCTGGCCGTGGTGGAGGAGCTGAAGGTGGCACCGGAGCGGTTCGGCCTGACCTTCACCAATCAGATCGAGCTGCTCGGCCTCGAAGGGATGGCCCGCATGCAGTTGGGCCAGCCCGAACAGGTGCACAAGCTCCTGCAACAGGCCGTGGGCACGGGTCCGACCAACCATTATCTGCTGGCCGTGTGCGCACAGGTGTACCTGCGGGCCGGCGACTGGACAAACGCCATCCCGCTGTTCGATCGCCAGTTGGAGGTGATGCCCCAGGACACCGACGCGATGATGAACAAGGGTTACGCCTGCCTGCAGGCCGGCCGGTTCGAGGAAGCCGTGGAGGTGCTGAACCGGCTCCTGACGTTGCAGCCGAACAATCATCCGGCATGGCTGAACCGGGCCATTGCACAGCTCCGGCTGGGCCGGCTGGACGACGCATGGCAGGATTATCAGCGGTTGCTCAAGCTCTATCCGCGCGTGCACACCATTCATTACGGGCTGGCCGAAATCGCCTGGCGCCGTCGGGACACGAACACGGCCATCCAGCACTACGAGGCGTATCTGGAAACCGCGCCGCGGCAGACGGCCGAGTACACCAACGTCATGGAACGGTTGCGGTCGTTGCGAGGTGGGGGATCGTAGCCCGGCGAGCATGCGCGTGGTGCACGTGATCACCCGCCTGATCGTGGGCGGGGCGCAGGAAAATACGCTGGCCAGCGTGATCGGGCTGCGCCAGCGCCACGGCTGGAGCGTGCACCTGATTTCAGGGCCCACGTACGGACCGGAAGGTTCGTTGGAGCCGGTGGCGGCGGCCGTGCCGGGATTGCTGGAGCTGGAGCGGCACCTGATTCGGCCGGTCCACCCGTGGCGGGACGTGCTGGCTTGGCGGAGTTTGACCCGGCGGTTTCGCAGGTTGCGACCCGATCTGGTGCACACCCACAGCGGCAAGGCCGGGTTCCTGGGCCGTCTGGCGGCGCATCGGGCGGGCGTTCCGGTGATCGTGCACACCATCCACGGACCGTCGTTCGGACCCTTTCAGGGTCCGTTGCCCAACGCACTTTTCCGGTGGGCCGAACGCCGGGCCGGTCGGGTGACCACGCATTTCGTGGTGGTGGCCGAGGCGATGGCCCGGCGGTACCTGGAGGCGGGGATCGGCCGGCCGGAGCAGTACAGTCTGATCTACAGCGGCTTCGATCTCGAACCGTTCCTGCGCGCGACCAACGACCCGGCATGGCGCGCGCGGGCCGGACTGAACCCCGGAGACCTGGTCGTGGGCAAGGTGGCCCGGTTGTTCAAGCTGAAGGGCCATGACGACCTGTTGGCGGTGGCGCCCGCCCTGTTGCGACGGTTTCCCCACCTGCGTTTCCTCTTCGTGGGCGACGGCGCCTGGCGGGCCCGTCTGGAGGCACGGGCCCGCGCCCTGGGAGTGGACGGCGCGGTTCGTTTCGTGGGGTTGGTGCCTCCCGAAAGCATGCCTCATTGGATGGGCGTCATGGACGTGGTGGTGCACCTGTCGCGACGCGAAGGATTGCCGCGCGCTCTCCCGCAGGCACTGGCGGCGGGCAAACCCGTGGTGGCCTACGCGTGCGACGGCGCCCCGGAGGTGTGTCGGCCCGGGGAGACCGGCCTTCTGGTCGAGCCCGGAGACCTGGCCGGATTAGAGTCGGCTCTGACGCAGTTGTTGAGTGATGCGTCGCTGCGGGAGCGTTGGGGCTGGCGGGGTCGCGAGTGGGTGAAGCAACATTTCGATGTTCGGCTCATGGTGGACCGGTTGCACGAACTGTATCTGCGGTTGCTGGGGAGCTCCGGCGGGATCACAGGCTTGCCCCGCCCGGGACTCGCGACGGGAAACTGATGGACACGACGTTCGGCATCTATGCCCTGCCGGCCCTGGTGGCCTGCGCGGGCACGGCCTGCAGCATGAGGCTCTGGCGTGGAGTGGTGGTGCGGCTGGGGATGGTGGACGATCCCGGCCACCGTAAGATCCACGCCGAGCCGACGCCGTTGGCCGGTGGCGTGGCGGTGTTGACGGGCTGGCTGGTGGCGTTGGCGGCGGGTGTTGTGGCGGTGCGGACGTTCTGGTGGGACCCCGCCACCCAGGCGGCCCTCTGGCACGGGGTGGGGCGCCGGGCGGGGCAGTTGGCGGTCCTGGTGGGTGGCGCGGTGGCCATGACGATCCTGGGCGCTCTGGACGATCGTCATGAGCTGCGCCCGGCGGCGAAGTTTGTGGGCCAGTGGGTGGTGGCCAGCGCGGTGGCCCTGGCCGGCATCCGCATCACGTTGTTCGTGCCCGATCCGTTCTTCAGTTATGCGCTGACCGTGTTGTGGATCCTCACGCTGGTCAACGCATTCAATTTCACGGACAACATGAACGGTCTGTGCGCGGGTCTCGGCCTGATTGCCTCGTGGTACTTTGCCATGAGCGCCGCGCGGCAGGGGCAGTATCTGGTGGCGGCTTGCGGCTTTGCGGTTTGTGGTGCATTGGCGGGGTTTCTGCCCTGGAACTTTCCGCGCGCCCGCGTTTTTCTGGGAGACAGCGGCAGTCATCTGGTGGGCTACTGGGTGGCCGTGCTGGCCATACTGCCGCATTTTTACAGCGAGGTGCACCCACGCGGATATGCCGTGCTTTCGCCGTTGTGGGTGGTGGGGGTGCCGTTGGCGGACCTGGTGCAGGTGGTGATCCGGCGGTGGCGCAGGGGACAGCCTTTCTACGTGGGCGACACGCAGCATTTCTCGCACCTGCTGGTCCGTTGCGGCCTGAGCCCGGTTCGGGCCGTCCTGCTCTTGTGGTTGGTGGCGGCTGCAACAGGTGCGGTGGCCCTGCTCTGGTAGCGGGCCGGCAGCGTTACAACCCCCGGGTGCCGAGAAACCCCGCCCTGCGGATCCAGGGCAGCAGTTGGCGCAGGGACCCGATGCGTCGCGGTTCCGGCCTGCGCAGGCCCCGGTGCAGCGTCACGGCTTGGAAACCGGCGTGGCGCGCGCCCTGGTAGTCCTGCCGGGGGTCGTCCCCCACGTGGAGGATCTCCTGCGGGGCCAGCCCCAGCACGTCGGCCGCCCGCAGGAAGATGGCCGGCGAAGGCTTGCTGAAACCGACCTCGGCCGAGATGATCACCACGTCGAATTGCCTCTCCAGGTCGAGGGCCCGGAGGAGGGGTCGGAGCCGGAGATCCCAGTTGGAAACGATCCCGAGGCGCAGCCCGTGTGATCGCAGGCGGGTCAGCACTTCGGGTAGGTGCGGGTCCACGCGCCAGACGCCCGGTTGCCCGAACCGGCGGTAGAGGTCGCCAAAGAAGGTGCGGCTGGGCGGTTCGGTCACCAGACCTGCAAAGGTGGCATCCACGAGGGCCATCCAACCGGCGCGGGAATGGTCGAAGTCGGCACAGCCACGCCACGCGGTTTGGAACCGGCGGTTGAGCCGGTGCGGGTCGAAAGTTTGGCCGGTCCAATCCCGTGCCACCCGGGCGTAGACATGTCCGACGGAGGGCCGGACGCTGAGGAAGGTCCAACCCACGTCGAAGGTGACGGCGCGCAGCGTGGCGGGGGGCTGGTGCCGGTCGGGTCTCATGGCCGGGTGTGATGAAGGGCAAAGGCCAGCCGATCGGTGGCTTCCTCGATCTGTTTGGCCGTCGGTTTGCCGGCGCCGTGTCCGGCCCGGGTTTCAATGCGGATGAGCACGGGCGGGCCGTTGCGGGCCTGGCATTCCTGAAGACGGGCGGCGAATTTGAAACTGTGGGCCGGGACGACCCGATCGTCGTGATCGGCCGTGGTGATCAGGGTGGCCGGGTAACGGACGCCCGGGCGCAGGTTGTGCAGCGGCGAGTAGGCCAGCAGGTGGGGGAAATCCTCGGGATTGTCCGCAGAGCCGTACTCGGCAGTCCATGCCCAGCCGATGGTGAATTTGTGGAAGCGCAGCATGTCCATGACGCCCACGGCGGGCAGGGCGACGGCGAACAGGTCGGGTCGCTGCGTCATGCACGCACCGACGAGCAGCCCCCCGTTGCTCCCTCCGGCGATGGCCAGGTGACGCGGCGAGGTGTAGCCCCGGGAGATGAGCCACTCGGCCGCCGCGATGAAATCGTCGAAGACGTTTTGCTTGTTGTGTTTCATTCCCGCCTGGTGCCAGGTCTCGCCGTACTCGCCCCCGCCACGGAGGTTGGGCACGGCGTAGAGGCCGCCCTGTTCCATCCAGACGAGGTTCGCCACGCTGAAGGACGGTGTGAGGCTGATGTTGAACCCGCCGTAGCCGTAGAGCAGGGTGGGGATCCGCCCGTTGGGTTTCAGGCCCTTGCGATGGGACAGGAACATCGGCACGCGGGTGCCGTCCTTGCTGGTGTAAAAGACCTGCTGCGTCTCGAAGTCGTCCGGGTTGAAGGGCAGTTTCGGTTGGCGCCAGACGGAAAGTTGCCGGGTGGAGAGATCGTAACGGTAGACCCGACCCGGCACGGTGTAACTGGTGTAGTGAAAGAAGAGTTCGGTGTCGGCTCGCCGGCCCGAGAGGCCGCTGACGGTGCCGAAGCCCGGGAGCTCGATTTCACCGTCGGGCCGGCCGTCCAGCGTGAAGAGCCGCAGCCGGCTGCTGGCGTGGTGCAGATATTCGGCGACGAAACGGTTGCCGACGACGCGCACCTGCCGGAGGGTGTCCTCCGACTGCGGCACCAGCTCGCGCCAGTGACGGCGGTCCGGTTGCCGGATGTCAATGGCGACGATCCGGCCACGCGGCGCATCCAGGTCGGTGCGGAACCAGAACACCGGCCCGTCGTTGTCCAGGAAGGTGAAATCGGCCTGGAAATCCGGGAGCAGTTCCACGACCGGACTGTCGGGCTGGCGGAGGTGGAGATAGAAAATGCAGTTCTTCGGATCGGTGCCACGCGTGACGGTGATGACGAGATACGAGCCATCGTCGGTCACCTCGCCGTAGAATCCCCATTCCTTCTGGTCCGGCCGGTGGTAGATCAGGCGGTCCTCGCCCTGAGGGGTGCCGAGGCGGTGGAAGTAGAGTTTGTGGTAGTAGTTGACCCCGGTGAGCCGCGTTTTCTCGTCCGGTTCGTCGAACCGGCTGTAGAAAAAGCCGGATCCGTCCTTCAACCAGGAGGCCGAACTGAACTTGACCCAGCGAATGCGGTCGGGAAGGTCGCGTCCGGATTCCACGTCGCGGACGTACCATTCCTGCCAGTCGCTGCCGGCCACGGACCGCCCGTAGGCCAGCAGGCGACCGTCCTCGGTGGCGGTGGCGCCGGTGAGGGCCACGGTGCCATCGGATGACCATTCGTTCGGATCCAGCAGCGGCCGGGGAGCGCTTTCGAGGGAATCGGCCACGTACAGCACGGACTGGTTCTGCAGGCCGTCGTTTTTGCTGAAGAAATAGTGGTTGCCGCGGCGCACGGGCGGGCTGAAACGTTCGAAGTTCCACAGCTCGGTCAGTCGTTCGCGGAGTGGTTCCCGTTCCGGCAGCCGGGCCAGATAATCGAACGTCACGCGGTTCTGCGCTTCGACCCAGGCCTTTGTCTCGGGCGAATGATCGTCTTCGAGCCAGCGGTAGGGATCCTCGATCCGGGTACCGTGGTAATCGTCCACCACGGGCTTCTTGGTGGTCACCGGGTAGCGGATGCGCGGGCCGGGACTCACACAGGCCAGCAGGGCCAGTAGCAGTGCACAGGCGACAACCAGTTTGACCGTCCACATGTCCGTCAGATTGAGGGGAACCTCGCCGCGTGGTCAAAGACTTCCGCCAAACGCCCGCCGGGGACGGTGTGAGCCGAGGGGCGGGGACGGAGACCCGGAAGCTCGGGACGGTGTGGGCGGGCCTTCGGATCCGGCGCCGCTGCGGCTGCGGCGGAAATCGCCGTGGGCAGAGGGCGCCGGCCGGGGAGCGGCCATCCGGCTGCCGCCCTCGCCCCTCGCGGCCGGTCACTGCCCGGGCCAGACCTTTGCCGGCACTCAAGGCGGACCGACTTTCGGCCGATTCCTACCATGTCGGCCCGGATCACGGACAGAACGGTGTCAGCACGGAGGGAAGCAAGATGAATACGGGAGAGGCCGCTGTGGACTGGCTCTACCGGGAGCAACTTCGGGTGGATGCGGAATGGTCGGTGAAGACACCCCACGGTTTCCGCTGGTGGCCGGACCAGCACGCACAAACGATCGAAGTGACCGGACGGGAAACCGGTCCGGCAGGCGAGGAGGGCTGGTGGATTTCGGTGCGTACCGAAGTGGTCCGGCTGCCGCAGTTGCGGGACGAACATCTCGAGCCGATCCGCGATCTGCTGATGACGCCGGCTTCCATGGCCGGCCCGACCTACCACGCTGAGAACGGTACGCTCGAACTGGCGAGTCTGGTCCGGGTCTACGAGGGCAACGTGTCCTGGATGCGTCCGTTGATCGGACTGGCCGCCATGCTGCAGGTGCTCGAGGCGCGGAAAGCGGGCCCGCTGTTGGCGGAGGCGCTCGGGGCCGAGGAGGCATGGAGTGCCCCGCAGGGGAAGCCGGTCCGGGAAACTCCGGACGAGTTGGTGGAGGGGGTGCCCTTGATGATTCTGGCGAGTGCCCTGACAGGTTCCCGTTGGAAGGGGCCGGAGCTGAAACAGTTGGGCCGGCGGGAGGCATCGGTACCCCCGGCTTTGCTGGCCACGGGCGACGAGAGGAGTTTGACGGTTGAGTTCCCTTTCGGGGACGAATCGTCGCTTTGCCAGTTTGGTGCCGATGTTTCCCACCCCGAGTACGGGCCGGGCTTGTTGATTGTGCAGACCTTTCCGGTCATGACCAGGGACGAGGCCGAGGGTATCCGCCTGGCTCTTGCCATGAATGAACGTGAACTGATCCGGCAACCGTGGGGATACGGTTATGGCAGTTACTCGCATCGTGAGGGTTTCCTGAACTTCAGCTGTTTCCTGCCCGCTCTGGCCCATCGTCCGGGGATGTTGGTCGCGCTGTACCACGCCTGTGCAGTACGGGCCGCGATGGTGGCGCGGCATTTTACGGGCAGGGATTGGGACGCGTCTTCGTTCGACGTCGAGCGGACCGGGGTGGCACGGTTTTTGAATCTGCTCCGGAACCGGCTCAACTGAGGCGGGGAACCTGCCGCCCGGATTGTCCGGAGATCTGAAAGACCGGCGGACCGGCGGTGGCGCGGGGCGACGGATTTTCGGCGGGGAATTGCTACTGATCCGGGGAACCATCCATGTCCCGCGGCCCGTTGGCGGCCGGCTTTCACCGGGCAGCGAAAAGGGTTTAGAACCGAACGTCGCGACTTTCGAGGCGCCGGCTAAGGCTGAACGTAGGGATACTTTCCCGCGCCGGCGTAGGTTTGCACATAATGGGGCACGTGTTCTGTCGGGGTCAGCGTATAGGGGTACAGCTCCGTGGTGAGAGCGGGATCGGTCAGCTCATCATTCCCGTCAATCAGCTCGACACCACGCGTCCAGACCCGCCAGGTGCAGTCGCGGGTGATGTTGCCGCGCGCCTTCAGACGGCCCGGATTGCCGGAGGTGACGTAGCGCTCCCAAGGGTTTTGAACTCCGAGGAAATAGTTGTTCTCCACCAGGACCTCGGCGTCAATACGCGTCCGGATGCAGTAGTTGTTGTCGAAGCAGTCGTAGTAGTTGTTAAAGACGTGGACGCGCCCGAACCGGACCGAGGGCATGCGCTCGCGGCAGTAAGGGCCGTACCAATTGTGATGGAAGGTCACATGGTAGTCTCCGCGGTCGCTGTCGCTTGAGGCGATCAGATTCACGAACTCGTGGTTGACCGTTCCGCGGGGAACGGGCGGGTAGAAGAATTTGCACCAGGAAACTGTGACGAAATCGGCTCCCTTGGTGATATCCACCGAACCATCCCGGCAGTTGAAGAACGTGCAGTGATCGATCCAGACGTATTTACCGGTGCCGTGGCTGCTCGTGTCGATGGTGATCCCGTCAGCGTTCGAATGGTTGGTGGCCTGGAAAAAGAGATTGGCGATCACGACATTGGTGGTGGCGACGCGAAGCCCGCCGCCCACGATGGCTGCGTTGGTGCCGATCCCGACGATTGTTTTGTTGGGCTGCGTGATGTAGCAGTAGTCGTCCGTGACGGTGATGGTCCCGTGGACGCGGATGATCCAGGGGCCGGAGAGCCTGCAGGCGGCGCGCAGCTGGGGATAGGTCGACACATTGGTGATGGAGCCGCCCGCGCCTCCGGTCACGCCCATGGCGAATCCCATCAGGTTGGTAACGGGTGGGGCGGTTGGGATTTCGGACACGGCGAGCGTGGCGGGCCGGCTCCAGATGGTTCCCCAGGCGTTACTGAGAAGGACCTGATAGGAACCTTCATGCGTGTTGCTGACGTCCGACAGGACCAGTACGGCACTGGTGGCACCCGGCAGGGCGATTCCGTTGTGGAACCATTGATAGCTCAGGGGCACCGTGCCGCCGGCGTGGACGGAGAAAACAGCAGTGTCACCAACAACGACCTCGAGGTCACCCGGTTCGCTGAGGATCTCCGGTGGAAGATTGGCAACTCGCAGTCGGGCCGGCGCGCTGGTGATGGCATTGACGACGTTGGCCACGATGACCTGGTAATCGGCCTCGTGATGGGGGTGGGCTTCGGGGATGAGAAAGACGGGATTGGTTCGGCCGGGCAGGGGGACGCCGTTTGAGAGCCACAAGTAGTGAAGCTGCGGCCCGATGCCCACGGTGCGGAACTCGGCAGGGGACCCCGGGGAAACTGTGAGCGGGGCGGGGGCCGCACCGATGGACGGAGGTTCAAGCTTCGTGCCGGTGTCGCCGGACCGCAGTCGGTAGAACGCGCGCGGAAGAGCGGGTGAGCGGGGCACCCGGAAATGAATGGAACCCTCCGGGCCGAGATTGCCGTAATCCACCAACAACCACGATGATGCCGCGGCCGGTTCCGTCGAGGCGAGTAGTTGGACAAACTGCCCGGGTTCAGGACCGCCGCCCGAGAGGCGAACGGAGTCCCCATCCAGCCAAACGCCGGTGAACCGCCACTCCTCAAAAAGAGGCGGCAGATGAACGGCAAAGGGTCGGCTCAGGGCTTCCAGCCAGGATTCACCCGGCGGACCGGCAATGGCGCGGAGCTGAAGGTAGGTTGCGGGTGCGAGCACCTGCAGATCATCGAACACTGCGCGACCTGTGGCATCGGTGAGGCGGGTTGCAGTGCCTGTCCATGGGACGGTGTCGGGTGCCAGAAACAGGGTGATGGGCACACCTTCGATGCGGACTGGTGTGCCTGCAAGGGACTGGACTTGAACCACCACGGCGGGCAGCGGTTGGTTGGTATAACCGTCGGTCGGTTGGGAGACGAAAGCCACCCGCCCGGCTGCCGGAGGGGCCCCCGAGGGGACCGCCTCAGCCCAGCTGGGACCGATCCGGAGTTCGTCCAAGTACTGGACTCCACCGGCCTGCGGAGAGGAGTAAATCTGGAAGTACCGCAGAAAAGCAGGGTCGGTGCCGCCCGTCACAAACCCCAGAGAGGGCGGAACCGCAGCTGATTCGTATGTGGAAGGGTCCGGGTCCACCCAGAGATCCACGCGGTCGTTGCCGGATTCGAATCGGTATCGCATCACCACCAGGTGCACGGCCGTACCGAGAGGCGCTTCGGTTACAAATCCCGGCTGCGAAGTCTTCTTTCCGACACCGAGTCGGCCGTCCGCGGTGAGGAACAACCCGGCCTGCGGAGCGCTTTGACTGGAGGAGTTATTGTCCAGGAAGGCGATCAGTTGCGTGGCAGGGGGCGGGTTGGCAACCTGGATGAGCAGGGAGACAAACACCTCCCGGCCGTCCTGCGCCGGCACACTCTCGAATTCCAAAACCGACCGCCGGGCCGTGCCGGATGGGGCGCGCCGGACGCCGCGCCCTGTGGCGGGCATGAACCCCTCCGGAGCCGCCAGAGCGGCACTGTTGCTGACAGCCAACTCCCAGCCGGTACTCCCGGCGGCCCAGACGGGGCTGCCCACATCGTTGAGCCGCCCTTCGTCGTAGGCGAATGGATCGTGAAACGGCAGGGCCACCGCAGCCCGGGCGGACGGGCCGGCGCTCGGCGCACTCAGGAGGGCGCAAATCAGGAACAGCCCAGCGCCGCGGCGGCATTTGCAAGGGCCCCGCTCGCCCATGGGGACGGCCGGGCGAGAGCTCCCGGGACTTCCCGAGGCAGCGGACTCGAAACCCGTGGGGACGGCCGGGGTGCACGAGCGATGCTCCGACGATTGCACTTCGCTGGTCTGCGGCCCGCCACGCATTTTAGGGAAAGCGGGGAGAAAGAAATTCAAACCCTGCCCCGGCAGTTGGCAGGCCATCCCCGTGCCCGTGCGCCGCGCCGGACGAGGGTGAGGACCGACGGCGAGTGAGTGGAGGTGGAGGAGAGCGTTTGTCATGGCGAGTCTTGTGGCCAGCGTTCCTTATAACCCGGGATGAAAAAACCCGCCACACCGATTCTGTGCACGGCAGTTTGAAAAATGTGTACGTGTGCACCCGCCTGGAGCAGGCACGGGCCGTGTTCCCCGGTGGAGTCTTGCAGCCCGGGTGTCCGGGAGCCGGTCCGGGCGCGGAAGCGGTTCGGCCCGCGGCATTCCGGGCTTTACGCTGGCCGGGGTTTGATGGAAAAAGGGATGGCGGTGATGAAAAGTGGTTGGCGTGCGTTGGTCTGGGTGTTGGTCGCGGTGGCGGGTGCTGCGGCTTACGTCTCATTGGCCCTGCCCCGAGGTGAATCCGTCAATGCAGCCACCATCCTCATAGCGGCCGTCTGTTCTTACGCACTCGGGTACCGGTTCTATTCCAAGTGGGTGGCGGCGCGCGTCATGGCCCTGAACGACCGGCGGGCCACGCCGGCGGAGGTGATGGAGGACGGAAAGGACTACGTCCGCACCCACAAATGGATCGTGTTCGGCCATCACTTCGCGGCCATTTCGGGTCCGGGTCCGCTGGTGGGGCCGGTGCTGGCGGCACAGTTCGGTTACCTGCCAGGGACGTTGTGGTTGTTGATCGGCTGCGTGTTGGGGGGTGCGGTGCAGGATTTCGTGATCCTGTTTTGTTCGATGCGGCGCGGAGGGCGGTCGCTCGGCGAGATGGTCCGGGAGGAGCTGAACCGCCCGGCGGGGCTGGTGGCGCTGGTGGCGATTCTGGCGATTCTGACGATTCTGCTGGCGGTGTTGGCGCTGGTGGTGGTGAAGGCGCTGGCGGAAAGCCCCTGGGGGGTGTTCACCGTGGGGGCGACGATTCCGCTGGCGATGGCCATGGGGCTGTACCTGAGGTTTTGGCGTGTGGGCCGCGTCCGGGAGGCTTCGGTCCTGGGTGTGGCGGGGCTGTTGCTGGCGGTGTGGGGCGGCAAGTGGGTGTTCGAACACCCCACGCTTTCGGGCGCGCTGACGCTGAGCGGGGAGACGCTGGCCTGGGCCATCATTGGTTACGGTTTGTTGGCCAGCGTGTTGCCGGTGTGGCTGCTGCTGGCGCCGCGGGATTACCTCAGCACGTTCATGAAGCTGGGGACGATCGTGTTGTTGGCGTTGGGGATTCTGGTGGTGTTGCCGGATCTGAAACTGCCGCCGGTGACCTCGTTCGTGGACGGCACCGGTCCGGTCGTGGCGGGCAAGTTGTTCCCGTTTTGTTTCATCACCATCGCGTGCGGGGCGATTTCGGGTTTCCACTCCCTGATCTCCAGCGGGACGACGCCCAAGCTGATCACTCGGGAAAGTTATGCGCGGCCGGTGGGGTATGGTGCGATGTGTCTGGAGTCGTTCGTGGCCATCATGGCGATGGTGGCGGCCTGTACGATGGAACCCGGGGTGTATTTCTCGATGAACATGAAGGGTGAACCCGCGGCGGTGGCGGCCCGGGTGACGGCGGCGGGCTATCCCGTGACAGTGGAGCACATGGAGGAGTTGGCGCAATCCGTGGGCGAACACACATTGTTCGGGCGCACCGGCGGGGCGGCGACGTTGGCCGTGGGGATGGCCCAGATCTTTTCGCATGCGGTGGGCCGGCGTTGGCTCGATCTGTGGTACCACTTCGCCATCATGTTCGAGGCGCTCTTCATTCTGACGACCATTGACGCGGGGACACGGGTGGCGCGCTACATCCTGCACGATTTCCTGGGCCATCTGTGGCGGCCGTTGGGCAACACGCGCAGCCTGGGGGCGAACCTGTTCGTCAGTTCCCTGATGGTGGGTGCGTGGGGGTATTTCCTGATCCAGGGTGTGCGGGATCCGCTGGGGGGCATCAATTCGCTTTGGCCGTTGTTTGGCATCGCCAACCAGATGCTGGCGGCCATCGCGCTCTGCCTCGGAACCACGGTCATCCTGAAGTTGGAACTGCGCCGGCGCGAGCAGCCCGATCCGGCACCGCCGGATGAAACGCCGGTGCGACGTCCGGGCCGGCCTGCCCTGGCGTTGGTCACGCTGCTCCCGCTGGTCTGGTTGGTGGCGGTGACCTTCACGGCCGGTCTGCAAAAGATCGCGCATCCGGACCCGCGCATTGGATTCCTGGCACAGGCCCGTGAGTTGGCCGGGCGGGTCCCTGAGCTGGAGGCTGCGCTGGCGGAGGCCCGGGCCCGCGGCGATGCCGGCGCGGTGGAGGAGGCTGAACGCGCGTTGCGTACGAATCGTGTCCTGCAGTTCAACAACCGGCTGGACGCCGTGGTGGCCGGGATGTTTCTGGCGCTGGTGGGACTGGTGTTGGGCCTGAGCGCGCGGGAATGGTGGCGGTTGTGGACGGGGCGCAAGGCCGCGGTGCTGCACGAGACGGCGCCGGTGTGGCTGGAGGCTCACCTGGCCCGCGAGCGCGCGGGCGGTTTGCCGGTCGGCGTGGCCGGGGCGGCGGCGCTGGCGCTGGCGTTGAGCCGGGAGCTCTCCGGCGAGGCCGCCCTGGCTCGAGCCGAAACGCGGTCCCGGGCTGCCTGTGCAGGATGGTGCTGCGGCGGGCATGCCAGGTCGGGTCGGCCTGCCGAGGCCAGGTTGTACCTTCAGGTGTTGGAAGAACGGTTTCATGGCGTGCGACGTTGTTGTTAACGCTGGAGCGAGGGCATGAGAAGGGATGTTGCCGGGCAAGGGCTTCCCCACTGCGATCGGGTGAGGAGCGGGCGTTCGCGGGGAAATCGTCGCGGCCCGACCCGCCCCGTCGGACGGTTGGTAGTTGCCGGCATGCTCGTCATGGTGGCGTGGGCCGGCCGGGTCAGCGGTGCCGAACCGAACTATGACGAGTCGAAGGTCCCGGCGTACAAGTTGCCGGATCCGCTGATCTGCGAGGATGGCACGCCCGTGCGGAATCGCCGGGACTGGGAAAGGCGGAGGCGTCCGGAGCTGCTCTGGTTGTTCGAAGAGCATGTTTACGGACGGGCGCCCACGGCCCCGCCCGGAATGTGGTTCGAGCGGGCGGGCGAGGACGCCTACGCGCTGGGGGGCCGGGCAACCCGCCGCGAGGTGACCCTCTGGCTGCGAGGCGACCGCGGTGGGCCGAAAATGGACCTTTTGTTGTACCTGCCGCGCGGGCGCCGCGGCCCGGTGCCGGTCTTCCTGGGGCTCAATTTCATGGGCAATCACACGGTGCATCCGGATCCCGGCATCCGCATCACCACGGCATGGGTGCCCAACGACCGCGCCGGCACGGTGGTGAGCAATCGTGCCACGGCGGCCTCACGTGGATGGGCCGCCTCACGATGGCCGGTGGAACGGATCCTGGAGCGCGGCTACGGCCTGGTGACCGCCTATTGTGGGGATCTGGAACCGGACCATCCGGAGGGTTGGAAGTTGGGGGTGCGCGCGGCGTTGAGTCCCGATGGAACGAACCACGTGTTTCGGCCGGACGAATGGGGTGCGATTGCGGCCTGGGCCTGGGGGTTGAGCCGGGCGATGGACTACCTGGAAGGCGACCGCGACGTGGATGCGCGGCGGGTGGTGTTGATCGGGCATTCGCGCCTGGGCAAGACGGCCCTGTGGGCGGGGGCGCGGGATCGTCGATTTGCCATCGTGATTTCGAACGAATCGGGCGAGGGCGGGGCGGCCCTGACCCGGCGTCGATACGGCGAACGGATTGCGGATTTGAACCGGCGTTTTCCGCACTGGTTCTGCGGGCGATACAAGAGCTATGACGACCGGGAGGACGACCTGCCGGTGGACGCCCACGAGCTGATCGCCCTGATGGCGCCGCGGCCGGTTTACATCGGCAGCGCGGTGGAGGATCGCTGGGCGGATCCTCGGGGCGAATTCCTGGCGGGCGTGCATGCGGAGCCGGTGTACCGGTTGTACGGGTTGGAGGGTCTGGGGGTCACGGAATGGCCACCGGTGGGGCGGTCGGTCGGCCGCTACATTGGCTATCATGTGCGTGAGGGCCGGCACGATCTGACTGCGTGGGACTGGGAAAGGTACCTGGACTTTGCCGACCGGCACCTGCGGGGGCGATGAAGCGGGACGATTCCAGTGCGGCGGGGTTGCGGTTGGGCCTGTTCGGGGGCAGTTTCGATCCCGTGCACTGGGGACATTTGTGGGTGGCCCAGGCGGCGATGGAGGAACTGGGACTGGACCGTGTGGTGTTCGTTCCGGCCTCCCAATCGCCGTTCAAGGCGGGGCAACCGCCGGTGGCACCGGCCGAGGAACGGGTTCGGATGCTGCGGCTGGCATTGGCCGGGCGGCCGGAATTCGAGGTGGACGATTGCGAGGTCCGCCGCGGCGGGATCTCCTACACCGTGGAGACGTTGCGGCAGTACGCGCAGCGTCATCCCGGCGCGCAACTGTTTTACCTGGTGGGGGCGGACCATGTCCCCACCCTGCCGCGCTGGCGTGAGGCCGCGGAAGTGGCGCGCCGGGCGACGTTCGTGGCGTTGATGCGGCCGGGCGAGGCTCCTCCCGCGTTTCCCGAACCCTTCCGGGGTGTCAGCGTCACGGGATTTCCGGTGGGTTTGTCGTCCTCGTTGATCCGGGCGCGGGTGCGCCAGGGCAAATCCATCGAATGGTTGGTGCCGCCGGCGGTGGCCGAAGCCATCCGGCTGCGGTGCCTGTACGCAGGAGGAGCGTAACGGTGCGTCGAGTCGTGGTTCGAGGCGAATGATGGACTCCAAGAAACTGGCCCTGCTCTGTCGGAAACTGGCGGACAACAAGAAGGCCGAAGACATCGTGGTGCTGGACATGCGCAAGCTCTCGTCGGTGGCGGATTACTTCGTCATCGCCTCGGCGACGAGTGAACCGCATCTGCGCGCCGTGCTGGAAGAGGTCACGGAAAAGCTCGAACAGGAACACGGGGTGCGCCCGTTCGGTGTGGACGGGCACCAGGCAACGGGCTGGGTGGTTTTGGATTATTTCGACGTGGTGGTGCACCTGATGCGCAGCGACGTGCGGGCGCACTACGATCTGGAGGGGCTGTGGGGGGACGCGCCCCGTGTGGGGGCACGCCGCCGCCGCAAGGTGACCTCCTGACCGGCGGGGATCGCCCTGCCCGGATTGAGCCTGCCGGGTCGGGCTTCTTCCCCAGACTGTTTCCCGAGCGGGCCCGGTTCAGAATCCGTAGCGGGTGAGCTCCCGATCGAGTTGCTGTTGGAATTCCTGCAGATCCGCGGCTGAGGGGCGGTAACCGGGTTTCTCGGTGGCCAGACCGAGGCGCCCCATCTGGTCGAGGTACCACTCGGCCTTTTGCCCGTCGCTGAAGGTGACCTTGCCGCTGAGGACCGCGCCGGGTTTGGTGAGCTCGTCCACGGTGACCTGCACACCCTTGGTCCCCGGGCCGGGCTGGCCGGCGGGGGCGGTCTGGGCGGTCGCCTGGTCGGGCTCGGGCTCCGGATCTTTGACCTGGAGTTTGAGATCGTCCACCAGGAGGCGGACCTCCATGTATGTGAGGCGTAGCCCGAACTCCTTGGCCAGGCGATCTTGGACCTCGGAAAGCTTGGCTCCTTCGGCCAACCAACGGGCCACCTGTTGGCGTTGTTCTTCGGTCAAATTCGCGATCATAGAATTGAAACGACTTGCGCGGGACGGTTTCGAGGGCCGCCCCTGCTTGTCAAACTCGTTTCTGCCGGGGCCGCCGCGCCCGGCCGGGAACCCGCCCGTTCAGACCTGGCGGGTCCAACGCAGGCCCAGCCGGAGCAGCCGCTCCACCTCGCTTTCGGTGGCGGCCTCGGCGTAGATGCGCAGGACCGGTTCCGTGCCGGAGCCGCGCAGCATCAGCCAGGCGCCATTGTTGGCGATGATCTTGACGCCGTCAAAGGTCTTGATGTCGGACACCGGTGTCCGGCCCAACCGATCGGGGGGTTGCGAGCGGAGTTTTTCGAGCAACCGGGCGGTTCGGTCCTGGGGGAGGTGAAGGTCCTGCCGGCCGTACCGGTGGGGGCCGAACCGGCGCTCCAACTGGCGCAGCAGTTGCCCCACGGATCGGCCCGTCCGGGCCAGCAGCTCCAGCAGCACCAACCCGGCGGCAAGGCCGTCCCGCTCGGGAATGTGGCCGGGCAGGCCGATGCCGCCGCTTTCCTCGGCACCCAGCAGGACGTCGCCCTTGATCATCTCCGGGCAGATGTATTTGAAGCCCACGCCCGTTTCGAGCAGCGGCAACCCCCAGGCGGCGCACATCTTGTCCACCATGGAGGTGAGCGTGAGGGTTTTGACCACCCGCCCGGTCAGACCCCGGTTTTCGTGGAGATGATAAAGAATCAGGCAGACGACCTGGTGGGTGGTCAGGGGCCGGCCGCGCCCGTCCAGCGCGCCCAGGCGGTCGGCGTCTCCGTCATTGACCAGACAGAGATCGTGCGGACGGCGTCGGAGAAACTCGATGGCCGGCCCGTAGTTGCGTGGAATCGGTTCGGGACTGAGTCCGCCGAAGAGGACGTCGTGTTCCGTGTGCAACGAGGTCACCTTGCAGCGCGTGTTTTTCAGGAGGTCTTCGAATGCGCCGGCCGCCGCGCCAAAGAGGGCGTCATGGGCCAGGCGCAGTCGGGCGCTTCCCAGCAGGTCGAAATCCACCAGCTTGCGGATGGCGCGTGCGTGAGCGGGGCGCAGATCGAGCTTGTCCAGGCGGCCTTGGGCGGCGGCCTCCGCGGCGGGCATGCGCCGGACGGGCGAGCGGTCCAGGTATTTCTCGACAGCCTGGCAGGTTTCCGGGTCGGAGGAGCCGCCGTAGTGGGACTTGAGTTTGAACCCGTTGAACATGGGGGGGTTGTGACTGGCCGTGATCATGACGCCGCCGATGCACGAGCGGTCGCGCACGGCCAGGGAGACCGCCGGTGTGGGCGTGGCCACCGGCGTGAGTATGACCTCGAACTCGTTGGCGGCAAAGACCTCGGCGGCGCACTCGGCAAAGCGGTCGGAAAAGAACCGCCGGTCATACCCGATGGCCACCCGGTTCTGGCGGCCGGGCGTGGGGTGGTCGCGCCAGTAATCGGCCGCCGCCTGGGCCACCCGGGCGACGTTTTCGAAGGTGAAGCCTTCGGCAATGACCGCGCGCCAGCCGTCCGTGCCGAACCGGATGGCTTGCGTGGAGGGGGAAGTTGATGCGCTCATCGCTGGGAGGGAAGTTTGCCGGGCTTGTGTGCTCTCGAGGGCCGGACCGGGGCCGGCGCCACTGCTTGGTGGACGGCCCGGCGAAGTTTGGCCACGGCGGCCTTGAGATTGGGACGGCCGAACAGGGCGGTGCCGGCCACGAAGACGTCTGCGCCGGCCCGGGCGCAGTCGGCGGCGGTGTGTTCGTTGATGCCGCCGTCCACCTCGATGTGAAAAGCGTGGGCGCCGGTCAGGCGCCAGGCATGGGCCTGCTGGATTTTGGGCAGGCATTCTTCGATGAATTCCTGGCCACCGAATCCCGGGTTGACGGTCATGATCAGCAGGGTGTCGATCCGCGACAGGAAGGGGCGCACGGTGGCGAGCTGGGTGGGCGGGTTGATGGCCAGGCCCACCTTCAACCCCAGGCTGCGAATCTTCCACAGCAGATGACTGACCCGGTCGCCCAGCTCCACGTGGACGGTGATCTGGTCGGCGCCCGCGTCGGCGAACAGCGGCAGCAACACCTCGGGTTTGCTGCACATCAGGTGGACGTCGAAAAAGGTGCGCGTCAGCGGCCGGAGCGCCTTCACGATGCCCGGTCCGAACGAAAGATTGGGCACGAAGTGCCCGTCCATGATGTCCAGGTGCAGCCATTCGGCTCCGGACACCTTGTGCCGGGTCACCTCACGGGCCAGGCGACCGTAATTGGCGGCCAGCAATGACGGCGCAATGATCATGCGAATCCAACTTGGGAGAAGGATCCGGCCGGCGTCAACGGCGGGACCGGACGATTCTCCGGTGTTCAACCCATGCCAAAGGTCTGGCGCAGGTAGGCCAGGCTCCGGCGGGCGATCAGGTCCGGCCCTTCGTCGAAATTGAACACCTCCACGGAGACGAAGCCGTTGTAACCCACCGCATGCAGCGCGGCCGCGATCGGCCGGAAATCCACGTCGCCGAACCCCGGGCCCTTGAGGTTCCGATCGTTGGCGTGGAAATGGGCGAAATGCGGCCAGGCAGAGCGGATGATGTCCGGGATGGGCTCCGGTTCGGAACACATCGCCTTGACGTCGAGAATGATCCGGCAGGCCGGCGACCGGAAGGTTTGGACGAAGGCGATGGTCTCCCGGGCCGTGTTCAGAAAGTTGGTCTCCGCCGGGGAGAGCGGTTCCAGGCAAAGGATCACCTCGAGATCTTCGGCGGCGCGAACGGCATCGCGCAGGGTGGCGCGTGTCCATTCTTCGGCCTGTTCACGGGAAACGCCGGGCAGGAGGCTCCGCTGCCTGGGTGAACCGAGGACGAGTATCCGGCCGCCCAGGTCGGCACAGCATCGGACCAGCTCGACGAAGTAGCGGGCGGTGCGTTCCCGGATGGCCGCGTCGGGATGGTTCAGATGCAGTCCCTCGGGCTTGACCAGCAACCAGTGCAAGCCCACCACGGCCAGGCCGTGGCGGGCCGCCAGGTCCCGGATGCGCCGGCGATCGGCCGGACCGAGGTCGGTCACCGACTCGGCCAGGGTGAAGGGCGCCAGCTCCACCCCGTCATAACCGGTTCGGGCGGCGTGTTCGAATGCGTCCTCGAGTTTCCAACCCTGGTAGATCTCGTTGCAGATGGCGAATCGCACGCCCGCATGATCCGGGGGTTGCCACGGTTTTCAAGGTTGAAAGCCGGTCATGAACTGCTAATGATCCTTTGCACAGAGCCCTTCAGCGCGGTTCAGGCCGCGGGACCGACGGTGCGAACATGGCCAAACTGGTGGTGAAAGGACCGAACGGCCGGGACGAAGTCCTGACCTTGAAGGAAGGGGTGCACCGGTTTGGACGGTCCTCCACAAACGACTTCGTGGTGTTCGATTCCACCGTTTCCCGTTTCCACTGCGAGATCGAAGTGCGGCCCGAGGGGATGTGGGTCCGCGACCTGGACTCGGCCAATGGCACGTTTGTGGACGACACACCCGTGGGGACCGAGCCGGTGCAGTTGCACAAGGGCCAGGTCCTGCGCCTGGGAGACGTGCGGATGGAGGTGCGGGAGGCACCGGAACCGCCCCCGGCTGATCAGGTGCCAATGTGTTCGATCCATCCGACCTTCCCGGCCAGCATGGAATGCACCCAGTGCCACCGCGTCTTCTGCGGCAGTTGCGTGCATCTGATCCGGCGCCAGGGCGGTCAGTACCTGCGGTTGTGCCCGGTCTGCAGCGGGCATTGCGTGCCCCTCACGGTGGTGCCCGGCGGAGCCAGGGGCCTGCTCAAGGGGATGATGGATCGCCTGCTGAAGAAGCGGACCCTGCGCCATCCCTTCCAGGGTGAGTGAGATCCACGGTCCGGCCGGGGGCATTCAACGCCGGCGGTATTCCTGCATCAGTTGGAGGATCTTCTCGCGGATCAGGAACAGCTCGTGTTGGAGGCGCTGCGCCTGGGCGGCGGGCAGGCCGGTGGCCTCCCAGGCGGCGCGGAAACAACGCTGGGTCTCGTGCAGCGAGTGCAGGGCACGTTTCAGGCAGGCCACCACCAGCGGCCCTTCCATCCCGGGTTCACCCCAGGCCACCCCGCGCAACGCGGCCCCCAGTCGGCCGGCCGTCGCCCGGAACTGCACCAGCAGGGCCACCGCCTCCGGATGATCCAGAAACCCGCTCTTGCCCATCCGCCCTTGAAAGGTCTGTTCCACCCGCCGGAGCAGCTCCCACCAGCGCTGTTCCACCGGATGCCAGATCTCGCCCGAAGGAGAACGTACCCAGTCATGTCCCTCCCGGGCAGGATCGGGATCGGGCGGTTCCTCCAGAAACCCGGCAAGCTCGACGTCCTCGTCTTCTTCTTCGTCCTCCAGGAGGGCGTCGTCGAAACCCCAGCCCATCGCCTCGGCGATCCGCGCGCGGCCCTCGGGGGAGTCGCCGTATTTTTCCATGAGTTCGTTGTACTTTTCGCCGCGCGCTTCGCAGACCTGAAGGAAGCGTTCGTAGTCGTATTCGTCCCAGGGTTCCTCCGGATCCTTGACCGTGCGATCGAGCCGTTCGATGAACGAATCCCACTCGGCCAGGTACTGTTGCCAGGCAGACTCGACCTGCCGGACCCGTTCGGCTTCCTCCTCCGGGGTGGGTTGCCACACGGGACGGGAGCGGCGCAACCTGAAGTCCAGGCCCTGCAGGACGATGCGACCCCGCTCGGGCGTGAACCACTCAAGGTAGAAGGAGGGGATGGCCTGCGTCGGAGGGGGCTCGCCATCTTCCGGCCAGCCCAGCAGGGTTTCCAGCGATACTTCAGGGACCTCGATGGGGCGCAAAGCGGTCAGATCGCCCACTCGTCCACACTGTCGATCGGACAGGGAAGGGCTGGCCGGCAGGATCAACGGCGTGGTCTTCCGGCGGAAATGGACGCGGCGGCCGGCCAGGTCGGGTCGGGCATTGCCTGCCAACTCCAGCACCAACGGGCGGGCGCGACCGCGCAGCCAGATCTTGCCGAAGACGCGGCCCTTTTGGCGGTTGTCCACAAACCCGTGCTGGACCGCGTCACCGATTTGGAACGCCATGGGGCAAGCGTAGCACAGGAACCGGCAACCGTGCAACGGCACCGGTCCGGCCGGCTCTTCCATGGGGCCTGAAAGCGCACAGCCCCATGCCGAGGGACGCGCCCGCGCACGCTTGCCAGGCAAGGGCGACGCTTCGCACACTGGGGTGCTTGCGAAAGCGTGGCACAGTGAAGAAAGGGCAGGGCGCATGATTCGGTCCCTCGTGTTCACGAACCAGGGTCGGTTGCACAGTCGGGACATCGAGGTCTTCCTCATGCCCACCGTGCTGAACGACACGAACCTGTTTTTGTGGGTGGACCTGGAGGATCCGACACCCGAAGAGACCAAGCGGGTGTTGGAAGACGTGTTTCATTTCCACCCGCTCTCCATCGAGGACTGCGTGATGGTGAGCGAGTCGCCCAAGATCGAGGAGTACCAGCCCCGCGAGGGCGACCTGTTCCCGCCCTACCTCTTCATGGTGATTCACGCGGTGGACTACAGCCGCAAGGACGGCGTGTTTGCCACGACGGAGTTGAACTTTTTTCTGGGCCGCAACTTCCTGGTGACCTATCACGAGGGCCCGGCCCGCAGCGTCCAGCTCACCGAGGAACGGGCCGTGCGCGGCACCGGCGGGATCGCGCGGGCGCCGGACCGGGTGGCTTACAACCTGCTGGACAGCATCGTGGACAACTACAAGCCGGCCTTGGACGAACTGGCCATGGAGATTGCCGAGCTGGAGCAACAGGCACTCCAACGGCCCACGCGGGAGACGCTAAACAAGATCCTCCAGGTGAAGAAGGAGGTGTTGCACCTGCGGCAGATCATCGGACCGCAGCGGGAGGTGCTGGCGCGGCTGGCCCGCGGAGAGTTCAAGCTCATCCGGGCGCATCTGGTGCCGTACTTTCGGGACGTCTATGACGCGCTGTTCCGCATCTCGGAACTGGCCCAGGGATACGCGGATTCACTCACCGGCACCCTGCAGGTCTATTTGAACATGTCCTCGAACCAGACGGCCGAGGTGGTCAAGGTGCTGACCCTGATCACCGTGCTGACCACCCCGGTCATGATCGTGGGTACCTGGTACGGAATGAATTTCGAGTCCATCGCCGAGTTCCAATGGCGCCACGGTTACCTGTGGGCATTCGGCCTCACCGTGGTGAGCACGGGTCTGATGGTCTGGTGGATGAAACGGCGGCGCTGGCTCTGAGTGGACGGGCCCGGCGCAACAATTGGAGGAGAAAACACACAGTGGCAGCGGTGAAACCCGGTTTTCTGGACAAGGTCCTGGGACGGATCGGCCGGCTGGACGCCGAAGGTCTCCAGGCAGTGGTCCAGCGGCTGGCCCGGGAGCGATCCTTCCTGGAGACGCTCTTCAACACCATCGAGGACGGCATCCTCGTCACCGACGAACAGGGGCGCATCCTCTACTTCAACCAGGCCGCCCGCCGGATGCTGGGCCTGGGCGAGGACGTGGAAGGCCGCCACGTCAGCGAATGCGTCCCGGAGGTGGATTGGGAACAACTGGCCCGGCTCGACACCGCGGGCGGACGCCGCTTCGTCCGCCAGGAATTCGAAATCCAGTATCCCCGGCCGCGTTTCGTGCGGTTGTTGGCCGCGCCCTTGGACGGCCGTCAGACGGGAAGCAGCGGGGTGGCCCTGATCCTGCATGACGCCACGGAGGCACGCCAGCAGACATTCGAAGCCATCGAGAGCGAGCGTCTCCAGGCGCTGACCTTGCTGGCGGCCAGCGTGGCGCACGAGATCGGCAATCCTCTCAACGCCCTCCACATCCATCTGCAACTGCTCGAACGCGAACTCCGGAAACTGAAAAAGGCCCTCCAAACACCGGCGCCCGCGGAGGCGTCCCCGGCCCCGGCCGCCGGGGCGGCCGGTGCTTTGGCGGTGGAGGTGGCCCCGGTGCTGGACCGGATGGACCGGTTCCTCCAGGTGGCCCACGGGGAGGTGAACCGCCTGGACTACATTGTCACCCAGTTCCTGCAGGCGCTGCGGCCCACGCCGCCCCAGCTCCGCCCCGCCTCACTGAACGACGTGGTGCGCAGGACGGTGGAGCTGCTGCGACCGGAACTGGAAGACCGCGGGATCAACGTGCGCGTACAACTGTCCCGCACCCTCCCGGAAGCCCCGCTTGATCCGGCGCAGATGCAGCAGGTGCTGGTCAACCTGGTGAAAAACGCGATGCAGGCCATGACCCGCGGCGGCACCCTCACCCTGCAGACCGGCTCGGACTCGGAAGGGGTCTGGGTCCTGGTCAGCGACACCGGCAGCGGCATCCCGCCGGAACGGTTGCAGCGGATTTTCGAGCCCTTCTTCACCACCAAGAAGAAGGGTTCCGGCCTGGGACTGATGATCGTACAACGGATCGTGCGGGCCCACCGCGGGCGCATCGAGGTCGAAAGTCACGTGGGACGCGGCACCTCCTTCCGCATCTGGTTGCCGCTGCACGAGCGACGCCCCCGCCTGCTGGAACCCCCCGCGGAGACGCCCCCGGCCGGGGAGGCCACCTCCGCCGCGTAGGCCCTCATGCCGGAGCTTGTGCCGCAACCCTCTCCATCCGCATTCTGAGCAGCGCGGGATGAACAAGCCTACGGTGTTGATCGTGGACGACGAAAAGCCGACCCGGGAGGGATTGCGGGCGGCCCTGGAGGACCGGTTCGAAGTGTACGTGGCCGAGGACGCCCACGCGGCCATGGACCTGCTGGAACGCGAGCCGGTGGACGTGCTGCTGACGGATTTCCGCCTCCCGCTGGAGGACGGCATGAAGCTGATCCGCCGCGCCAAGAGCCTTTCGCGCCCCCCGGTCTGCATCCTCATGACCGCCTACGGCTCGGAGGAACTGGCCGTGGAGGCGATGAAGCAGGGGGCGGACGATTACATCCCCAAGGGCCGGATGCAGATCGAAGAGCTGGAGATGCGCATCAACCGCGCACTGCGCCAGCGGAATCTGGAATCGGAAAACGTCGCGTTGCACCAGCAGCTCAACCAGCGGTACGGCTTGGAGCATCTCGTGGGCGAATCGCCCGCCATGAGGGAGGTGTTCGACATCGTCCGGCAGGTGGCTCCGACGCGCGCCACGGTCTTGTTGCTGGGCGAAAGCGGCACCGGCAAGGAGGTCCTCGCACGGGCCATCCACCAGCTCAGTCCGCGGGCCCGCATGCCGATGGTCATCGTGCACTGTGCCGCGCTGGCCCCCACGTTGCTGGAAAGCGAACTGTTCGGACATGAAAAGGGCGCCTTCACCGGCGCACACGAGCGGCGCATCGGGCGGTTCGAACAAGCCCACGGCGGCACGCTGTTCCTGGACGAGATCGGCGAGATTGACGCCACCCTGCAGATCAAACTGCTCCGGTTCCTGGGCGAGCGGACGTTCGAGCGCGTGGGTTCCAACAAAACCCTCACCGCCGACGTCCGCCTGATCGCCGCCACCAACAAGGACCTGGCCCGGATGGTCCGCGAGGGAAAATTCCGCGAGGACCTCTATTTCCGGCTGCGTGTGGTGGAGATCCGGCTGCCCCCGTTGCGGGAACGCCGGGAGGACATCCCGCTGCTGGCCCACCGGTTCCTGCGCGAGTTCGCCGCCGAGAACCAGAAACCGGTCCGCGACTTCACCGTGGACGCCATGGAGGCGCTGCTGAAGTACTCCTGGCCGGGCAACGTGCGCGAGCTGCGAACCGCCATCGAGCACGCGGTCGTGCTGTGCCGCGGAGACCGCATCACCCTGCGCGACCTGCCGGCCTCGGTGCGGGAGGCGGTGGTGGTGCCCGTGCCGGCGCCCGCCCCGGCCGCTCTTCCCACGGCCGACCTCACTTTGAAGGATGCGGAGAGGGAGCTGATCCTGCGCGCGCTCCGCGAAACCGGCGGCAACCGCAGCCTGGCGGCCCGCAAGATCGGGATCAGCCGGCGCACCCTGTACCGCAAGCTCAAACAGTACCAGATCGAGGATTCCCGGAAGGACTGAACCCATGCCATTCTTGCAGGATCTGATTCACCAGTTGGAGCAGGGACCGGGCCTGCGGTACGTGCGGGTGGCCCTGGCAGTGCTGGGCGTGGCCGTGCTCGCCGTGGGCTACAATCTGCGGGCCTTCAAGAACTTTTACGCACCGGAGGCCATGGACATGGCGCAGCTGGCGCGGAACCTAGCCGAAGGCCGTGGCTACACCACCCTGTGCATCCGGCCCGTCACCATCCACCTGGTCAAAACCACCAGCGAACAGCACGGCCGCGGCCCGGTGATCGAGGGCGGCATCCGCGACGACGCGCGGCTGTACACCGGACACCCGGACATCGTGAATCCGCCGGTCTGGCCGGTGTTGCTGGCCGGTTTGTTCAAGGTCCTGCCGCTGCCGGAGGAGGTGCAGGCCGAACCGCCCTTCCGTTACGCGCCGGAGCTGGCAGTGGTGGCGTTCAGCCAGGTGCTGTTTTTCGCCCTGGTGGGGATGGTGTTCTGGCTGGCCCGGCGATTGTTCGACCATTCGGTGGCATGGTTGTCCGCGATGGTGCTGGTGGTCTCGGAGGTCTTCTGGCGGTTTGCCCTGTCGGGCCTTCCGACCGTCCTGTTGTGGGTTTGGTTCGTGGCACTGGCCATCTGCCTGGTCCGGCTGGAGGAAGGGGGTCGGGAGTCGCCGGAGCGGGCCGGCCGGGTGTTCGGTTGGGCGGCCCTGGCGGGGCTGATCGTGGCCCTGGGTTGCCTGACGCAGTACGGCTTCGGGTGGCTGATCGTGCCGGTGGTGCTGTACGTGTGGTGGGTGGGCGGACCGCGGCGGCGCCCGGCGGCACTGGTGTCGCTGGCGGTGTTCGTGTTGGTGATGACGCCCTGGCTGATTCGCAACTGGTACTGGAGCGGCCTGCCGTTCGGAGCCGCCACGTACACGGTGCTGGACGGTACCTACGTGTGGCCGGACGACCGCCTGGCCCGGTCGTTGCAGCCGCGTTTCGAGGTGCCGGTGGGCGTGGCGCCGTTGTCGCCGCTCTGGAACAAGTTTTTTGCAAACCTGAAACTGATCATGACCCAGGACGCCCTCCGCTTCGGCGGCAGTTGGGTGGCGGCACTGTTCCTGGCCGGGTTGCTGGTGCCGTTCCTGCATCCGGCCCGGCAGCGTCTCCGGTGGTTCGTGGTCCTTTGTCTGCCGGTGTTGGTGGTGGTACAGGCGCTGGGGCGCACCTACCTCTCGGACGAAACGCCGGAGATCAACACGGAAAACCTGCTGGTGCTGGCCGCCCCGCTGGTGGTGATGTACGGCGTGGCGTTCTTCCTGACGCTGCTGGACCAGCTGGAGCTGCCCTTCTATTCGCTGCGGCTGACGGTGATGGGGTTGTTCGTGACCGTGGTGGGCCTGCCGATGCTGCTGGTCTTCCTGCCTCCGCGGCCCACCCGCACCTCGTACCCTCCCTACAATCCGCTGGTCATCCAGCGGGCATCGGCCTGGTTGCGACCGAACGAGCTCATGATGACGGACGTGCCCTGGGCGGTGGCCTGGTACGGAAAACGCCAGGCGGTGCTCCTGACGCGGCATTTCCTTCCACCACCGCAAGAGGCGTCCTCGCCGGACACCTTTTTCGCCATCAACGATTATTTGAAGCCGATCAACGCACTCTACCTGACGCCCCGCAGCACCAACGCGAAGTTCCTGACCGACTGGGTCTGGGCCGGCGAACGGAGTTGGGCCAACCTGATCATTGACGCCCTGGTCAGTCGCAGCGTGCCGCCCTGGTGCCCGTTGCGGGCGGCCCCCAACGGGTTCCTGCCCGAACAGTTGTTCCTGGCAGACTGGGCGCGCTGGCGACCCGGTGCCCAAACCTCCTCGGGCGGCGCTTCGACCGGCCCTTGAGACGGGGGAAGCAGCCGAACCTCAGCCGGCGCCACCGTCCAACAGCTTCCTCAGCCGGCGTGCCAGCCGTTGCTGGGCGGCGGTGTCGGCCCATTTCTGCCCGTGCCGGTCCGTGACCGAGAAGGTGTCAATGGCCGCGCCGCGTTCGGTGCAGATCACCGCCGAGGCAATGTTCAACTCCGCCTCGGCCAGCAAATGCGTGATGTCGTACAGCAGCCCCACGCGGTCCTCGGTCTCGATCTCCACCAGCGTATAGGCGTCTGACGTCTCGTTGTCGAACCGCACCTGGGTGGGGATCGGTTCGCCCTCGTAACCCTGATAGAGGGGACGGAGCCTGCGGTGCCGGGCAATCAGGGTGCGGAGCTCCACTTCCTCCCCGCGCAGCAGGCGGCTCAGGATCTCCTGGAACTGCCGGCATTGTTCCCGATCCGGCAGGCCGCCCGTCCGGGCGTCGGTGACATGGAAGGTGTCCAGCGCAATGTCGTCGGCCCGGGTGAAGATCCGGGCCGCGAGGATGTTGAGTCCGGCCGCGCTGAAGGCGCCCGTGATAAGGCTGAAGAGGCGTTCGCGATCCCAGGTGCAAACCTTCACAACCGCACAGCCGCGGTCCACGTCGTTCCGCCAGCCCACCACCGGTTCCAGGGCGCGCTCCTCCGGTCCGATTTGCAATCGCAGGAAACGGTGAACGAGCTCCAGGTCCTCCACGATCTCGGGCGCGGTGCGGATCTCGAAGTACCGGGCCGGCAGACCCTGGAAATGGGCGGCGATCTCGTCCTCGTGGAGGAAGGCCGGCCGCAATGGGCGGACCTGATCGAGCAGGACTTCCCTTTGTTTTTGCGCGGCCAGGCGGAACTGGGTGTCGCCCGTGAGCAGCGGCACGGTCTTTTCGTACAACGTCCGCAACAGGGCGTCCTTGAAACCGTTCCAAAGATCCCCGCTGGTGGCCCGGGCGTCCACAAACGTCAACAGGGTCAGCCGCTGCAGGGTCGGTAGATCGCCCACCTGGGTGGCGAATCGCCGGATGACGGCCGGATCATCCAGGTCCCGGCGTTGCGAGACCGTGGCCATCAACAGATGCTGCTCGACCAGCCGCTGCAGGGCTTGTGTGGTCGGACGGTCCAGCCCGAGTCGCCGGGCGACCCGCCCGGCCAGCAGGGCACTCTGCACGGCGTGGGATTCCTCACCGCCGTGCCGGCCCGTGTCGTGCAGCAGCAGCGCCAGGTACAACAGCCAGGGCCGTTCCAATTGTTGCAACAGCGGTGCATAGGCGCGGTGCGGAGCGGCGGAAGCGTGCCAGACCCGGTCCAGTTCCTCGATGCACACCAGCGTGTGTTCGTCCGCCGTGTACTGGTGATAAAACTCGTGCTGAACCATGCAGGTCAACCGGCCGAATTCCGGGATGTACTTGCCCAACAACCCCACCTCGTGCATCGCCCGGAGCGTGGCCCCCACGGTCCCGCGCTGGTCCAGGATGGTCAGAAAAGTCTCACTGACGTGCGGATCGTGCAGAAACGGCCGGTTGACATACCGGAGATGCTGGCGGACGAGCCGGATCAGATCCGGGTGCAACCGACAGCCGCGTTGTTGGGCGTGAAGAAAGACCCGCATCAAACGCCGGGGCTGCTGTTGGAACACCCACTCCGAAGTGGCCCGCACCTGGCCATCCTCGAAAACGAACCCGTCCACGACCGTTTCCTGCGATTCACCGCGCAACCAACGGGGTCGCAACCGCCGCAACCGGGCCGCCGGCGAGGGCGCCAATGCCCATTGTTCCTCCAGCGTGCGGGTGATGAGGTGGATGTTGCGCGTGTGCGAGTAAAGGTCGCGCATGAAGCGCTCGATGCGCCGGCTGGGCGAGCGGTCGCCGTAGCCGAGCGCGAGGGCCACCGCCGGCTGGAGGTTCTTGGTCAGCACGTCCCCGGCGCGGCCCAGTTGGTAGTGCAGCTCCGTCCGCACCCGCAGCAGAAAGTCATAGGCCTGCTCCAGGGCCTTGCGTTCGCCGGCCGTCAGTCGGCCGGTGGCCTCCAGCTCGCCCAGAGACCGCACGCCGAATTTGACCCGGGCCATCCAGAGCAGGTTTTGATAGTCCCGCAACCCCCCGCAGCCACTCTTGAGGTTGGGTTCCTGCATGCACGGGGAGTTGCCGTACCGGGCGCGGCGGGCAGCCTGATCCTCCAGACGCGCCGCAATGTAGGCCCGTTCCTTTCCGCGGATGGCCTTGCGCTGAAGGGCACGCTGGAACCGGTCAAAGAGGGCCAGATCCCCGATGATCCACCGCGATTCCAGCAGGGACGTCTTGGATTGCATGTCGCTGTTGGCCGCCTCGATGGCCTCCTCCAGCGTCCGTACCGCATGAGCCACCTTCAAACCCAGATCCCAGAGGGGATACAACACCCCGTCCAGCAGTTCCTGGAGCTGCTCCGAAGGGGTCCCGCCCTTGGCCACCGCCCCGTTGTGCAGCAACATGATGTCCAGGTCACTGAACGGGTTCAGCTCGCCCCGGCCATAGCCGCCCAGCGCGATCAGCGTGATTTCGGGTGCCACCGGCGGTCCGTCGCCCAGCCGCTTCTGCAGCGCGGCCTCCCAGAGCTGGCGCAGCAGCACATCGAACAGGTGCGCGCGCGCCTGACAAACCTCGCGGCCGCCGCCACCCCGCCGATGCCACATCCGGAGCCGTTGCGATTGGCGCCGGAGGAAGGTCCGAAAACGACCCAGCTCCTGGGCCACCGTGTGGCCGGCGGGCAACCGCAGTCGCACAGCAGCCTCTGCTTCAATCTGTTCCAACCAATCTTCCATGCGCGTCTTCCAAGCCCTGCCGGGCTGTTTGGGGCTGCCTCCCCGCCGATGCTGCCCGATGGGACTTTGCGGGGATCCGGCGGCCAAGGCAAGGCGGGTCGGGTCTCGCCAAACCCCACAGCGCCGTCCGGGTTCCGCCCCATCCGTCCGGGACCGCCTTCCGATTGCCGCCGGCGCACGGAAGATCCGCCGGCTGACCGGGCCGGCGATGCGGCGGATTTGACATGACTCTCAGCGGGCGGTACCGTCCGCCACTGCTGAAAACAATCGAACCAACACGTTTCCGATGAAAGTCTCCATCCTGGCGGCCGCTGTTGCGGTCTTCTCTCTCAATTCCCTCACCCCGCCGGCCCGCGCAGCCCAGCTGGGGGATCCGGCCCCCGAACTGCAGATTGCCGAATGGGTGAAAGGTGAACCGGTCAAGCTGGCGGATCTCAAGGGCAAGAAGGTGGCCGTCGTCGAATTTTGGGCCACCTGGTGCGGCCCCTGCCGGGTCAGCATCCCGCATCTGACCGAACTGCAGAAGAAGTTCAAAGACGTCGTGATCATCGGGATCAGCGACGAGGAGGTCGCCACCGTCCGCCGTTACGTCGAACGAATGGGCGACCAGATGGATTACCGCGTCGCGGTGGACAAGGACAACAAGACCGGCGAAGGCTACATGGGCGCCTTCGGCGTCGACGCCATCCCCCATGCCTTCGTCGTGGACAAGGAGGGCCGCATCGTCTGGCACGGCCATCCCATGGACCGCTTGGAAACAGTCCTGCAGGATTTGCACTCCGGCAAGTTCAGCCTGGAACGGGCGCGGAAACAGGCCGAGGCCATGACCAAACTGGAGGCCTTTGCCCAGGCCGTGCTGACCGGGGACGACGAAAAGGCCGGCACACTCGGCAAGGAACTGGAGACCCTGGACGCCGAGGTGGGGCCCATCCTGCCGGACCGCAAATTCAACGCGGAGGAAATCCGCAAGCTCCTGCAATTCCGCATGGCCCTCAATGAATACCAACAGGCCCTCGCCCAGGAGGCCCCAGAGGGGACCGTGGCGAAATTGGAGAAGCGGCTGACCGAACTGGCCCCGAAAGACTTCGACGTGGCCACCTTCAAGCAACGCATGGCCAACGCCCGCCTCTTCACCCGCTACGCGCGGGCCGCAGCGGGGATGAGCCCCACCAATGACCTGCCCGAGCTGGCCCGTCAATTGCGCGAGTTGAAAGGTGCCACCGCCGAAGAGCTCAACGAATGGGCCTGGACCCTGTTGACCGACGAGCGGATCCAGCAGCGGGACACGGACCTGGCCCTGCACCTGGCCAAGGCCGCCCTCGACGCCTCGGGCGGCACCAACGCCTCGGTCCTGGACACCTACGCACGCGCCCTCTTCGACACCGGCAAGGTGGACGAGGCCATCGAGTACCAGAAGAAGGCCGTGGCCGCCACCAGGGACGAAGACCTGCGCCAGATGCTGCACGAGGTCCTGCAGCGATACGAAGCCGCGGCCACCAACCGGGCGGCTCGGAAATAACCGCCTGCTTCCTGCTGCGGGGACCGGATGCCCGCGGCCGCCATGCGCAGGGACGGGGCGATCATCCGCCGGCCGGGCTTGCCGCACCCGGTGCACCGGGTGCCCTTTCGCTCCTGCCTCGGGCCCCGGCATCAGAACGGCCACACCAGGGGCGTGATCCAGGTGGCCAGCAACCAGGTCAACACCGCCAACAGGCCTCCCACCTGGAGGTAATGCCGGAAGCGATAGCGGCCGGGGCCCATCACCAGGATGGTGCTCTCATGGGCAAACGGTGTGCAAAACGAGGCTGAAATGCAGATGGCCATGCCCACCATGAACGGTTTCGGGTCCACGCCCATGATGACCGCCACGTTGTAGGCCACCGGAGCCAACATGATGCCCACGGCGGAATTGTCCACGAAATGGGTCATCGCCAGCGCCAACAGACACAGCCCCCCCAGCAGAGCTGTCGGACCCCAGCCCTGCAGGCAGGCCACCGCCCACTCCGCCAGGTCCCGTGCCGCGCCGGTCTTCTCCACCGCCAGCCCGAACGGGATCAACCCCGCCGCCGTGACCACCGCCTGCCAGTCCACCACGTGGTAAAGGTCACGAACCTTCACGCAATCGGTCAGCACGACGATCAACGCCGCCAGAGGAATCGAGACCGCAGGGCTGAGCCAACCCGTGACGGCGGTCACCACCACGCCTGCCAGAAGCCCCAGCGTCAGGATGGCCCGGGACCGGTTGAACGGCACGAATTCCTGCTGCGCCAGCACGATCAGGTCGGGGTTGGATGCCAGCCGCGGCAGGGCCGTGACGTGACCCAGCAACAAGAGTGAGTCGCCCTCCGTCAGCGGCGTTTGCGCCGGGCGTTCCTCCAGGCTCCGACCCCGTCGTGCAATTCCCAGCACGGTGAAGCCGTATTCCTTGGTGAACCCCACTTCCTCCAGCGTACGTCCCACGTAGTTGGAACGCGGCGCCAAAATGGCCTCCACCGTGACCAGGTCCACGCTCCGGAGCGTGCGGTCGTTCAGGGCCAGTTCTTCCTGCAATTGAAAATCCCGTGATTTCAACAGCCCCCCGATCACCGGCACCGGCCCCTGCAAGATCAGTACATCCCCGGCCTGCAAATGCAGCCAGTCGGCCGGTGGCAGCCGTTCCTGGCCGCGGACCACCCCCATCCAGGAAACCTCCCTCCCCAGAGACTCCACCACTTCGCGAATCGGCCGTCCCAACAGGCCGGAACGAGGTGTGACCATCACCTCCGTCAAATAATGCTGGGCCAGCCGGTCTTCCAACGTTTCGCCCGGTTTCTCGCCCGGCAGGAAACGCCGCCCCAGCAGCACCAGTGCCGTCCCGGAGGCCACGAACACCACCGCCGCCACCGGTGTCAGATCAAAAAAACCCAGGCCCGTACCGGTCTGTTGCCGGAGGATGTCGCTGATGATGATGTTGCTCCGCGTGCCAATGAGCGTCCACTGCCCCCCCAGCAGCGACCCGTAAGCCGCGATCATCAAAAACCGCGAAGGCGACCAACCCCGTTCCCGGCACAACGTCAGGATCAGCGGCAGGAACAGGATCACCACCGTGGTGTCGTTGATGAACATCGAGACCAGCGTCGTGGCCACCAGCACGGCCGCCTGCAGCCCGAGCTCACTGCCGGCACACGCACGCAGCAGCCGCAACCCCCAGCGCTCCGTGGCACCCGTCCGCGCCAGGGCCGCCCCGAACACAAACATCGCCGCCACCATCACCACCGCCACGCTGCCGAACCCGGAGAAACCCTCCGCAGGAGTCAGAATCCCCTGCCACCGGCCGTCCGAACGCGGCCACGGTATCACCAGCGCCAGCATCACCAGCAGCGCCGTCAGATCCATCCGGATCTTCTGCGTCCAAAACAGATACAACGCACCCGCCAGGATCAGCAGCAGCACAAGGTATTCGGCGTTCATATGCCTGCGGGCCTGTGGTGGGTGTTCCTGTTCGCCATCGCCCCCGGCAAGGATCCATCGCACCCGAGGGGCGCCTTCCCGGCACGCGCCCCAGTCTGCGGGGTGCACCCGCGCGTTGTCCAGCCGCGGGCGGCCACTTCTTCCCAAGAGCGCCCCTTCCTCCATCCCTACCGGGCATGGGTGGTCCCGTGCCGGCCACCGGCACAGGCACGCCCAGCGATGGGGCAACAGCAGTAAAACAATGGACAAGAAATGTATCGTCAAAAAGAGGACAGCGATGTCTTCTTTATGCAGACGTCACCGGACTGTGACGGTATTGCAACCGAAGAGCGACAGAACGACATGATCGGCGGCAGTGAAAAGGTGCGGTACGCTCTGCACGCGATGGTCTGCCTGGCGGGAGGGAGCTGCAAGGTCCGCCAGGTGAGCGACCTGGCTCGGTGCGCCGGCCTGCCGCGATTCTACCTGGCCAAGGTGGTGCAACACCTCACTCGGGCAGGTCTGGTCCGTTCTCTCCGTGGGCGAAAGGGCGGGTTCTCTCTGGCTCGACCGGCTGCGGAGATCACGCTGCTCCAAATCATCGAGGCAGTCGAGGGCCGGGATTGGCTGCCTGACTGTCTGTTGGGACTGAACCCCGTGGAGAGTCTGAGACTTTGCCCCGTTCACGACTGTTGGGCGAGGGCCCGGGCGGAGTTGCTGGCTGTCCTGGACCGGACGCGCTTGAGCGATCTGGCGCAGGTGGTGAACCGCGATCTTGCCGTCACGGATTCCCAAGCCTGTCCCGGCTTTTTGCGGAAACGAAAAGCCATTGCCTGACCATCACCCACACAATCCGAAAAAGCGAATTATGAAACAAACCGGCAACCTGCGATTCGGTAGGCGTTGGACCTGCATGTCTGGCTGTGCCCTCCTGGCCGCCTGGCTGGGTGTCTGTGGAGCCGGCGGGCAACAGCCCCAGCCGTCCTCCGGCCCCTCGGAAGCCGAGGTGCTACTGAACCTGCTGGAGCAAAAGGGACTGATCACCGCCCAGGAGGCCGCCCAGACCCGGCAGGAACTGAGCCGCCGTCTGGGCGACGCTCAAGCAGCCGAGAAGGAACCCGACCGGGTGGGTCTGCGGAGCTGGGTCGAAAAACTGGATCTTTACGGAGACCTGCGCCTGCGCTTCGAGCACCGCGGCGGGGAAGACGGTTTGGCGACCGGAGACGATCGCATGGAACGCAACCGTTGGCGATACCGTCTGCAAGCGGGAGCGAACCTCGACCTGGGAGAGAACTGGCGCGCCGGTCTCCGGGTCGAGACCGGCCCCGGTGGACGCAGCAGCAACGTGACCTTCGGCGATGACAGCGGTCCGTGGGGCAAGGAATCGGACCGTTTGTTCCTGGGGCTTCTCTACATGCAATGGACACCCTGTGAGTGGGCCACCCTGACGGCAGGCCGCCAGGCCAATCCCTTCATCACCACCGTGCTTGCTTGGGACCACGACCTGACCCCGGAAGGGCTCAGTGAAAGCGTTCGTTACCGGAACGGGTCCGTGGAATGGTTCGCCACCTTCGGTCAATTCCTTTACGACGATGCCAACCCGGACAACCCGTTCGGAAGCGGCGTGTCCTGGTCGGACGCGTTCCTCCTCGGGCAACAGGTGGGCATCCGTTGGACGCCGCACAAGGATTGGAAGCTTACCGTGGCGCCGTTGCTTACCTTCTATTCCGGGGCGGGCGATTCATTCCGGACCCCCTTCACCGGTCTGACCCCCGGCGACTCCACCGGCATCAACGACCTCTGCATCCTCGAGACCCCCATTGAACTGGCCTGGTCGGGATGGGTCGTACCGGTACGGCTCCTGGGCGATTTCGCGGTGAACTTCAGCGGGTCGGATCGTGCCCGGGCTGCCGGACAGTCGGCCTACGACGACGAAATCCATGCCTGGTTGGCCGGTGTGGAACTGGGATCGGCCCGCAAAAAAGGCGGCTGGAGTGTTCGGGTCCTCTACAAGGAGACCGGCCTTTTTGCGCTCGATCCGAACCTCCTCGATTCCGACCTTTTCGATTCCCGTCTGAACCTGCGGGGCGTCGCATGGCAGGCCAGCTACGCCTTCACGGATTTCCTCAGCCTCTCGCTGACCTACGCGCGCGCCGAGCGGAAGGAAAAGGCCCTTCCGACGGGTGCGGTCGGCGACCTGGGCGGATCCTCCGGCACCGCGTGGCTCGACGACTATCAGCTTTTCCAAGCCGACCTGAACCTCCGGTTCTAAGGGGACTCATGAATGCGACCACAAAACCTGTTCCCAAAGAAACGCGCCCCGAGGGAGAGGCCGTTGATCGCGCAGCCTTCCTGAAGGCGGCGGCGATCCTGGGCGCCTCCGCCGCCGTGGGTGCGGCGGCCCTGGTCTCCGCCAAGCGCACACGCATCAGTAACGAGCCACGGGGGGAAGCCTCGGTTCGAAAACTGACCCCGTTGCCCACCGTCCCGGTCAGCAGGGACAGCGATCCCCTGCTGCGCATGCAGCGGGAGTTGGCCCGTGCCATGGCCAAGCCGGTCGAACAGCGCCACTGGATCATGGTGATCGACACCCGCAAATGCGTCGGTTGTCACGCCTGCACCATCGCCTGTGTGGCCGAAAACAAGCTGCCACCGGGCGTGGTCTACCGGCCCGTCGTCACGGAGGAACTCGGGACATTCCCCAACGTGGCGCTGCGCTTCACCCCCCGTCCCTGCATGCAGTGCGATCAACCGCCCTGCACACCCGTATGCCCGGTCAAGGCCACCTGGAAACGGCCGGACGGCATCGTGGCGATCGATTACGACAAGTGCATCGGCTGCGGTTACTGCATCACCGCCTGCCCCTACAACGCGCGTACGCGGGACGCGGGCGAGTTTTACACGGAGGAGACCCCGGCCCTGCAGCCCTATGAGCAGCAGCCGAATCATGAGTACGGCAAGAACTGGAAACGCCAGGGCCACAAGTCCCCGGTGGGGAACGCTCGCAAATGCCATTTCTGCCTCCACCGGCTGGAGGTGGGCATGTTGCCCGAGTGCGTCACCTCCTGCATCGGCCGGGCCACGTATTTCGGCGACGCCAATGACGCCGACAGCCTGGTCAGTGAACTGGCGGCGCGGCCCAATGCCGTCCGGCTCCTGGAGGAGAAGGGAACCAAACCCAATGTCGTCTACCTGATCTGAGGACCCTGAGTATGAAACCTGTCACACGCGCTTTTCTCTGGTTGCTGTGGCTGGCTGCGGCGGTGATCGGAACGCACGGATTCCTGACCCGCCTTTTGGAAGGTCATCGCCACGCAAACTATGGCAGCTATATCATTTGGGGTCTGTGGGTGGCGGCCTACATTTACTTCATCGGGCTGTCGGCCGGTTCGTTCTTGCTTTCCTCGATGATCTACGTCTTCGGCGTCAAAAAGCTCGAGAAAATCGGCCGGCTGGCCCTGTTCACCGCCATCGTGACCCTCTGCATGGCGCTGACCTCCATCTGGTTCGACCTGGGCCAGATGTTTCGAGCCTGGCGGATTTTCACCAGTCCCAACTTTGGGTCCATGATGGCCTGGATGGTGTGGCTGTACTCCTACTACACGCTGGTGATGCTGGTGGAGCTGTGGCTGGCCATGCGGGCCGATTTGTGCCGGTGGCAGAGTGAGCCCGGCTTCCGAGGGGTGATCGGTAGACTTCTGGCGTTCCACCGCGGACCACTCTCACCGGAAGAGGAGGCCCGATGCCGGCACTGGCTGAAGGTGTTGGCCATTGTCGGCGTGCCACTGGCGGTGGCGTTCCACGGCGGGGTGGGCGCCTTGTTCAGTACGCTTTCGGCCCGGCCGTTCTGGCACACGCCCCTGATGCCCATTCTGTTCCTGACGGGGGCCCTGGTTTCCGGCGGGGCACTGATGGCATTCGTGGTCGCGGCGCTCTATCCGCACCGCGACGACGAGTATCGGCAAATGGTCACGTACGTCGGCCGTGCCGTGCTCGGGTTGCTCATCTTTGACGTGGTGTTGGAATGGGCCGAATTCTCCGTGCCCATGTGGTACGGCGTGGGGCACGAATACGACCTGCTCATGCGGGTCTTGTTCGGTCCCTTCTGGTGGGTGTTCTGGATCATCCACGTCGGCCTCGGCTGCGTCATCCCCGGACTGCTACTCACCTTTCGGGGCGACCAGCCGAAGGCCGTGGGTTGGGCAGGCCTGTTGGTGGCCGTCACCTTCATGGCGGTCCGGCTTAACATCGTGATCCCGGGCTTGCTCGATCCGCATCTGCGCGGTCTCCAGAACGCTTTCACCGATCACAGACTCGTTTTTTGGTACGTACCCAGCTTTTTCGAATGGCAGGTGGTCATTTTCGTACTGGCCATGGGCAGTGCCATCTTCTACCTGGGCTACCGGTTTCTGCCCCTGCTGCCCGGATCCAAGACCGCTCAACCCTCAGCTTGACCAAACCATGAAAGCTTCAGTTTCTCCTTCACCTTCCGGTCTGTCGCGGCGTGAGTTCCTGGGACGCTCCGGTGCCCTGCTGGGCGGCTCTCTGTTGGCCCGCGCCATGAACGCCGAGGCTGCCGAGGGACGGATCCTCAGCAGCAACCGTCCGGATGCACCCTACGACTTCGCCAAACCCGAAAACTGCCTCTACAGCGTGTGCCTCAACTGCAACACCGGTTGCGGTATCAAGGTCAAGGTGCAGAACGGCGTGGTCACCAAGATCGACGGCAACCCTTACAACCCCTGGACGTTGTTTCCTCACCTGCCCGGGTCGGCTTCTCCCTTCGATGCGGTCTACGTGGACGGCAGCATTTGTCCGAAGGGCCAGGCCGGTCTGCAGACCGCCTATGATCCCTACCGGATCCGCAAGGTCCTCAAACGGGCCGGAAAACGGGGCGAGAACAAGTGGATTACCATCGACTTTGACCAGGCGGTCCGGGAGATTGTTGAGGGTGGCAAGCTCTTCGCGCACGTGCCCGGGGAAGAAAACCGGCAAGTGGAGGGGTTGCGTGCCCTGTTCAGCCTGCGTGATCCGGACCTGGCCAAGGCCATGCGCGCAGAAGTGGAGGCCATCTGGAAGGAGAAAGATCACAAGAAAAAAGCCGATCGAGTGGCCGCTTTCAAACAAAAATTCGCCGCCCATTTGAACCTGTTGATCGATCCGGACCATCCCGACCTGGGCCCGCGGAACAACCAGTTTGTCATTGCCTGGGGCCGGCTGAAGGGTGGGCGCAGCGAATTCATCAAGCGGTTCGGTGCCGCTTTCGGCACAACCAATCTCCACGGGCACACCACCGTCTGCCAGGGCTCGCTCTATTTCACCTGCAAGGCCATGAGCGAGCAATATCAGGCCGGAAGCTTCGGCGGAGGCCAGAAGTTCTATTTTCAGGCTGACACCGAGAATGCACGTTTCATTCTCTTTGTGGGCGCCAACTTGTTCGAGGCCAACTACGGCCCGCCCAATCGCAGTGTCCGGCTCACTGAGAATATTGTCCAGGGCAAGACCCGCATCGCGGTGGTGGACCCCCGTTTCTCCAAGCTGGCAAGCAAAGCATGGAAGTGGTTGCCCATCAAACCGGGCACCGACGGTGCGCTGGCCATGGCTTTCCTGCGCTGGATGATCGAGCACGGCGCCTACGATGCTCGACTCCTCTCAGCAGCCAACAAAGCCGCCGCCCAGGCCGCCGGCGAGAGCACCTGGACCAACGCCACCTGGTTGGTCGAAATCCACGACGATCATCCCGGTGCCTTCGTCCGAGCTGCCGAGCACGGCCTGGCCCGGCCCGAAAAACGCAGGGTCACCACAGATAAGGGTGAAGTCGAGTATGAGGAAAAGTTCCTGCTCGTCCGTCAGGGCGATCGCTTCATTGCGTTCGATCCCAACGACACGGCCAACGCTGTGAGTGGCGACCTTTTCGTAGATACCACCTTGCCGGATGGCACGCGGGTCAAATCTGCTCTCCAGATCATCCGGGAGGAGGCCTTCAGACACTCTTTTGAGGAGTGGTGCCGGATCTGCGAACTCGATGCTGCCGACGTGGAAGAGGTCGTCGCGGAGTTGGTGCGGCATGGCAAACAGGCGGCCGTGGATCTGCACCGCGGCGTCGCACAGCACACCAACGGTTTCTACAACGTCCTCGCCTGGTACACCGTGAACGCTCTTCTGGGGAACTTCGACTGGCAGGGCGGGATGTCGGCCCTCAACACCTACCCCTACGACGGCGCCAACGGCGGGCCTTACAACCTGACCGCTGTACCCGGTGCCATCCCTGCGTTCGGAGTCAGTATCATCCGCCACGGAGTCGCCTACGAGCAGACCACGCTGTTCGAGGGCTACCCGGCCCGGCGTAACTGGTACCCTTTAGCCAGCGACATCTACGAAGAGATCATCCCCAGCATCGGGGATGCCTATCCGTATCCGGTCAAGGCATTGCTGCTGTACATGGGTGCGCCTACCTATGCCCTGCCAGCAGGTCACACCAACATCGAAATCTTGCGAGACGTAAACAAACTGCCCCTCTTCATCGCCAGCGACATCCTCATCGGCACGACGTCGGTGTACGCCGATTACATCTTCCCTGACCTCAGTTACCTGGAACGCTGGGAGTTTCATGGCTCGCACCCGAACATGAACCTGACCGTCCAGCCCGTGCGTCAACCGGTCATGAGTCCCGTCCCCGAGACCTGCCGCGTCTACGGCCAGGAAATGCCCATTTGCCTGGAATCGCTTCTGATGGCCCTGGCGGAAAAGCTCGGTCTGCCGGCTTTCGGACCTGATGCCCTCGGGCCGGGCGCACCCCTGACCCACTATGATCACTTCTACCTGCGTTGCGTGGCCAACCTGGCCGCCGGAACCCGTCCCGACGGTTCGGACGCCGTGCCGGACGCCGACGCACGCGAACAGGAGCTTTTCCTGAAGGCGCGGCGCCATCTGCCGCGGATGGTCTTCGATCCGGAACGCTGGCGCGATGCCGCCGGCGAGCGATGGTGGCCCAAGGTGGTCTATGTCCTCAACCGCGGCGGGCGTTACCAGGATGCATCCGCCATGAGCAAGGCTGCACCCCGCCTGCCCAATCCCTACGGCAAACTGCTCTGCCTCTATCAGGAAAAAACCGGCGAATACCGTCACAGCGGCACCGGCCAGCCCTACATCCCCCACGCTGCCTACGTGCCGGTGACGGATTACCTCGGCCGCTCCTTGGAAGGTCTGCAGCAGGGCCACGACCTGCAGCTCATCACCCACCGCGTCATCAACGCCACCAAGAGCCGGACCATCTCCAACTACTGGCTCCGGCCTCTCATGCCGGAGAACTCCATCCTGCTCAACCCGCGCGATGCCCGCCGTCTCGGCCTGCGCGACGGGGACGCGGTCAAGATCGTCAGCGCCACCAACCCGGAGGGCATCTGGCCGATCGCGGACGGGATCCGCAAACCCATGATCGGACGTGTGCAGTTGACCGAGACCATACGGCCCGGCGTCGTCAGCTTTGCTCTCGGTTGGGGACACTGGGCCACGGGCGCCGTGGACGTGGTGATTGACGGGCAACGCATCCCGGGCGATCCGCGACGCGCCACCGGTATCCACGCCAACGCGGCCATGTGGACCGACCCGGCCTTGAAGAACACCTGCTTGGTGGACCCGGTGGGGGGTAGCGTCAGCTTCTACGATACCTCCGTTCGTCTGGTGAAGATGCCGCCGGGCACGCTTCCACCCCTGCGCGGACGCCTCTTGCGGGAGACCCACGCCTGAGCCTCCGACCGCCCGCCAGGGCGGCCGCGCCCGCCTGGAGCCCTCGGGCTCCAAACCTGCCTCGGTGCGCGCGCCCGTGCCGGCGGTGGACATCAGCCCTCCTTTAAGCACCCGCCGGCGCGGAGCGGAGGGTCTCGCCTGCGGGCCTTTTCGCCCTTCCTGCACCCCCGCGGAATAACGTTGGCGCGCCGTCCCTCCCAGCAGTGGAGGTCGGTGTGCAAAGGTGTCTGTCCGTAACATGGAGACCGGAGACACGGTTCGTGCCACGCTGGGTCCGGGGTCCGGCAGTCGGCGCAGCCGTCCCGTCGGGTGTGCGCCCGCCGCGGGAAGCGCAGGCAGGGCACGCTCCACAGGCTTGTGCCACGTCCGAGTCCCCCGGATGTAACCGGCGGAATGGTCGGCGCAGCCGTGCGGTTGCGCGCCCAGCCTTCGATCCCCGGGGCTTGACCGATGTGCGCAGGTCTGTGCCCCTGCGGGTCACCGGCCGGAGACCTTGCTCCACAGCGGCCGAAATCCAGGGCAGGTGCCGGCTCCCAGGCTGGTTGCCGCCGCCGGCGGCGTCATGCGGATGGCCGGGGCCGTACAAGCGCCCGCCGCGGACAATCCCGGCTCCCCACCGCCTCAGCTGCATCCGACCATGAAAGACGACAGGATGGTTTTTCGGGCCGTGCCCATTGGCGGTCGTCTCTCCCTTGGTTCGGCGCGAGTGGGTCTCAAATGGAACGCCGGTCTGGTCATGGGATTGATCGCGCTGGCCTGCGTATGGGTGCTTCGGGAGCCCTTGCAGGAAAAGGTGTGGCTTTGGTCCACCCTGGCAAATGGCGCGCCGTCCGGAAGAAACGGCACGCGCCGGCTTGTGACTTTCGCGGAGAAACCGGGGGCCTGCGGCACTCGCGCGCCTACTGCGAGGAGCGGCCCCGCGCTCGACGAGCCCGGAGGAACTTTTCCACGTATTTGCCCAGCAGATCGGCCTCCAGATTCACCGCATCGCCGACCCGCCGGCTGCGCAGATTCGTCACCTCGAAAGTGTGAGGGATGATCCAGATCCGAAACCCGCCGCGCTGCACGCCGGCCACCGTGAGGCTGATCCCGTCCACGGCCACCGACCCCTTGAAGACGATGTACCGCATCACTTCCGGCGGCGCCGCGATGTCCAGCAGGTGATCCCGGCCGACCCTTTCCCACCGCGTGATGCGGCCCACGCCGTCGATGTGACCGGTTACGAAATGCCCGCCGAACTCGCCGCCGGCCCGCAACGGCCGCTCCAGGTTGACCAGACTTCCGGGTTCCAAAAACTGAAAATTGGTCCGCCGCCACGTCTCCTGCAGCAGGTCGAACTGCACGAGCGTGCTGCCCCCGCGACGCCGCAACTGCACCGCCGTCAGACAACAACCGTTCACCGCAAGGCTCCCGCCGGGCTTCAACCCCTTGCCGGTTTTTCCTGCCCGGATCGTCAACCGAATGGCCTCATCCCCCGGTTCGATCCTCACCACTTCCCCCGCTTCCTCCACGATGCCCGTGAACATGCGGGTATGGTGGTGGGTTGAACCCAGCACCCGCAAGCACGGCCGCATTCCCGGGGTGCGCCGGGCAACCCGTGCCTCCAGAGGGTTCCCTTGGTCTCCCAGACAAGCGATTCATACCCGTGTTCGCAAACCTGTGCCGTCAGCGGTCAAACCGAGAAAGGGAGACGGGAACCGGACCGGCGGCCCGATCTGGCGCATCCTCGCCGAGGTGCCAGTGGCGCGGCGCACCCGCCACACGGCCCGAGACCACACGGGTATGCCACCCTGTTACCCTCCCCACCGGAACGGTCCTCGCTCCGGGCTTTTCCGATCGGCGGTGCGCAGTCCGGGCAACAAGGACCCGCTTTGGTGACCCGAAAACCCGGATCTGGATACGGCGGCAGACCCCGGAATCGCCGGCTGCCGGTGGGAGTTTGCTGTTGACGTCGGAACCGACCGTGGTTTTCCCGGACAGCGCACCTCCACCGCGCCGGCTCCCCCGGAGGATCCAGCCCCCTGCATGGATCGCTTGCCCCGGATTCGGCTCCCGATGGCCTCGCGGTGAGAAAACGCCGGGTGTTGCCATCAGCCCACCGTGCACTCCACCAAGAGGGGCGGCTCGCGACTGGGGTCGCTTGCTCGCCGCTGTTTCATGCTTGGCAGCGCCGGCGTGGCGGTGGCGGGAACCCTTTGTCTGCCTCGGTTTGAGACACGTCCCGCGTGAGCCGCCCTTTGATGAGCAACAAGCCGTTTTACAAAGCGCACATCTTGCCCGCACGAAGGGGCGATTCTCCCCCAAGGACCGCCAGGTGCGGACCCTTCAGGGAACCATGTCCCGGACTTCATGGCGTTTCTTATGCTGAGTCTGGCTGCCGGATAAATGGCACACATCCTGCTGTGCGCTGCCGGTCGTTGGCAGCGGCGCCCGAGGTCGGCTGCGAAACCGACAGCTGCAGGTCGGGGCAGTTGCAGGTCTGAACACCCCGGGGCTGCTACCGGCAGAGGAGAAAGGAGACGTTCCGACATGCTTGAGATCCATCCGTTTCCCAAAACGTGGAGCCGGGAAAAAGTTCTCGCCACACCTTTGCTTACGTTGTCGGCAGCGGGCATCCTGAATCCTTTCGGCCCCACCCTGAGTGCGGTGGTTCTGGCCGGGCGGAAAAGGAACGGCGCGCGGCTCAAGGTCCTCAGCCTCATGCTGCACCCCGTCGAGCAGGAGTTCCACGAGGTCGGAGAACTCGTGCACGGGCGATGGGAGGCCGAATCGTTGGTGCGCGCCTCCTTCCGGTGGATCACCGGCGGCTGCCCGAGCCTGTTACTGCCCAGCTCGGTATTGAAGGCCGAGCAGGTTGTTCCCCTTCACGCCGAACTGTTGCAGCAGTTCCCCGATGCACGAAGCTTGGGCGCCAGCATTCGAAAGTTCCCCGGCCGGCCGTGGGATCGAGTGCGGGCCGATTTGGAATCCGCAATTGAGAAGACCATCACGGGCGACTGGCAGGACGAGAGTGATGAAAAACCGTTGAACCGGCAGGAGGCCCTTGAGCTGGCCCGGATGTTGTTGGACCCTGCGTTCTTGGAGGCCGAATTGAGGGCGTTTTTCGAAATGTGGAACGGTGCGTGTGGCTTCGCTCCGGGCATGGCCACATTTTTCCCGGGAGAGTTTTACGAGGTCTTCCAACGTCTGGCGCGCACCTCGCGTCTGCCTCCCCAGGTTTGACAGTTGGCCGGCACAGGCGTGCCGTCGTGGCTTTTTCGAGGGCTGAAACGGCCGGGAACCGTAGGCAGGCGCATCATGCGCCCGGCCTTGCGTCCTCCCTTGCAATTCCCATACGATTCTGTACAGTGTCTTGCCCACTTTTCGCCGGGAAGCCGGGGCGCAAAAATGCCGGTTGACAGGCGGCGGGCTGCTCTCTAGTTTACGGCCTTGGTCATTGGGCCGCAAAGAAAGGAACACCGTGCCAGCCCCCTTGGCCCCGGCAACCGGAAGGGTGGGGGCGGCGGGTTGTTGTCGTTTTTTGCAGCCCGACCTGCATCGACGAGATGGGATGGGTCGGAAGCCCATGTAGCTCAGTCGGTAGAGCGCGTCCTTGGTAAGGACGAGGTCACCAGTTCGATCCTGGTCATGGGCTCCAGCTTTCGTCGAGAACAACGAAAACGAGCCAAATCAACGGAACATCGCAATGGGTAAAGAGCAATTTCAGCGTACGAAGCCGCACGTCAACGTCGGCACCATCGGTCACATTGACCACGGCAAGTCCACACTGACGGCCGCCATCGTGGCCACGCAGGCCCGCAAGGGGCTGGCCAAGCCGATCAGCTACGCCGAAATCACCAAGGGCGGTACCGTCCGTGACGAGACCAAGACGGTTACCATCGCCGTCTCCCACGTCGAGTACGAGAGTGACAAGCGCCACTACGCGCACGTGGACTGCCCGGGTCATGCCGACTACATCAAGAACATGATCACCGGTGCGGCCCAGATGGACGGCGCCATCCTGGTGGTGGACGCCGCCGAGGGTCCCATGCCCCAGACCCGCGAGCACATCCTGTTGGCTCGCCAAGTGGGCGTGCCGGCCATCGTGGTCTTCCTGAACAAGGTGGATCTGGTGGACGATCCCGAGCTGCTCGATCTGGTCGAGATGGAGCTGCGGGACCTCCTCAAAAAGTACGGCTTCGACGGTGACAACGCCCCCATCATCCGGGGCAGCGCCAAGAAGGCCCTGGCCGGCGATCCGGAGGGTGAAAAGTCCATTCAGGAACTGCTCAACGCCGTTGACGAGTACATCCCGCTGCCGACGCGCGAGATCGACAAGCCGTTCCTCATGAGCATCGAGGACGTGTTCAACATCGAAGGTCGCGGCACCGTCGTCACCGGCCGCGTCGAGCGCGGCGTCCTGGAGCGCATGCAGGAGGTCGAGATCGTGGGATTGCGGGAGACCCGTAAGACGGTGGCCACCGACATCGAAATGTTCCGCAAGATCCTCGACAAGGCGGTTGCGGGCGACAACGTCGGTGTGCTGCTGCGCGGCATCAAGAAGGACGAGGTGGAACGCGGCATGGTGCTGGCCAAGCCGGGCTCCATCACCCCGCACACCCATTTCCGGGCGGAGGTGTACGTCCTGTCCAAGGAAGAGGGCGGTCGGCACACCCCCTTCTTCGTCAACTACCGGCCGCAGTTCTATTTCCGCACCACGGACGTCACGGGTGACGTGCGGGACATCCGCTCGCTCACGGGCGAGAAGGTTGAAATGGTCATGCCCGGTGACAATGTGAATTTGGAGGTCAAGGTCATTGCGCCGATCGCGATGGAGCGCGGCCAACGCTTCGCCATCCGCGAGGGCGGCCGCACCATCGGCGCCGGTCGGGTGACCGAGATCATCGAATAGGGCGGTGCGGAATCGGGGGTGAACGGCCGGAGGGCCGTGGTCCCCGGGACCGACCGCACAGCCCGCGGGGAGGGCGGTAGCTCAATTGGTAGAGCAGCGGTCTCCAAAACCGTTGGTTGGGGGTTCGAGTCCCTCCCGCCCTGCCAACGCGGCTACCGGAGAGGTGGCAGAGTGGTTGATTGCGGCGGTCTTGAAAACCGCTTCGGGCGCAAGCCCGACGGGGGTTCGAATCCCTCCCTCTCCGCCAAACAACTAGGCTGTGAACGACCTGGTCAAAACGCTGATCTGGCTGGCGATTCTCGGGATCGCGTTCGGGGTGCTTTGGTACCTCGGCTATGTGGCCCGGTTCGCCAACTACCTCAGAGAGACGCGCGAAGAGTTGCGCAAGTGCACCTGGCCCACATGGGACGAACTGAAAGGTTCGACCGTGGTGGTGACGGTGGCCACCCTGCTGCTGGGGTTCTTCACCGCGCTGGTGGATTTCATCTTTGCGCTGTTCGCGCGGCACATCATGGGCTGAGCCTGCATGCAACCCCGTTGGTACATCCTGCACACGCTGGCCGGTCAGGAGAAAAAGGTCAAGGAGAGCATCGAAAAGCGCGCCAAGACCGAGGAACTGACCGATTACATCCTCGAGGTCATGGTCCCCGAGGAACGCGTCGTCGAGGTGCGCAACCAGAAGAAGATCACCTCCATGCGCAAGCTCTGGCCGGGCTATGTGTTCGTGCGGATGGTGCTCTTTGATGACCAGGACCAGTTGCTGCCCCGGCCCTACTATTTCATCAAGGAAACCCCCGGCGTGCTCGGTTTCGCCAGCGAAAGCGGCGACCGGCCCGAGGCCACGCCCGACGAGGAGGTCGAACAGATCAAGGCCCAGATTTCTGCCTCCGAGGAAGTCGAGCGGCCCAAGGTCAACTTTGAAGTGGGGGAAACGGTCAAGATCAACAACGGCCCGTTCCTGAACTTCAGCGGGGTGATCCAGGAAATCGAGCCGGAACGCGGCAAGCTGAAGGTGGTGGTCAACATCTTCGGCCGCAACACACCGGTGGAACTGGAATACTGGCAGGTGGAGAAGGCCTGAAACGAACCGGCGTCCGGTCTGCGGAACCAACCGGCGCAGACGGGCCCGGCGTCACAAGTGGAATTCACACATGGCAAAGAAAGTCACAGCGGTCATCAAATTGCAGATTCCGGCCGGTCAGGCCAACCCGGCTCCGCCGGTCGGCCCGGCCCTGGGTCAGCACGGCGTGAACATCATGGCATTCTGCAAGGAGTTCAACGCCGCCACCAAGGACCAGGCCGGCATGATCATTCCGGTGGTCATCACCGTCTACCAGGACAAGTCGTTCACCTTCATCACCAAGTCCCCGCCGGCCTCGGCCCTCCTGAAAAAGGCCGCCGGCATCGCCGTCGGATCCAAGGCCCCGAACAAGGAGAAGGTGGGCAAGGTCACCCGCCAGCAGATCATGGAAATCATCAAGATCAAGGCCAAGGATTTGAACGCCAATTCCGAGGAAGCCGCCTACCGGATGATCGCCGGTACGGCTCGCAGCATGGGCATCGAAGTGGTGGACTGAAGCTGAATCCGCGGGAGGGTCCCCTCTGGCGGACCCGCCGGCACCGCAACCACGAACCATGGGCAAAAAACACAGCAAACGTTACCTGAAGGCACTCGAACTGGTTGATCCGAAACAGACCTATCCGCTCAAGGCGGCGGTGGAGATCGTGAAAAAATTCCCGCGCGCCCGCTTTGAGGAGACGGTCGAACTGGCCTTCCGTCTGGGCGTGGACCCCAGGCAATCGGACCAGATGGTCCGGGGCACGGTCTCCTTGCCGCACGGCACCGGCAAGAAGGTCCGGGTGCTGGTCTTTGCCAAGCCCGGCGAAGCGGCCGAGGCGGCCAAGGCCGCCGGCGCCGATTACGTCGGCTTCGAAGAATACATCAAAAAATGCCAGGACGGCTGGACCGATTTCGACGTGGCCATCGCCACGCCCGAGGCCATGACCGAGGTGCGCAAGCTGGGCAAGATCCTGGGGCCGCGCGGGCTCATGCCCAATCCGAAGACCGGCACCGTGACCGAGGACACCGCCCGGGCGGTGCGCGAGGTCAAGGCCGGTCGCGTCGAGTTCAAGGTGGACAAGACCGCCAACCTGCACATGGCCATTGGCAAGACGAGCTTTACGCCCGAACAGATCGAGGAAAATGCCCGCGCCGCCATCGATGCCGTGGTGAAGGCCAAACCGGCGTCCGTTCGGGGACGTTACATCCACAGTTGCGCCATCAGCAGCACGATGAGTCCGTCGGTCCGACTCGACCTCCGGGACCTCGGAATCACCGCCTGAACCGGAATGACCCAGGAATCCCATCGTTGAAAGCGTTGCCAAGCCTATGCGCCCGGAAAAACAAGCTTTGACCCAGGAATATCTGCAGCGGCTGCAGAATTCGCCCTACGTCATCCTCGTCAACTACACCGGCCTCAACGTGGCCGCCATGACCGAGCTGCGCCGGCGCCTGCGCGGTGCCGAGGCCGAGCTCCACGTGATTAAAAACACCATCTTCCGCATCGCCGCCCGCGAGGCCGGCCTGGGCGACCTCGGCGACCTCCTCACCGGCCAGCTGGCGGCCGTGACCGGCCGGCGCGACATCTGCGCCGCGGCCAAGGTCCTGAAAACCTTCGCCGCCGAATTTGACAAGCCCAAGTTACATGTCGGCTTACTGGGCAACCAGCAGTTGGACGCGGCCCAACTACAGGAGCTGGCCGAACTGCCGCCGTTGGATGTCCTGCGCGCCCAGTTGCTGGGTCTGCTGCAGGAACCGGCCGCGCGTTTGGTGCGTCTCATCCAAACCCCGGCCGCCCAACTGGCCCGCGTTCTTCAAGCCCGGGTCGACAAGGAAGGCGGCCAGGCAGCAGGATCCTGAACGGGCCGGACAGACGGTTTTCCCGGGCGTTGGGACACCCGGGCAACATGAGATCGGACACAAACCAACATCCCTCGTCGGTTCACAGGCCGTGAACTGAAATCACCTGTGGCCACGGGTGGCGACGAGAAGAGAGGTACCATGGCAGACATCGCAAACCTGGTGGAAGAACTGAGCAAGCTCACGGTCCTGGAGGCCGCTGAGCTGGTGAAGAAACTCGAAGAAAAGTGGGGGGTCAGCGCTGCGGCCCCGGTCGCCGTAGCGGCCCCGGCCGCCGGCGCTGCCGCCGGTGCGGCCGCTCCGGCCGCGGAAGCCAAGACCACCTTCGACGTGGTCCTGGTCTCCCTGCCGGCGGACAAGAAGATCCCCGTCATCAAGGCCGTCCGCGAGATCAAGGCCGGACTGGGCCTGGCCGACGCCAAGGCGCTCGTCGAGGGGGCCCCGAAACCCGTATTGGAAGGGGTCTCCAAGGAGGAGGCCGAGGCGGCCAAGAAGAAGCTCGAGGATGCCGGTGCCAAGGTCGAGCTCAAGTAATCGGCCCTTTGCAGCTGAGCCGGCGGCGGTCCGACCGGACCGCCGCCCGGTTACGCTCTTTTCGGTCCCGGCAACGCCGGGTCACAGCCGGATCGGATGGAACCCTGCCCGGTCCGGGGCCAGGTGGGGCCGAGGGCGGGAGGCGGGGCTCCCGTCCCCGTGCCATTGTGGGTGAAGTGGGTGTGGGACCCGGGGGTCCGTGAAACGGCCCCGGGAAGAGGTCAACAAACAACATGCCAGCGCGAGCAACTGAACGAATCAACTTCGGCCGCATCAAGGAAGTCATTGCGCCGCCGAACCTCATCGAACTGCAGATCACCTCCTACGAGGAGTTCCTGCAGAAGGACGTGCCCCCCAACAAACGCAAACTGGCGGGGTTACAGGCGGTCTTCAAGGAGATCTTTCCCATCGAAAGCTACGACGGGAAGTTCGTCCTCGACTTCGTCTCGTACGAGATCACCGAGCCGAAGATGGACTGGCTGGAGGCCCTTCGCGAGGGCCTGACCTACGGGGCTCCGCTCTACGTCACCTTCCGCCTCCGCGAAGAGAACAAGAGCGTCAAGGAAGAACGGGTCTTCATGGGCGAAATCCCGCTCATGACCCCGCAGGGCTCCTTCGTCATCAACGGCGCAGAGCGCGTCGTGGTCAGCCAGTTGCACCGTTCACCCGGCCTGGTCTTCGAAGCCACCCAGCACCCCAACGGCAAGACGCTGCACTCGTACCGTATCATTCCCGACCGGGGCTCCTGGTACGAGGCCCAGTTCGACACCAACGATCTTCTCTACGTCTACCTGGACCGCAAGAAGCGGCGTCGAAAGTTCCTCATCACCACCTTCTTCCGGGCCATCAGCTTCCTGGACGGCGAACCCGCCAAGGGCCGGGAAGGCGCCGAAAAGGTGCGCGGGACCGACGAGGAAATCCTGCGCCTCTTCTATGACATCCAGGAGCTCACCCTCAAGGAGGCCGAGAAACGGGACGACCTCGCCAACCTGGTCCTCATCCATGACGTGGTGGACCCGTCCAACAACCTCATCGTGGCCCGTGCCTTCGAACCGCTTTCCAAGGCCGTCCTCAAACAGATCGCCGAGGTCGGCGTCCAGCGCATCCGCGTGGTGGACACCTCGGTGGACGAGGCCATCATCATCAAATGCATCCGCAAGGACCCGGCCCGCAACGAGGAGGAAGCCCTCCGCGACATCTACCGCCGGTTGCGTCCGGGCGATCCCCCCACGCCCGCCAACGCCCGCGCGCTGATCAAGCGCCTGTTCTTCGATCCCAAGCGCTATGACCTGGGCCGCGTGGGCCGCTACAAGATCAACCAGAAACTCGGACTCAAAACCGGAGACGTCCGGATCCTCACCAAGGAGGATCTGGTCGCCGCCACCAAGTACCTCCTGCGCCTCCGTCAGGGCGAGGGGACCTTGGACGACATTGACCACCTCGGCAGCCGGCGCGTCCGCACCGTCGGCGAACTGCTGGCCAACCAGTGCCGCGTGGGCCTGGCCCGCACCGAACGCCTGGTCAAGGAGCGCATGACCCTGTTCGACCAAACGGTCGAACCCATGACGCCCCAAAAACTCATCAATCCCAAGGCCCTCTCCGCCGTCATACGCGACTTCTTCGGCCGCAGCCAGTTGAGTCAGTTCATGGACCAGATCAACCCGCTGGCCGAACTGACCCACAAGCGGCGTCTGTCCGCACTCGGCCCCGGCGGATTGTCCCGTGACCGGGCCGGCTTCGAAGTCCGCGACGTCCACCCGTCGCACTACGGCCGCATCTGCCCGATCGAGACGCCGGAAGGGCCGAACATCGGCTTGATCGCCTCGCTGGCCACCTACGCCCGCGTCAACGAATTCGGGTTCCTCGAGACCCCCTATCGCAAGGTCGAGAAAGGCCGGGTCACCGACAAGATCGAGTACCTCACCGCCGATCAGGAGGAGCAGTTCCTCATCGCCCAGGCCAACACGCCCGTGGACGAAAAAGGACGGTTCCTCGTGGACCGCATCCTCTGCCGCGCCCGCGGCGACTTCGTCGAGGTCGAGCCCGAGCGGGTGGACTACATGGACGTCTCACCCAAACAGCTCGTCTCGGTGGCGGCCAGTCTCATTCCCTTCCTGGAACACGACGACGCCAACCGCGCGTTGATGGGCTCGAACATGCAGCGGCAGGCCGTGCCGCTCATCGTCACCGAGGCACCCTACGTGGCCACCGGCATGGAGGAACGCGTGGCCCGCGATTCCCGGGCGGTCGTGGTGGCCGAGGAATCCGGACGCGTGGCCGCCGTCAACGGCAACCTGATCATCGTCACCAAGGACGGCAAGCTGCCCGAGGGACGCCGCAAACTCAAACACGACCCGGACAAGGGCATCTGGATCTACCCGATCCGGAAGTTCATGCGCTCCAACGCGGCCACCTGCATCAACCAGAAAATCCTGGTCCGGGTGGGTGACCCGGTGAAGAAGGGCCAGGTCCTGGCCGACGGTCCGTGCACGCACAACGGTGAACTGGCCCTGGGCCGGAACGTCCTCGTGGCGTTCATGCCTTGGAACGGATACAACTTCGAGGACGCCATCCTGATCAGCTCCCGCATCGTCAAGGACGACATCTTCACCTCCATCCACATCGAGGAGTTCGAGGTCAGCGCCCGGGACACCAAACTCGGCCCGGAGGAGATCACCCGCGACATCCCCAACGTGGGTGAGGACGCCCTCAAAAACCTCGGCCCGGACGGTGTCATCCGCGTGGGTGCCGAGGTCCGGCCCGGCGACATCCTCGTCGGCAAGATCACGCCGAAATCCGAGACCGAACTGGCCCCCGAGGAACGCCTCCTGCGTGCCATCTTTGGCGAAAAGGCCGCCGACGTCAAAGACACCTCCCTCCGCGTGCCCTCGGGCACCTACGGTATCGTCATGGACGTCAAGGTCTCCTCGAAAAAGGACAGCGAAAAAGAGGCCCAGATCGAGGACAGTCAGAGACAGGCCAAACAGATCGAGGAGGAATACAAACAGAAACAAACCGAGCTGAAAGAACAGCTCACCGAGGCCCTCAGCAACATCCTCCTCGGCGAAAAAATCCCGCTGGACGTCGTCAACAGCGAAACCGGCGAGATCATCATCCCGGCCAACCGCAAGATCACCAAAACGCTCCTGCGGAAACTGGCCGAGGTGTACGACCGGATCGAGATCGATCCCTCGCCCATCCGCAACAAAATCAACGAGATCATCGGCGCCTACAAAAAGAAGTTCGATGATCTCCAGATGCAGTATGACGAGGAGATGGAACGCCTCGAATCGGGCGAGGGCCGGGACACCGGCATCATCAAGTCCGTCAAGGTTTACATCGCCTCCAAACGGAAACTTTCCGTGGGCGACAAAATGGCCGGCCGGCACGGCAACAAGGGCGTCATCGCCAAGATCGTGCCGGAGGAGGACATGCCCTTCCTGGCCGACGGTACGCCGGTGGACATCGTGCTCAATCCGCTGGGCGTGCCCTCCCGTATGAACGTGGGTCAGCTGTTGGAAACCCACCTGGGCTGGGCCGCCCACGTCCTGGGCCTCAGGTTCAGCACGCCCGTCTTCGACGGGATCAAGGAAAAGGAGATCCGCGAGTATCTCCGCCAGGCCGGCGAAAAACAAAAGGCCGCCGGTCAACCCGTGCTGGTCAACGAGGCCGGCAAGGCCATCCTCTACGACGGCCGCACCGGCGAACCGTTCGATCAGGAGGTCGTCGTGGGCTACATCTACATGATGAAGCTGGGGCACCTCGTTGCCGACAAAATCCACGCCCGCGCGGTGGGACCGTACTCCCTGGTCACCCAACAGCCCCTGGGTGGCAAGGCCCAGTACGGCGGCCAGCGGTTCGGCGAAATGGAGGTCTGGGCCATGGAAGCCTACGGCGCGGCCTATTCCCTCCAGGAATTGCTCACGGTCAAATCCGACGACGTGCAGGGCCGGACCCGCGTGTACGAGAGCATCGTCAAGGGCGACAATGTGTTGGAGGCCGGCATCCCCGAGTCCTTCAACGTCCTGGTCAAAGAAATGCAGGCCCTCGGCCTGGACGTCCGGGTGGGCATGGCCCGCCCGGCCGAGGCCCCGCCGGAACCGGCGCGCCTCCTCAGTGCACTCTGAGCAGGCGTTGCGACCGGTCACCGTTGAGCACAGCTTTGGCACCGTGATTGGCAACCTATGATCAGCACCAGCAAAGAAAGCGCCCGTGAACTCCTCGGCCTGGACAGGGTCAACCAGGTCGAATACGTCTCCATTTCCATCGCCTCCCCCGAGACCATCCGTTCCTGGTCCAAGGGCGAGGTCAAAAACCCGGAGACCATCAACTACCGCACTTTCAAACCGGAGAAAGGCGGCCTGTTCTGCGAGCGCATCTTCGGTCCGGTCAAGGACTGGGAATGCTCCTGCGGCAAGTACAAGCGCATCAAACACCGGGGCGTGGTTTGTGACCGTTGCGGCGTGGAGGTCACCCTGGCCCGCGTCCGCAGGGAACGCATGGGCCATATCGAACTGGCCGTGCCGGTCGTCCACATCTGGTTCTTCAAGTGCATGCCCTCCCGCATCGGCTTGGTCCTCGACATGACCGCCCGCGACCTGGAACGGGTCATCTATTACGAGGACTACCTGGTGGTGGACCCCGGTCAGACCCCGCTCCAGCCCAACCAGCTCCTCACCGAGCAGGAGTTGCGTGAGGCCAGGGAAACCTACGGAGCCGACGCCTTCGTCGCCAAGATGGGCGCCGAAGCCATCCGCGACGCCCTGGCGCGCGTGGACCTGCCCAAGCTCATCGAGAAGCTGCAGCAGGAAATGAATGAAACGCGCAGCAAACAAACCCGCAAAAAACTGGCCAAACGGATCAAACTGCTGCAGGCATTCGTCCAGGCCAACGTCAAACCCGAGTGGATGGTGCTGACGGTGCTGCCGGTCATCCCGCCCGACCTGCGACCTCTGGTCCCCCTGGAGGGCGGCCGGTTTGCCACCTCGGACCTGAACGATCTCTACCGCCGCGTCATCAACCGGAACAACCGGCTCAAAAACCTCCTGCAGCTCAAGACCCCCGAGGTCATCATCCGGAACGAAAAACGCATGCTGCAGGAGGCCGTGGACGCCCTGTTCGACAACGGCCGGCACGGTCGCCCCGTCACCGGCGCCGGCAACCGCCCGCTCAAGTCCCTCTCCGACATGCTCAAGGGCAAGAGCGGCCGGTTCCGTCAAAACCTCCTCGGCAAACGCGTGGACTACTCCGGTCGCTCGGTCATCGTGATCGGACCGGAACTGAAGCTGCACCAGTGCGGCCTGCCCAAGAAAATGGCCCTCGTTCTCTTCGAGCCGTTCATCATCCGGCGGCTCAAGGAACTGGGCTACGTCCACACCGTCCGCTCGGCCAAGAAACTCATCGAACGCCAAACCAAGGAGGTGTGGGACATCCTCGAGGAGGTCACCAAGGGGCATCCCGTCCTCTTGAACCGCGCGCCCACGCTGCACCGGCTCTCCATCCAGGCGTTCGAACCGGTCCTCATCGAGGGCGAGGCCATCCGCATCCATCCACTGGTCTGCACCGCCTACAACGCCGACTTCGACGGTGACCAGATGGCCGTGCACGTGCCGCTCTCCATCGAGGCCCAGCTGGAGGCCCGGTTGCTGATGATGTCGCCGCTGAACATCTTCAGCCCCTCCAGCGGCAAACCCATCATCACCCCCACGCAGGACATCACCCTCGGCTGCTTCTATCTCACGGCCGAACCGCGCACCCCGCGCAAACCCGATCAGCGACTGCCGCTGTTCGCGTCCAAGGAGGAGGTCCTCTTCGCCTATGACGAGGGCGCCCTCCGCACCCACGACCGGGTCCGGCTGGCCAACCCGGACTACGGCCGCCAGACCGTCTATGGCGTGCCCGACAAGAAGGTCATCGAAACCACCGTCGGCCGCGTCATCTTCAGCGAGGTCTGGCCCGAGGAACTCGGGTTCTTCAACAAGGTCGCCGGGAAAAACGAACTGGGCGACATCATCTGGAACTGTTACAAGGTCTGCGGCCACGAGAAAACCATCGTGGCACTCGACAAGCTCAAGGAGCTGGGCTTCCGCGAGGCCACACGGGCCGGTGTCTCCATCGGCATCGATGACATGATCGTGCCGAAGGAGAAGCAGAAACTCATCGAAGAATCCCTCCGGCAGATCCGGGAGGTCGAAAAACAACACCGCCGCGGCATCATCACCTCGGGCGAGCGCTACAACAAAATCGTGGACATCTGGACGCACGCCACCGACGAAATCACCGCCGCGCTGATGAAAACCCTGGAGGCCAACCAGGGCAAACGCGAGTACAACCCCATCTGGCTCATGATGGACTCGGGCGCGCGCGGCAATCGCCAGCAGGTGCGCCAGCTGGCCGGTCTGCGCGGGCTGATGGCCAAGCCCAGCGGCGACATCATCGAGAAACCCATTCTCTCCAACTTCCGCGAGGGCCTCACCGTGCTGGAGTACTTCATCTCCACCCACGGCGCCCGCAAGGGATTGGCCGACACCGCACTGAAGACGGCCGACTCCGGCTATCTGACGCGGAAGCTGGTGGACGTGGCCCAGGACGTCATCATCCGCGAGGCCGACTGCGGCACCACCAACGGCATCTGGGTCCAGGCCATTTACGAGGGCGAGGACGAGGTGGTCCGCCTGTCCGAACGCATCATCGGACGCGTGGCCGCCGAGGACGTCCCCAATCCAAACAATCCGAAGGAGTTCCTCGTTCGCGCCAACGAGGAAATTGACGAGGACCGCGCCAAGATGATCGAGCAGATGGGCATCGAACGGGTCAAGATCCGTTCCCCGCTCACCTGCGAGACCAAGCGCGGTCTCTGCCAGCTCTGCTACGGCCGGAACCTTGCCACCGGACGCATGGTCGGCCTGGGCGAGGCCGTCGGCATCATCGCCGCCCAGTCCATCGGCGAGCCCGGCACCCAGTTGACCATGCGCACCTTCCACATCGGGGGCGTGGCCGCCGGTACGTTCAAACAGCCGATCATCAAGGCCAAGTCCGACGGCATCCTGCACTACCACGACCTGCGGTACGTCACCCTCCAGGACGGCAACAACATCGTCCTCAACAAGAACGGGTACATCACCGTCACGGACGAGACCGGGCGCGAGCTGGAAACCCACAACATCGTCATCGGCGCGGTCATCATGGTGCCGCCGGGCGGGCGGGTGAAGAAGGGCGACACCCTCGCCCAGTGGGACCCGCACAACGTGCCCATCCTCTCCGAAAAGGCCGGGCGGGTGAAGTTCCACGACATCATCGAGGGCGTCACCATGCGCTACGAGGTGGACGAAACCACCGGCCAGCAGGCCATGGTCGTCATCGAGCACAAGGAGGATCTCCATCCGCAGATCCTCGTGTTGGACGATGCCGGCGAGGTGGTGGCCAGCTACGGCATCCCGGCCGAGGCCCACATCGTGGTCGAGGAGGGCGACGAAATCGTGGCCGGCTCGCTCCTGGCCAAGACCCCGCGCAAACAGGCCAAGACCAAGGACATCACCGGCGGTCTGCCGCGCGTGGCCGAGCTGTTCGAGGCGCGCCGGCCCAAGGACGCGGCCGAGATCTCCAAGATCGACGGTATCGTGGACTTCGGACCCAGCGTCCGCGGCAAACGCTGCATCATCATCCGGGATCCCAAGACCGGCCTGACCGAGGAGCACCTCGTCCCCATCGGGAAGCACATCATTGTCTTCAAGGGGGACATGGTGAAGAAGGGCCAGCAGTTGACCGAGGGCCCGCTCGATCCGCACGAGATCCTGGAGGTCTGTGGCGCCCAGGAACTGCAGGAGCACCTCGTCAACGAGGTCCAGGAGGTCTACCGGCTCCAGGGCGTCACCATCAACGACAAACACATCGAGATCATCGTCCGACAGATGCTGCGCAAGGTGCGCATCACCGAACCCGGCGACACCCAGTTCCTCTGGGGCGAACAGGTGGACCGCATCGAGTTCGAGGAGGAAAACGCCCGGGTGGAAAAGATGGGCGGCAAACCGGCCGAGGCCCAGCCGGTGTTGCTCGGCATCACCAAGGCCTCGCTGGAGACCGAGAGCTGGCTCAGTGCCGCCTCCTTCCAGGACACCACCCGGGTGCTGACCGATGCCGCCACACGCTCCAAGGTGGATTACCTCCGCGGTTTCAAGGAAAACGTGATCATGGGGCACATCATCCCGGCCGGCACCGGATTCGAGAAATACCGCAAGGTCCGCGTCCGGCCAACCGCGCCCCCGGCCGAGGAACCCGAGGCGGAAGCCGGTCCCTCCCAGCCGAACGCCCTGGAGGAGGCACTGCTGGGTGAGAGCGGCCAGAATCCGGCGCCGGGCGGCGACGGAGACTCCCAACCGGCCCCGGAAAACGAGAATTAGGAGTTGTCAGGGAAACGAAGCTTGACCAAAATGGTGTTTCCTTCGGGTCGCGGAATGGCTAGCCCGCGCCCGGCACGACGGAAGAGCTAACATGCCGACGATCAATCAACTGGTTCGCAAAGGCCGCAAACGGCTGAAGGCCAAGAGCAAGGCGCCGGCCCTGCAGGGGGCGCCGTTTCGTCGCGGCGTCTGCATTCAGGTCATGACCCGAACGCCCAAGAAGCCGAACTCGGCCATGCGCAAAGTGGCCAAGGTCCGGCTCACCAACGGCTACGAGGTCATCGCCTACATCCCGGACGAGGGGCACAACCTGCAGGAGCACTCGATTGTGCTGGTGCGGGGCGGGCGTGTGAAGGACCTGCCCGGCGTGCGCTACCACATCGTGCGCGGCGTCCTGGACTGCGCCGGCGTGGAGAAACGGCGCGTCAGCCGCTCCAAGTACGGCGTCAAACGGCCCAAGTCCACAGCCAAACCCGCTGCCTGAACGCCCATAGGCCCGGAATCTGAACGGAGATCCTGTCCATGTCCCGACGTCGTCGAGCCATCAAACGTCCCATTCCACCGGATCCCCGGTACAACAGCCCGCTGGTCATGCGGCTGGTTAACACGGTCATGCGCCGGGGCAAGAAGAGTCTCGCCATGCGCATCGTGTACGCCGCCCTCGACAAAGTGGCCGAGAAAAGCGGCAACCCCGATCCCCTCGAGGTCCTGCAGCGGGCGGTGGAAAATGCCAAACCGCGCATCGAGACCAAGGCCCGTCGCGTCGGCGGTGCCACCTACCAGGTGCCCATGGAAGTGCCGCCCGACCGGCAACTTTCCCTGGCCTTGCGCTGGATCGTCGGTTTTGCCGACGCGCGCAAGGGGATCCCGATGAAGGACGCGCTCGCTGCCGAGATTCTGGACGCCTTCCAGGGCCAGGGCAGCGCCATCCGGAAACGGGACGAGGTTCACAAAATGGCCCAGGCCAACAAGGCTTTCGCACACTTCCGCTGGTAACGAGGTTTCTGATTCGCGCCCCGTCGCCCTCGCCGGCCTTCCGGGGCGCTTTTCTTGTCGCATATGGCCATGGAATCCACTGTGGAAAACCATAAGACCGTTGCATCCGAAGCCCGTGTCAACGCGCCGGACCGTCCGTACCCTTTGGAACGGACGCGCAACATCGGCATTGCCGCGCACATCGATGCCGGCAAAACCACCACCACCGAGCGCATCCTTTTCTACACGGGCATCACCCATCGCATGGGCGATGTGGACGACGGCAACACCGTGACCGACTGGATGGAACAGGAACGCGAGCGGGGCATCACCATCACCTCCGCCGCCACCACCTGCTACTGGACCCAGAAGGAGGACGGCCTGGTGAAACTGTTCCCCGGCATCGGGCACCGGATCAACATCATTGACACACCGGGTCACGTGGATTTCACCGCGGAGGTCGAACGTTCCATGCGCGTGTTGGACGGCGCCATCGCCGTCTTCTGCGGCGTGGCCGGCGTGCAGCCCCAGTCCGAAACCGTCTGGCGCCAGGCCACCAAATACCGCGTCCCCCGCATCGCCTTCGTCAACAAGATGGACCGCGTGGGCGCCAACTTCGAAAAGGCCGTGGACGAAATGCGGCGGCGCCTGGGCGCCTACGCGTGGCCCGTGGTCCTCCCGCTGGGCAAGGAGGACAACCTGCGCGGCGTCATTGACGTCATCAACCAGCGCGCCCTCATCTACGATCCCGAGGATGAATTCGGGATGAAATTCGAGATCACCGAAATCCCGGCCGAGGAAAAGGAACGCGCCCGGCAGGCGTTGAAGGAACTCATCGAGGCCGTCGCCAACAAGGATGACCAGGTCGCCGAGCTGGTCATCGAGGACAAACCCGTTCCCCCCGAGCTCCTCAAGCGGGCCATCCGGCGGCTCACCTGCGCGCTGGAATTCGTCCCGGTGCTTGCAGGGTCCGCCTTCCGCAAACGGGGTGTTCAACCGCTGATCGACGCCGTCGTGGACTACCTGCCCTCGCCCCTGGACATTCCACCGGCCGTGGGCTGGAAACCCGGCACCGAGGAGAAGGTCGAGGTCCCGACCACCGACCACGGCCCGTTCTGCTCCCTGGCCTTCAAACTCTGGAGCGATCCCTACGTGGGCAAGCTGGTGTTCTTCCGCGTGTACAGCGGCCAGCTCAAGAAGGGCGACGTCATTTACAACCCCCGCACCGGCAAACGCGAGCGCGTCAGCCGCGTCATGATGGTGCAGGCCGACAAACGGATCGACGTGGAAAAGGTGTTCGCCGGCGACATCGCGGCCCTGGTTGGCCTGCGCAACATTACCACCGGCGACACCCTCTGCGACGAGAAGTTCGAGATCATTCTCGAGCCGCCCACCTTCCCGGAGCCGGTCATCAGCATGGCCATCGAGCCCAAGACCAAGGGCGACCGGGACCGTCTCATGGAAGGCCTCCAGCGCCTGGCCGAGGAGGATCCGACCTTCCGCGTCTTCACCAACGAGGAGACCGGCCAGCTGATCATCGCCGGCATGGGCGAGTTGCACCTGGAGATCATTCGCGACCGGCTTTTCCGCGAGTTCAAGGTCGAGGCCGTGGCCGGTGCGCCCCAGATCGCCTACCGCGAGACCATCACCCAGACCGCCACCGGCGAGGGCAAGTTCATCCGCCAAACGGGCGGCCGCGGGCAGTACGGTCACGTCATCATCGAGGTCGCACCCAACGAACGCGGCAAAGGCATCGAGATCGAAAACAAGATTGTCGGCGGCGTCATTCCCAAGGAGTACATCCCCGCGGTCATTGACGGCCTGAACGAGGGCATCCAGGGCGGTGTGCTGGCCGGTTACCCGCTGGTGGACCTCAAGATCGCCATCGTGGACGGGTCGTACCACGAGGTGGACTCCAGCGAGCTGGCGTTCAAAATGGCCGGCATCTTCGCCCTCAAAGACGCCTGCAAGAAGGCCAACGTCATCATCCTGGAGCCGGTCATGAAGGTGGAGGTCACCACCCCGGACGAGTACCAGGGCGACATCATGGGCGACCTGAACCGGCGCCGTGGCCGCATCACCGGCATTGAGGCCAAGGACACCGCCATGGTCATCTCCGCCGAGGTGCCCCTGGCCGAGATGTTCGGCTATGCCACGGCCATCCGGTCACTCTCCAAAGGTCGCGCATCCTACTCCATGGAACCGCTCCGGTTCGAACCCGTGCCGGCCCAGATCCTGGAGAAGATCCTCGACATGACCAAGGACCGGCCCGCGGCCCGAAGCTGACCCGGTCATCCGGCCGGCAGGACCGGCCTTTCCGGCCGGATCGCATTGTTCGACGCGCGCCGCTTTACGGCCCGGGCGGGGGACGCGCCGTCACCGGGCACCGTTGCCGGGCAGTTTGCGCCCGGAAGACAGGATCCCCGGGTGCCCAAGCTCCTCCTGGCTGCCTGCGCCTGCGTTTCCGGCCCCCCGGTCGTGCTTCGCCAGCGAGTGAAGGCCCCCCGGAGCTTCAGGGCCATGGAACACGCGCTTCGGCACCAAGTTTGTACCCTCTTGGAGAGGGCACCCTACACCCGGGCCGCCGGCAAGGGCAGGGGTGATGGGCCGGACTCCTTGACACTGCGCAGGTGCTCGTCCTCAGGAAGGGACACCTCCCGCACAGCGCCCCTTGTCGCCCCTGTTCGAGAGGCATCGCTCCCTTTGCGGGTCGGGTGTTTCCCCGGGCATCATCGTGCTGGTCGCGGTTGGTTGTCGAGGTTCGTCGGGTGCTCTGGTAATCGGTCGGACGGTCCCACCGGCTCCAGCACGGATGCCGGCTCCACCCTGCTTGCGTTCCAACTGGTTCGACGGCCCGGACTTGAGGGGGTTCCGACGGGCCATTTTTCGATTCACAGCCCGCCGGTGGCCCGGCTACAGTGGTTACGCAAACGATCCGGCTGCCGTCGTGGGGCAACGATTGCAGCAGGGGTGTGTCTATGAACGGGCTGGCATCGTGGCTGGAGAGCCCAGAGGGCTGGGGACAGGCGTTGCTCGTGGCTGCCGGGGCGTACGCCCTCGGCTGCCTGGCCGGCGGCTATTACCTGGTCAGGTGGACCACCGGGCAGGACATGCGCCGGGTCGGCAGCGGCAGTGTGGGCGCGCGAAACGTCAGCACCGTCCTCGGCCCCAAGGGCTTCGTGGCCACGTTGATCTGGGACGTGCTGAAGGGCGTGCTCGCCGTGTGGGGCACCCGGGTCGGCACCGGTGATCCGCGTCTGGAGGGGCTGGCCCTGCTGGCTGTCCTGGCCGGCCATCTTTGGCCGCTGCAGCTCGGGTTTCGCGGAGGCAAGGGGGTGGCCACATCGCTGGGCGGGCTGTTGGTTTATGACCCGGAACTGTTGGGCGCATTGGCGCTGCTTTTTTTGCCGCCGTGGGCTCTGTTGCGCCGTACCATCCTGCCGGGCATGATCGCTTACGCGCTGTTGCCGATGGCGGCCTGGTTTCTGGACAAAGAGCCGTATCATGTCAGCGTCCTGACCGTCGCCTCGGCACTGGTGTTGTATGCCCACCGGCGAAACCTGGTGGAGGAATGGCACGCGTTGGGCTGGGGTTCGCGTCCGGCGGTGAACTCCGACAAATCGTGAGGTGAACCTATGCAAGAGCGTGAACCTCTGGTGTTCAAATTCGCCTCGGAGGATTGGGAATTCGAGGCCATTCACCGGCTGAACTACAAGACCTTTGTCGAGGAGATCCCGCAGCATGAACGGTCCCCCTCCCAGCGCCTGGTGGACAAATTCCACAACGAGAACACCTACCTGATCTGCCTGTGCGGGCGGGAACTGGCCGGCATGCTGGCCGTCCGGGGCAACCGGCCGTTTTCACTGGACCAGAAGCTGCCCAACCTGGACAGCTACCTGCCCCCTGGCCGGCGGATTTGTGAGGTGCGCCTGCTGGCCATCGAGAAGAAGTACCGCGGAACCCGCGGCGGTCAGATCCTGGCCGGTCTGCTGGCGCTGCTCTGGCAGCACGGTATTGAGAAAGGTTACGACCTGGCCATCATCTCCGGAACCACCCGGCAACAGAAGCTCTACCGGCACCTCGGGTTCGTGCCGTTCGGCCCGCTGGTCGGGTCCGGTGAAGCCCAGTTCCAGCCGATGTACATCACCTTGGAAACGTTCGAGGTCCGCGCGCGCGAGTTTCTTCGCAGTGCGCCGGCCCGTTCCTTCCATCCCTCGGCCGTGAATTTCCTGCCCGGTCCGGTGGCCGTCCGCCGGGAGGTGCGCCGGGCCTTCGAGCAATCGCCCGAATCGCATCGGAGCCCGGTTTTCATGAGCGATTTCCACGCCACACGCCAGTGCCTGTGCGAAATGACCGGGGCCGCTCACTGCCAGATCCTGGTCGGCTCCGGTACACTGGCCAACGACGCGGTCGGCGGCCAGTTGGCCCTGGAAGGCGGGCGCGGCCTGGTCCTGAACAACGGCGAGTTCGGGACCCGACTGGTGGACCATGCCCGGCGTTGGGGGTTGGATTTCGATGTCTACGAGGTCGCATGGGGCGCGCCATTCGACCTCGCAGAGGTCCGGCGCCGGATCGAACACACGCCGGAGCTGCGTTGGGTCTGGGCCGTGCATTGCGAAACCTCCACCGGCGTTTTGAACGACCTGAACGCGTTGAAGGCCGTCTGCGCCGAGTTCGGACTGAAGCTTTGTGCCGACTGCATCAGCTCCCTCGGCACCGTGCCGGTGGACCTACACGGCGTTTACCTGGCCACGGGCGCCAGCGGCAAAGGCCTCCGCAGTTACCCCGGTCTCTCCATGGTGTTCCATCACCATGAACTGCGGCCCGCACCGGATCGGTTGCCGCGGTACCTTGACCTGGGCTATTACGCCGCCCAGGACGGCGTGCCGTTCACTTTCAGCTCCAACCTGCTCCATGCGCTGCGCGTGGCCATCCGCCACGCAGATTGGGAACGCCGCTTCGCCCAGGTCGCCGAACTGGGAGCCGAACTGCGGCGGCGCCTCCGTGAAGCCGGTTTCCAACTCCTGGCCCCCGAGTCCATCGCCGCACCCGCCGTCGTCACAATTGTCCTGCCACCGGAGCTGTCCTCTGTCGAACTGGGCCGGCGCATGGAAGAAAACGGGTTCCTCCTCAGCTACAACAGCGAGTACCTCCGGCGCCGCAACTGGATCCAGATTGCCCTGATGGGCGAATGCGCCCGGGAAAAGGTCTTCTCCATGGTCAACGTACTCAAACGCGTGGCCTTCCACGGCACCGGTGCGCGGCGCCCGGTCGCGGCGCTGGAGTAGAAACGGGACCACCCGCACCCTCTGCATGCCCGGGAATGGCCTGCCCCGGGGACGGTGGAGGCCGCCTTCGCCGGCGCCGGCCTGCTCTGGAGAGAATGGAATCCCGGGGCGTTTGCACCGGCCGGGCACACGCCACAGCCGGCCCGGCTCGTGCGCCCACCTCCGATCCCACGGTCAATGCCCCGCCAGCTCGTCCATGCGCCGGTGCATGCGGGGAAGCGGCACGACATGCACGAGTGAGGTGGCCGCCCAGGGCCGGGTTTCGGCGGCCCCCGCCCGGGTGACCACTCCCTCAAACTCCTCGAGAATCCCGTGAAACCGATCGCGTTCCGCCCAGGCCACCAGCCGCTTGCGAGCCTCCTCCACGTGCTCATCCCCGCTCTCCGCACCTTCTCCGTCCCGTCCGGCCACGAAGCGGGCAAAGTCCGGGATCACCGCCAGCGTGGAGGGGATGTCCAACACCACCGCCCTCCCGGTTTCCCGGCTCACGGCCAGCCACGCCGTCAGGGCCCGCGTCCGACCAGCCACAGCGATCCTGATGCCCCGGCAGTCGAATGGATGGCCACCACGTTTCACCACGTCCTTGAGCAATGCCTCCTGCCGCTCTGCATCGAAATCCTCCGGTTCCCTCGGTATGCCCACCACCACACCCGCAACTTCCCCGGCTCCGGCCTGGCGAATCTGCTGGTGCACGGGATGGTTGAGATCCCGCAGCGCGCACACCAGAGGACGGAGGAAGTTGAAGTAGTAACCGGTGGCCAACCCGCGGGCCAGGCCGTAGGAATCGGCATCATCCGCAGCCGACCGGATCCGCCGACACACGAGAACCATCGCCAGCAAAAACGCGCCCAAGCCTCCAAGGATGGCGGCCAAGGGTTCGAGAAAGCCCCATGTGTGGGTCTGACGTGACTCCTGCACACTCGCCCACAGCCACCAAGACGTCGCGGCAAAAGACAGCAGCAGACACACCACGGCCGGTCGCGGCCAGGCCCGGTCAACCGCACGCAGGAATGTACCCAAACGCATGGAGCTCATGATTCACCGGTTCGTTCGTGGGTCCGGTGTCGGCGAGCGGCTCGCGCCCGTTTTCCACGGACCGCGGGAAACACAGGGGACCTGCCCGAGCGGTCCTTCCACGGATCCCTGCCCATCGTCCGGCCCCACCCAACGCGCACACAAGCGAATTGTCGAGACGAAAAATGGAGTGGGCTGCGGACACCGCGAGATCGTTGCGGAAGGCTTCCCCTCCTGCGCTCGAAGGCGAGAAGGTCCGGTCGGTGTGGGCCCTTCGCTTTAGCCTGCGGACACGAACCGGGAGAGAAAACGGAAGAGCGCTGGATGGTCCTGGAGGTCGATGCACCGGGCGCGGTCCTGTGCGTGGTCTGGAGGGCATTCTCTTGGTGCAGGTGCAAACCTTTCCGGGACCTCATCAGCCAACCCGCAGGCGGAATATGACTTACAGCGGCAATTCCTCCGGTCCGCGCAGTCGGTCCCCGGATGAGCGTGCCGGTGGCTTGCCGTGGCCGCGGGAGCCTGGCGGTGTGGAACGTACGGGCGTCCGAACCGTCACGGGCAGCAATAACAAGGTTTTTGGCAGGAATGCCAGTTGTGGGAGTGCGCATGCGGGCTCCATCCTGAAACGAGGTTTGGGAGGTCTACCGTGGGCCGGCTTTCCCCGGATGGGATGCGAGGAGAAGAAAGGACGTCGGATCCGGGGAAAACCCCGGCGAAGAAACCGATTGGCGCCATGGGGGCGATGCCAAGCCCGGGGAACCGGGCGAAAGATGTCGGGAAACGCCGGTGGAAGAGTGCGTCCATGCGTCACGGTCGCAAGTACCTTTGTCTGCCTCGACGGTTTCTGACACACTGCCGGATGGTCGGACTCGCCCTGGCGGCGTTTCTGCCGGTGGCTGCCCGGGAGCTGAAGGTGGACATCAACAACAACAACCGGCCACTGGCCGAAGGGTTGCAGGCCGGGTACACCGCCTGGTCCACCAACACGTCGTGGTTTCCGGGAGGCGACGTGACCTCCAGCACGTTCGGAAGTGTGAGCGTGACCCTGCGCCGGGTCGGCCCGGTGGGCACGGCTTTGCGCCCCGGTTACTGGAAGGAGGGTGTCCAGAACGCTGCCTACGACGCCAAGCTGGTCTCCGACGGCATCAAGGTGGACAACGGTGACACGGGCGCTCAGATCGAAATGCTTCTCACCGGGTTGGAACCCGGCGTGCACACCCTGTTGACGTATCACAACGACTGGGACAATCACGCCGGCACCTCGGTGGCCCCGGTCAACATCTTCGTCAACGGAATGCCGGCCGTTGCCGGGGTCACACCCACCGTTCGGGTGACCAACAACCTGCAAGCCGCCACCGCCTATTTTTCCTTCGAAGTGGGTCGGGACGGGCAGGCCGTGATCCTGTTCGCGGCGGACACCAACAGCGGGGCGGCCATCCGCAACGTCTACTTGAACGGGTTCGAACTGGACACCGCCCCGCCGGACCGGCGTGCCACCCAGCCGGTGCCCGCTCACGAGGACGAGCACGTGGATGCCGACGCGGGCGAACTCTGGTTGCGCTGGAACGCCGCCACAAACGCGGTCGCCCACGACGTGTATGTGGGCACCGACAGCAACGTTGTGCGTCAAGCCACGCACAGCTCTCCGGAGTATCGCGGCCGGGTGCAGGAGGCCCGGTACCTGCTGTCCCCGGTGAGCCGGATGCACCGGTATTACTGGCGCGTGGACGAGCTGGATGCAGCCGGTGTGGTCACGCGAGGGGACGTCTGGATGTTCCGGGCCCGGCGCGTCGCGTTCGAGGGGGCCGAGGGTTCCGGCCGCTTCGCCATCGGCGGCCGCGGCGGCGTGGTTGTCAAAGTGACCAACCTGAACGACAGCGGCCCCGGCAGCCTTCGCGATGCCATCGAGGGCGACTACGGCCCGCGCACGATCATCTTCGACGTCGGGGGACTGATCACGTTGGAATCGGACCTGATCATCAACTCCGCACGCCCCTGCATCACCGTGGCGGGTCAGACGGCTCCCGGAAAGGGCATCTGCATCCGCAAACATCAGTTCGGTCTCAGCGGGGCGCGGGACGTCATTGTACGATTCCTCCGGGTGCGGGTGGGGGACATCAGCGGCGAAACCCAGAACGCCTGCGGCATGGCGGGCGTGGACCACTGCATCATGGACCATTGCTCGATCAGCTGGGGGATCGACGAGGTGGTCAGTACCCGCGGGGCCAGGAACGTCACACTGCAGCGCACCCTCATCGCCGAGGCACTCAACATTGCCGGGCACGATCATTACCCGCCCGGTACGCGGCATGGCTACGCCGCCAGCGTGGGAGGGGACATTGCCAGCCTCCACCACAACCTGCTGGCCCACTGCGAGGGCCGCAACTGGAGTCTGGCAGGAGGGTTGGACGGTGAAGGATATTTCGCCGGCCGACTCGATATCTTCAACAACGTGGTGTACAACTGGGGCGGCCGTACCACCGACGGCGGGGCGCACCAGGTCAATTTCGTGAACAACTTCTACAAGCCGGGACCGGCGTCCCGTCATTTCTACATCCTGACCGCCGATTACGACAATTTTCCCGGCACACAGCAGTACTATTTCGCGGGCAATGTGATGCCGGGCTATTACCAGACCAATCAACAGGCACAGGCCCGGCGTGCTCGCGGATATGTCCCCACCAGTTACAGCCCCTGGGTGGATGGGCCATTCTTCCCGTCCCACGCCACCATCCACGAGGTGACCAACGCCTACAAGATCGTGTTGTCCGACGTGGGTTGCAACCTGCCGCGTCCGGACGACATGGACCAAAGGATCATCCGCGAGGTGCTCGACGGCACCTTCACCTATCGCGGGAGCATCAGTGGGGATCCCGGCCTGCCGGATTCGCAAAACGACGTGGGCGGCTGGGAAGACTATCCCTTTGTCCGGCGGCCCGCCGATTGGGACACCGACGACGACGGCCTGCCCAATTGGTGGGAGGAGATCCACGGTCTGAACCCGCACTCGCCGCCCGGGGATTTCTCCGACGCGAACGGCGATCTGGACGGCGACGAGTTCACCAATCTGGAGGAATATCTCGACTGGCTGGCCCGGCCGCATTTCGAGTGCACCAACGGTGTGCCGATCGAGATCGATCTTACCGCGTTCACGCGCGGGTTCACCAACCGTGCGCCGGTGTATCACGTGTTTGGCGCACAGAATGGGACGGTTGACCTGGTTGCCCCCGGCCGGGCTCGGTTCGTGTCGTCTGTCGCCACCAACGCGCTGGGGGCATTCTGGTTCTCGGTCCTGGACGCCGACGGACATACCTTCACCAACCGGGTCCACCTCCGTTTGCTGGCCGCACACGCGGTGGAGCGGCCGTGGTTGGGCATCCGGCTGGTCCGGGGCCGGCCCGTACTCGACCTGAGCGCCCCGGCCGAACAAGCTGTGGAGGTCCAACAAAGTGCCGATCTGCGGAACTGGACCACGTGGACCAACGTGGTCGGCGGCCAGGGCGGGATCACCATCGTACTGCCCGATCCGCCGACCGGTTCGCCGCTCTTCTTCCGCGCGGTGATCCGCTGAGGCGGAGCGTCCCGGGCAGAGAACCGGAGCTCGGGCGGGTGGTTGCCTTGCGTCCGGAGAGGGCATGGACCGACATGTGACCACCGGTAGGAACCTGGATGCGAGGGTGGTTTCCAGCGAATGAGTGGGAAGAGTTGGCAACCTGTTGAAGGGATCATCCCGCCATTGGTCACGCCTCTGGCGGGGCCGGATGCCCTGGATGTCGCGGGGCTGGAACGGCTGGTGGAACGGGTCGTCCAAGGTGGCGTTCACGCACTGTTCATCCTGGGCACCAGCGGAGAGGCGCCGAGCCTGAGCTACCGGTTGCGTCGCGAGTTGATCCAGCGGGTGTGTGCACAGGTTCGCGGGCGTGTACCGGTCTGGGTGGGGATCACCGACACCGCCATGGCGGAGGCGGTTGCGCTGGGCCGGTGCGCGGCGGAGGCGGGTGCGCAAGCCCTGGTGACGGCGCCACCCTATTATTTCCCGGCCGGCCAGCCCGAACTCATCCACTTCGTCCGTCTCCTGGCGGCCGAGCTACCCCTTCCGCTGATCCTTTACAACATGCCGCAGATGACCAAGGTGCGGTTCGAACCCGAGACGCTGGCGGAGCTGGTGCGGATCGAGAACGTGGTGGGGCTGAAGGACAGCTCGGGAGACCTTGAGTATTTCCGGCGTGCGGTCGAACTGGCGCGGGCCCGGTCGGACTGGCGCGTCTGGATCGGACCGGAGGAATGGCTGGCGGAGGCATTGGAGCTGGGCGGCCACGGTGGAGTCAACGGTGGCGCGCAAATCGTGCCGGCGTGGTTCACGGGCTTGTACGACGCGCATTGCCGGGGGGACCGCGCGCGGGTGAAGGAGCTGCAGAACCGGATCCGGCAGTTGGGACGGATCTACACCGTGGGCCGACATGCCTCGGCGGTCGTCAAAGGGCTGAAATGCGCGCTGGCGTGGCTGGGCGTCTGCCGGGACGAGATGGCTCCTCCATTCGAGCCGTTCCGGGACCCGGAACGCGAGCGGGTCCGCGCGGTGCTGGTCGAACTGGGCCTGCTGGAGAAAGAACCGGTCGAAAAGTCCGGCACGCTCTGACACCACAAACGGTCGGCGAAGCCTCAGAAAGGCCGTGTTCCCAATGACGCTGGAGCAATCGGGCCCGACCATGGCACAGTCGGAACCACGATGAACGAGACAGGATTGCCCGCTGCGGACCTGGTGGTGCTGGTGCTGTACCTGGCCGGGATGCTGGGACTCGGGTTCGGCATCGGCCGCCGGGTGACCGGGAGCGACCACTTCATGCGCGCAGGCGGCCGGGTGCCGGGCTGGGCGGTCGGGCTCTCGATCTTTGGCACCTATGTCTCCAGCATCAGTTTCCTGGCCCTGCCGGGCAAGGCCGTGGCCGAAAACTGGAACGCGCTGGCGTTCAGTTTGAGCCTGCCCCTGGCTGCCTGGGTGGCAAGCCGCTGGTTCGTACCCTTTTACCGCCGGGAAGGGGATGTGTCCGCCTACCATCATTTGGAGAAGCGGTTCGGCCCGTGGGCCCGTTCATACGCCGCGATCTGCTACATCCTGACGCAACTGGCGCGCATGGGCACGATCCTCTACCTGGTGGCGCTGGCACTGGCTCCGCTGACCGGTTGGAATGTCCCGCTTCTGATCTTGCTGACAGGGCTCATCACCCTGGTCTACGCCTGGTTGGGAGGGATCGAGGCGGTGGTCTGGGCGGATGTCATCCAGAGCGTGGTGCTGTTGCTGGGAGCCGTGGCGTGTGCGGTGTTGCTCGTGGTGCAACTGCCCGGGGGACCTGCGGAAATGATCCGGGTGGCCGCCGAACACGACAAATTCAGCCTGGGCAGCTTCTCCTTCACCCTGTCCGAACCCACGTTCTGGGTTGTGTTGCTGTACGGATTGTTCATCAACCTGCAGAACTTCGGTATCGACCAGAACTATGTCCAGCGCTACGCCGTGGCGGAATCCGAAGGCGCGGCACGCCGGAGTGTCTGGCTGAGCGCCTGGTTGTATCTGCCGACCTCGGCACTGTTTTTGTGGATCGGCACCGCCTTGTTCGTGCGTTACACGGTGCAGCCGGAGCTCTGGACGGGTGAGGGATCATGGATGGAGAGGCCGGACACGGTGTTTCCCCATTTTTTGCGAACAGGATTGCCCACCGGACTGACGGGCCTGGTGGTGGCGGCATTGTTCGCGGCTGCTCAATCCACCCTGTCCAGTTCGATCAACGGATGTGCCACCCTGACCCTGGTTGATGGCTATCGAAGGTATCTCCGGCCGCAGGCATCGGAACGGGAATCCCTGCGCGTGCTGCGCGGGGCCACGCTGGTCTACGGACTCGCCGGCATCGGCGTGGCCCTGGCCATGATCCGCGTGCGTACCGCGCTGGATGCGTGGTGGGAGCTGGCCAGCGTGTTCAGCGGCGGGATGCTGGGATTGTTCCTGCTGGGACAGATCGCACGAGGTGCGCGAGCCGCCGCGGCGGTGAGCGGTGTCCTGGCCGGGGTCGTGGTGATTGCCTGGATGAGTCTGTCGCGCCAATTGCCCGAGTCATGGTCGGGTTGGCGCAGCCCCTTGCATCCCTTCCTGGCCGTGGTGGTCGGGACGCTGACCATCCTTTGCGTGGGCCTGTTGTGCAGTCGGCGGCGCCACGGCGGGGATGGGTGATCGGTGAGGTGGCATCCCAGGACCGGGCCGTTGCGGCCCAGCATGGACGGCGGTCAGCCGGCCGTCAGGGTCCGACCGGACGCGAAACTCTCCCCGGCAGTATGTTGAGGGAGCGTTGTGCGGAGCCAGTGGAAGGCGCGGGTTGCGCGGTTGCCCCGTTCAGAAGTAGCGCCTCCGTCCCTGTGTGAGCCATGTGTTCGGTGCGACGGTCTTCAGCCCGGCCCTTCATGCAGGCAAAGGCCCCGGCGGTTGGACGGGCAACGGGGCCGGCCTTTTGCAAGACGATCCCAAGTGGAGGGGAGCTCTTTGCCCCGGCCCCGGGCGCAAGGAACCGGGCGGTGAGAGCGTACCACGCGGCGCGGCGTCGGTGGACTCCGTCCGGCAGGGAGGGAATGTTCAGTCAGTTCGCTGTCTGGTGGCTCTACCTGAAGGGTGCGTTCGAGAGACCGTTTGCGCCCTAGAAACCGGGCCGCTGCCGGGTTGGCTCGGCCGGGTGGATGCGAGGGACGATCTTCTCGGGGACAAAAAGAGGGGCGGGTGGGCCTTTGGATGGCCCACCCGCCCGTGTTTGTTTACCCGAACCCTGCGGACGTTACTGTCCGACCACGCGGAAGAAACCGCTGTTGCCGGTGATGGTGAGGGTTACGCTGTTGTGGGTGATCCCGGACTGCACGGTGGTCCAGGGCTCGTCCAGACGGGTCTTTTGCTGGATCGAGAACGGACCGGTGCCGCCCGACCACCGGAGTGTCAGTTGGTTACCGGAGAGGGAGAAGGCCTCGATGACCAGTGCCGGGGCGGCGCCCACACGGAAGCTCAGGTAGGGCGCAAAGTCACCGGGTTCGCCCGTGGGGCTGCCACCATCCAGCGCAGTGGCCTCTTTCGAGGCGAACCGGGATTGGCCGGTGCTCAGGGTGTCCACGTCCACGAGAATCGTGATCAGCGGATCCGGACTCTGGTTGATGAAGTCCGTCAATGCCTGGGAGACGAAGACCTCGGGCTTCGCCTTGGTGCCGTGCATGGTGAGGGTGCCCAGGTCCACCACATTGTTGGTGTCGTACCCCTGGTCCGGCTCACCGTTGTAGTACAGCCCGGGCATGGTGGAGAAGCGCAGGTCCGGCGAGGCCTCGTCCCACGTGTTGTCCGTGAAGCCCGGGGTGACACCGTTGTTGTCCAGGCCCACGGTACCGTCCTTGACGCCGTAGAAGTGAAGCAGGCGCTGGCCATTGTTCCTGAAGTTGATGAGGTTCAGGGTTACGTCGCGGAGTTGACCGATCGGGTGACCGGTCAGATCGAACCGCAGGGCGATCACCTCGTTGACGGTGGCCGCGGTGCGGGCGTTGATTTGGGCTCCGTTGGACGCGGTGTCCAGCGGTGTGTTGTTGAATTCATTGAGCTGTGCGTCCGCACCGTTGCCGACGGCCGTGGAGACGAATCGCAGCGTGGGATCCACCAGTTTGACGGTGACCTCGGCCTGGCCCGTCAGACCACCGTCATCGGTGGCGATCACGCGGATGATGTAGGTGTTCACGCCGCCGAGACCGGGCAGTGTGTGGTCCAGGGTGTAGGGCGGCTGGGTGAGTGTGCGCAGCAGGGTCAGCGGCTCGGCCGTGCCGGCGTAGAACTGGACGTTGGTGATCGTTCCGTCGTCGGTGATCTCCGCGCTGATGGTGACGGAGTCACCCTCATGCAGTTGGGCCCCCTCGGCGGGGTTGGTGATGGCCACGGCGGGCGCCTGATTGACGGGGGCCTCGGTGGGCACCAGCATGAAGTAGTTCAGCACCACGCCGTCCGAAAGCGCGGTGACGCGGATGGTCTTGGGCGTGCCATCGAACTCGACCACCAGCGGTGCCGCGCCGGCGTCATCGGTCAGGGGCACCAGTATGTAACCACCTGTGGCGTTGCCGACGAACCGGCCGATCTTGGTGAGGTTTTGATTCTCGACGGTCGGGTTGTCCACGAAATCCATCTGCACGGTGAACGGCGCCGGTGAGGAGAGCCGGGCGTAAATGTTGTAGGTCCCGGCCGGGAATGTCCGTGTGTAGTTCATCCATTCACCGTTGACCAGGTTGCGCACTTCGTATTCGGAGAAACCGGCCTGAACGTATTTCGGGCGGCGTACCGGGTCGGCACTGACGAACGTGTCCATGTATTCGTCGCGGAGGGCGATCTGGGGGCCGTAGCGGTACACCTCGTTGGTTGCGGGCGTGATCACGGTCACGACGTTGTTGATCTCGTTCTTGTCGATTCCCTGGGTGCCCACGCGGTCGAAGTAGCAACCGGGCGTGCCGCCTCCGATGGTGTCACACAGGATGGGGTTGTCGAAGTATTGGCCGGGTGTGCCGCCCGGATAGGGGTCGGTGAAATTGAAATCCTCGGCCTCGAAGGTGTAGTTGTCCAGGTCGAAGGTGTCGAACTCGGTTTGCCGCGCGCTGAAGCCGCCATCGGCCGCGGTGGCCGATGCCACGATCACGTAGTTCTTGTTCGGTGCGAACGGCCGGTTGTAGAGAACGTTCCAGCGGTCGCCGCCGTCGGTGATGGTGGCGTCTGCGGTGACGTCCACGCCGTTCACGGTCAGGCGGATGCCGGAGCTGGGGACGCTGCTGCCGCTGGCCGTGGTTTTTTCCACGGAGAAGGACACGGTCGTGTTGGTGGCGAGGAACCCGGAAGGCTCCGGCTGCAAATCATGGATCTTGGTGGGGGAGGGCAGACCCAGGGCCCAGGCCACGGCTGCCTCGAAGAGGAAAAAGCTGGGCTCGATCATCACGCGCCGGTTGGGATCGGTGTCGTTCCACGGCAGGTGGACCCAGCGGGCCTGCGTGGTGGTGCCGTCGGCGTTCTGCACGCCGGCGTCCACGGCCATGATGGCATAACCGTTGGGGAAACCGGGCACCGTGGCGACGGCCACCGCGCCCGGCGTGAGGGTCCGATTGCCGACGAACGTGATGACACCGCTGCCTTCACTCGGATCGGAGGGTACGAAGTTGGGATCGAACACGTTCACCAGACCGGCTGGCAACCCGGCTGCCAGAGGGTGGTTCGGACTGACGATCTCGATGGCCGTGAGGTTGATCACCTGCCCGTAATCAGCGCCGGCGCCGCCGTTTTGGGCAGCGGCGTCGGCGGCGGTGTTGTAGGTGCCGCCCGTCAGGCCGGAGTCGGCGTTCAACGCGCTCCGGTTGCCGCTGTAAAGGAATCCCTCCCAGGTGATGACCGGAATCGGTGGGTTGCGCCACTTGTTGCCCACGTTGCCGGAGCTGATGTTTTCGTCTGCGATGAGGAGTTGATAGCCCTGCGCGGCAAACTCGGCTGCCGTGAGCACGTTGGCGGCAGGCGGGGTGGCGATGACCGTCACGTCATGTCCCTGAGCCTGCAGGATCTTGATGAATTTGACCGTGTCACGCTTGTTCTGGCCGTCGTGCACGTAAGCGATCTTGGCCGCCGGGGCCGTGCCCGTGCTCGAGAGAAGCGCCAGCGCGACCGCGCAACCAGCGAACCAGCGCGCGGCGCCGCGCGCGCCAGTGATCAGGGTGGGGGTACCGGTGTTTTTCATAAGCTCATGGGGTTGGACGAACGTTGAAATTAAGCGACGCCTCCCGCTGTCCTGCGTCGTGGCAGCGCCGCCCGGTCAGTGGGGCGGCTAGTGCCCCGCCCACGGGGACCCACCACGACGAACGGCAACGGATGGGTTTGGCTGCCGTGCTCATGATGATTTCAAGCCTCATCCTAGGCCGGTTTCCGGGGAGTGCGACCCCCATGTTTTGCAAAAGAGTCTGAAAAATGTGCACGTTCGAGACCGCGGATGAGAGGGAGTTGCGGTGGTTGCGTTCAACAACCGCATGCGCCGCCCGAGACCGGTACGGGCGCGGTCTGGCAGAGGGTGCGGAGCTCGCTTCTGTTGCGGAACTGAACGCGGGCGGGACGACCTTGGAAGATCCGCCGGGATGCGGCAACCGCCGGCCAGGTGGCGGGTCGCGTTGCACGAGAGGGCGCGTCGCGCCAGGGGAGGGTGCCGCTTGCTTGTGGCGCCGGCAAAGCCGTGCTCGCCATGCGCTGGCGCGGGCCGGGAAGTCTGGCGCCGTCCGGGTCATTGCGAGGTTTTGCGCCACCTGAACGAGGGCTGGCACGACCGGCGTGCGGTTCCGGGCTCTTCTTGAGCAGCCGGGACGGCGCATTGACCGAGGGCGGAGGCGTCGCGGTTTCCCGGACCCACGCGGTGGATCCGGCACGCTTCGGATGGGCACCTGATTTTGCGAACCTTGAAAGGCGGACCGTCCGGGGCCCAAGCGCGACACGATCCACCTGGCGGTGAAGAAGCCTCCGGCAGGCCCGAATAGCGCCACGCTGTTCGGTGGAGCGAGGACCGGCGCCGGCGGACCCGGCTCGTTCGGAGGATTGAGACGACCACGTTCTTTGTCGCCCTTTCGAGCGCGCCGTCCTGCGCGGGTGAGACCCCGTGCATGCGATGGCATGAACGGCGTGCCCATCCGGATGGTCCGGTCGGTTGGTGCCTCGGTGATCTTGATGCCGGGCGTGGAGGACCTCGTGCCGCGTGCCTTGCGGTGGGGCGTTGGCCGGCCGGGCGGCAGGGCTGACGGGCAGGGAAGGTGTCTGGCCGGTCGGGCGGGTTGCTCACGCGCCAGGTCTCGCCCTTCCATCTCTGGCCGGGTGCGGGCCTGCCTTTCCGGCTCGGTCGGGGACAAAATGACGAATTCGGCCGCAGGTACGCTGCATGAGATCGGGACCAGACGACGTTTCGTCCGTGGAGGGGTGAGCCGTCCGCGGTTTGCTGGTGTGAGGCCGGTGCTTTCGGGTTGGGTGAACCGGTTTGAAGTGGCAAGGGTTTGGTCAAGTGAGGGCTGGGGAGCGCACGTGCTGGGCTGGTGCGTCCCGTCCGCCGGCCTTTCGTCGAGGCGGTGCCGGGTCCCGAAGACCGGTAGGGGAGAGGCGCCGTGTGGGAGGCGGACTTTCTTGTGCGCGGCCCGGGAAAGGGGCTGGACCGTTCGTAGCTGTTTTGCTAAACAACAAATAGCCGACCGCGACCGGGTCGGGCGCGCCGGAGGCGTGCGCGGCAGTGGACCGCAAAAGCGTTCCGGCTCCTCCGCACGCCCCGGGCCCGGAAGGAAACGGAGTTGGATATGAACACGCTCCTGATCGTCGGACCTGGCTGTGGCAAGTGCCGCACGCTGGCCCAGCGAACCGAAGAGGCGGCCCGGGAACTGGGCCTGGCTTATGAACTCCGCAAGATCACCGATCTCCAACAGATCCTGGCCCTGGGCGTGATGATGACCCCTGCGTTGGTCGTGAATGGAGCGATCAAGGTCTCGGGCAGGGTGCCCACTGTGGAGGAACTGAAACAGATTCTGCGAGAATCGGCCATCCAAACCGCCTGAAGCGAAGGTCACGACCCGATCCGAGGTTGGATCGGCCGGCAACCGGTGCCGGTGAGGGTGGGAACCGATTTCGGTTATCCGTTCGAACCCGTACCCGTTTATGAAGAACCTGCCCCGCTGGCTGATCGTTGGCATCGTGCTGGCGGCCGTCGCGGGGGCGTCATGGCGCTCCGGCAACACAGACGGGCGGAGACCGCGGATGCGCAGAACGCCGTGTCGGACCGGACGGCCGCGGCCTCCGCCCCTCTGCCCCCCGGCGGGTGGCTCCGGGAGCGAACCGCTGCGTTCCCTGTCGGATGATGGCTCCGATGCTCGAGGAGCTGGGCGTGACTTTTCATGGCCGGTGGATCGTGGAGGTCATTGATTTGACGCGGGACACCGAGGCCGGTGCCAGAGGCCGCGTGAGTGTCATCCTGACTCGGATCGTTTTCGCTCCGGACGGCCGCGAGCTCTATCCGCACGAGGGGTTCATGCCTGGGGAGGACGTCCTGGCCAGGTGGCGTGAACTGGGGTTCGATCTGGAAAGGCCGGCAGTTGGATGCGGCGGCGACCATGCCTCGGTGGCTGCGCCCGGATCTTTCCCCCGGGTTGCCCTTGGGCGCTGCTTTTGCCCGGGCGTACTCAACCTGGTGTTGAGTCCCTGTCATTCGGCAGGCATTCCGCTCATCGTGGGGTTCATCAGTGGGCAGCCTCGGCCGGCTTTGGGGAGGGCATTTGCCACTGCGGCGCTCTTTGCCCTGGGCATCCTGGTCACCCTTGGAGGGTCGGCGTCCTGACTGCCGGGGCGGGCCGTTGGCGACATTTGTGTGGGACTTGGTTTTTGGGATCGCCCTGTGCTCATGCAGTTTTGCTTGCATGACACGCGTGTTGGGGGTGGCGCTGGGTCTTTCAAGCACGCAGCCGTTGTGGGCCTTGCGTTGTTGGGTGCTTGCGGCATCGGTCACCGCTCAGTGATTGTCCTGGCGGGAACGTTTACCCGCGCGGTGGAAAGGTTTCTGGGGTGGAACGGGTCGGCGCGGCCTTTGCGGGTCGTGTGGATTGCGTGCGGGGTACTGGTCCTTCTGGCCGGATGGTGGTTGATCCACACCGCACCGTGAAAGGGAGGCTCGGATGGTTCTGTTGGGGCGGGGGATGGCGCTTCCGGCGGCGTGTTCGTCCCCGTATCCGGCCGTGGCGTCCGGCCCGCGGTTCAAGGCTCGGTCCCCGCCGGTCCGGGTTCGTTCCCGTCCGGTGGACGGTGCCCGTTTCCACTGGCTGGTGGGCCGGAGCCACCTTCCTTTGCTTCGCGCCGTTTCTGCCGGAAAAACTCCTGCAACAGGGCCCGACACTCTTCCAGTCGCACGCCGCCCGTGACGGCGCAGCGGTGGTTGAAGGTGGGGAACTGGAGGAGGTTCAGCACGCTTCCGGCCGCGCCGGCCTTGACGTCGGGCGCGCCGAAAACGACCCGCGCGAGTCGTGCGTGGACGATGGCGCCTGCGCACATGGGACAGGGTTCCTTGGTCACATAGAGGGTGCAGTCGGAGAGACGCCAGTCACCCACGGCTGCCGCGGCTTGTGTGAGTGCCAGCATTTCGGCGTGGGCGGTGGCATCCTTGAGCAGTTCCACCTGATTGTGGGCCCGGGCGATGACCCGGCCGGCCCGCACCACCACCGCGCCCACCGGGACTTCGTCGGCCGCGAGGGCGCGGCGTGCCATGCGCAGGGCCTCGCTCATGAACCAGTCATCGCTGTGCAGGTCCGGGATCGGCTCGTCCATGATGGCGCACGGGTTTACCGCGGGAGGCGGGGGGGTGGGGTTTCGGCGGCGGCGGGGGCCGGGCACGACTCTTCCAGGATCCATTCGTTGCGGCCGTCCGGGTGACAGTGACAGTGCGCGGCGAAGAAACCGCCACGATGTTGCCGGAACCACGGCCAGATGCTTTGACGGTCCGTCTCGGGCAGGGGCAGCCGCATCAGCTCTTCCCATGTGAAAAAGGCGAAGCGGCCCTCTTCGTGCGGTGGAGGCAGGGCGCGCAAACGCGGTTTGACTTCGAACAGGAACATCAACCAGTGGGCTTGTCCCTGGTAACCGTGTTCGCTCACCAGCCCGGTCAGGTGCAGGTCCGCCGGGGTGAGCCGCAGTCCCAGTTCCTCCCAAGCCTCGCGGCAGGCGCATGCGTAGGGCGATTCGCCGATCTCGGTGCGCAATTTGCCTCCGCAGGGACTCCACAGACCACGATTCGGTTCGCGGGTCCGCTCCATCAGCAGCAGTTCGTCCTGCTCGTTGAAGCAGTAGAGCAGGGTCGAAATCCGGTACGGCATCGCCATGCCCCATCAACTGGCCCGAACGCGTTCACCGGGGTCAATGCAAAAACGGTTTCCGGTCCCGCGCGCCCGCTGTTTCAACGGTTCCCAAGCTGCTCCGGGTCACCGTGGCGTGTCGCGGGAGTGGTTCAGGGCGGCATGCCCGTTTGCGGCCCGGCCGGTGGCACTCGACCACGGGGACATGACCGGCGTGCGGTTGCGTCCGTCGTTGCCCTCCGGCGGGCGGGCCTGTTATTCCGGACCTGTTGACGAACTGCCGAACGGTTTGCGTCCAAAGAGGGACATGAACAACGCCGAGGTCAGGGCAGCGCGGATCCGGCCGGATGGCAAATCCTTCCGGAAGGGGCGCGAGAAGTTCTTCGTCCGCGGGATCACCTACGGCCCGTTGGCCCCGGACGGGGAGGGCCGGCCGTTTGCACCGCCGGAAGTGACCGCGCGGGATCTGGACCTCATGGTCGCTCTCGGTGCCAACGTGGTGCGGTTGTACACGCCGCCGGCGCCGTGGTTGCCCGACCTGGCTGCGGAGCGCGGACTGGTCCTTTGGGTGGACCTGCCCTGGCCGCATCATCTTTGCTTCGAGACCGCGGCGGAGCGGGCGGAGATCCGCCGGTACGTGTGCGAGACCGTGCGCGGTCTTGCCGGGCACCCGGCCATCTTTGCCTGGAACATCGCGAACGAGATCCCCCCCGACGTGGTCCGCTGGATCGGACCCGGAACCGTGCGGCGGTTTCTGGAGGAACTGGTCGAGGCGGTGAAAGAGGTGGACCCGGAGGCGCTTTGCAGTTACGCCAATTTCCCGCCCACGGAATATCTCCAGCCGCGCAACCTCGATTTCGTCGCGTTCAACGTGTACCTGCACGATCGGCGCGCGTTTCGCAATTACCTGGCCCGGCTCCAGATCCTGGCCGACGATCGCCCGCTGGTGCTGGCCGAATGCGGCGTGGACAGCCTGCGCGAGGGACTCGAGCGCCAGGCCGAGTTGCTCGAATGGCAGATCGAGGAGGCCTTCCGGGCCGGTCTGGCCGGGATCACCATCTTCAGCTTTACCGACGACTGGCATCGCGGCGGCGCGCCCGTGCTCGACTGGGCCATGGGCCTGACCACCCGCGATCGCCAGCCGAAGCCCGCCTGGCACGTTGTGCAGCGCCAGTTTCGTCGCGCCCCCGCTTTCCCGCTGCCGCGCACGCCGAGGGTCTCCGTGGTGGTGGCATCTTACAACGGCGCGCACACCCTTGCCGATTGTCTCGCCTCGCTCGAACGCCTCCGCTATCCCGAGTACGAAATCCTCCTCGTGGATGACGGGTCCACCGACCACACGGCCGAAATCGCGGCGCGGTTTCCTTCCGTGCGCCTGCTGCGGCACGAGAGGAACCTCGGTCTCTCGGCCGCCCGCAACACCGGGATCGCCGCCGCCACCGGGGAAATCGTCGCCTTCACCGACGCGGACTGCCGGGCCGACGAAGACTGGCTCCATCACCTGGTGGGTGCCTTGCTGGAGAGCGACGCGGTGGGCGTGGGTGGACCCAATTTCCTGCCGCCGGAGGATTCCCCGCTGGCGGCCGCCGTGATGGCTTCTCCGGGTGGACCGGCGGCCGTGCTGCTGACGGATCGGCTGGCGGAGCACATCCCGGGCTGCAACATGGCCTTCTACAAGTGGGCTCTGGAGGCCGTGGGCGGATTCGATCCGGTGTTCCGTCGGGCTGGCGACGACGTGGACATCTGCTGGCGCCTCCTGCAGGCCGGTCATTCACTGGTGTATGCCCCGGCGGCGGTGGTCTGGCACTATCGCCGTTCCACCGTCCCGGCGTATCTCAGGCAGCAGTCCGGCTACGGCGAGGCGGAGGCCCTGCTGCTGCGCAAACACCCGGAACAGTTCAATCTCTGGGGGGGCAGTCGCTGGCGCGGCCGGATCTACGGGACCTCCTTTCCCGATCTGCACCTGGGCCGGCCGATCATTTACCACGGCCCGTTTGGCACCGGGTGGTTTCAAACCCTCTACTCGCCGCCTCCGGCCGGCTGGCTCCTGCTCACCACCGCCCTTGAGTTTCACCTGTTTGTGACGCTGCCGCTGATTCTGCTGGGCGTTGCCCATCCATGGCTGCGCGTGCCGGCCCTGGCCGCCGTCCTCTCGAGCATCGGTACGTGTGCGCTCGCGGCGGCGCGCGCGCCCCTCCCGCGGGGGAAACGCCGCTGGTGGTCGCGTCCGTTGATTGCCCTGCTGTATTTTCTCCAGCCCATCGCGCGCGGTTGGGCGCGTTATCGTGAGCGGCTGGCGATCCGGCGGCGCACCGGCCTTCCAGCGGATTCTTTGGAAGCCGTCGCGTTGCGGCGCAGCCGGGTGCGGCTGGACCGCGTCGACTTGTGGAGCGAACGGCCGGTCGAACGTCTTGCCTTGCTTCAGTCCCTGATGGCCTGGCTCGAAGGCCGGGGTTGGCCCCTGCGCCCGGACACCGGTTGGTGCCCGTTCGACTTCGAGGTGGCCGAGCCGCCCTGGGTCCTCGTGCGCGTGGTGTCTGCGCTCGAGGCTCATCCGGGTGGGAAACGCCGGCTCCGCCTCCGATTGCGGGCGGCCCCGAGCCTCGGCATGTGGTGGGGCACGGCCTTTGCGGGGTTGCTGGGTCTGGCAGGGATCGGGTTGGTGAAACCCTCGTTGTACGCAGCGGCGGCCACCGTGGCGGCCGTGCTCGCAATTGCGGGCTGGTGGTTCCACATCCAGGCCCGGCGCGCCTGCAGTCGGCTGGCCGTTGCGTTGGACGAGTTTGCCCGGACGCACGAGCTCATCCGCCTTCCCTGGATCCAAACGCCGGCAAAACCGCGCGGGTCGTTTACCTTTCCTGCCCGGTGGCGAAGGACTGCGGAACGGCGGGCGGCCCGGACCGAATCTCCGTTCGCCCTGCCGGAGCCGCCGGCAAAACCCTCGGTGCCGGATGCGCCTTCAACCACACGGGAACTGTCATGAGACGACCACGAACCCATCACCGGACCTTCTCCGGCTTGCCCGCGGCGGGCTCCGCCGGCAAATGGATTCGGCGCCCCGCCGCCATGCAGGAGCGCGCCGTTGCCACGTTCGAACCGCGTGAACAGTCGCGCGTGGCGAGCTTTTTTGGTGACTTTTCCGTCTCTGCCTCTAGTCTGATGCGGGTTATGTGTGATCGGATCGGCCTCTTCCGTTCGGACAACCGGCGCGTGAATGTTTCGGGCTCCTCGGTCTTCCTTGCGCACCTCCTTGTCCTGTTTGCCTTCCAGGCGGACCGAATCGGCGCGGTGGACATGCGCGCGGCCGAACATCCGTGGGTGTACGAAACGCCGGTCGAATTCCTGGCCTCCGGTGACTTCGACGGAGACGGGCGGACCGACCTGGTGATCGTGGACAAGTCCAGCGGCAAATGCCGGTTTGCCTACCAGCTTGAGCCGGGCCGGTACACCTGGGCCGAGGACAACCGGCCCAGCGGCGTCCGCGGCGTCACCGGCGTCACGGTGGGCCGCCTTACCCACACCAACCACGATGCCCTGGCCATCACCTCAGCCGACGCCAATTTGCTGGCCATCCTGGAATCGCCCTCCCCGCAAATGGGTACCCAACCCAGGGAGCTCGTGCTCGATGTCATGGGCCCCAGCGCCGTCCTGGCCATGGACGTCGGCGGCCCGGACAACACTCCGCTGGCCGACCTCCTCGTGGTCAGCATCTACAACAGTCCGGACCCTAACCTGCTCAGCATCGTGCGCAATACCGGGACCGAATGGAAACCTCTGACCCCAATCACCCTCGAACAGCCCGCCTCCCGGCCGAACCGTATCGCCCTGGGCCCCGACCTGCCCGAAGTGGCCATCGGCATGGTCGGCGACCCGCCCAATGAACTGGTCCTGGGCCGGTTCGATTCCGGTCAACCGGAGCAGCTCGGCAATCTGCCCGGCCTGCCGGCCCGCTCGGGCTATCTCCTGGCACGGTTGCATGACCGGCCCCTGCCGGACCTCCTGCTCTTCCAGCCGGGCCAGCCCGGGCTCTCCCTGCGTCCCATCACCCATGCCGACCGTCATGCCGTGCAGTTCGGCCCCGAAACACGCCTGGAATGGGCGCGTCCCGTGGACCAGGTCTTTGCCCTGCCCGGGCCGGCTCCGCAAAGACTGCTCATCCTTTCGGACGCCGGCCAACATGCCGCCCTGGTGAAACTCGAGGGCGTAAACACGCTCGGGATCATCAAGGAACTGACCCCCGGCACCGAACGGTTCAGCGGAGCACTGGCGGTGCCCGAGGGCGTGTTCCTGCTGTTGGCGCCCACCAACGACAAACCGAGCTGGCGCTACCGCTTCTGCACCCCCGCCGGCGAAACCGAGGGCCAACCGGTCGGTCTGTTGCCCTCGCTGGCCGACAGCGACGTCAACACCATCCCCGCCATCTACCAGGCCATCATGAGCAACCTCGACGTCCGGACCGAGGCGGAGATGAAGCCCTACACCAACACCATCCCCGGTACACAGGTCCGCTACGTCATGATCCCCGTTCCCGGCGGAGAGTTCATCATGGGCAGTCGTGACGACGATCCCATGGGCCGGCCGGATGAACGCCCCCCGCACAAGGTCAGGGTCGATCCCTTCTGGATCGGCATGTTCGAGGTCACTTGGAACGAGTTCGAACTGTTCATGTATCCCGAGGACGAACAACGCCTGAGGCAGGAGCTGGGCCTGCAAAACCCCACCGATCCCCTCGCCGATGCGGTGGCCCGGCCCTCCAAGCCCTACACCGAAATGAGCTTCGGCATGGGCAAGGACGGTTACCCCGCCATCAGCATGACCCATCACGCCGCCAACAAGTACTGCCAGTGGCTCAGCGCCAAGACCGGCCATTTCTATCGCCTTCCCACCGAGGCCGAATGGGAGTACGCCTGCCGCGCCGGCACCACCACCCAATGGTCCTTCGGCGAGGATCCCGAGCTGCTCGACCAGTACGCCTGGTACGAGGACAACAGCGACTTCCGCTACCACAAGGTCGGCACGAAGAAACCGAACCCCTGGGGCATTTACGACATGCACGGCAACGTGGCCGAGTGGTGCCTCGACCAGTACGAACCCTACGAAAAACTCCTGGCCCCCGGCACCGAGGTGCTCGTCAACCCGTGGAACCGCGCCACCCGGCCCTACCCGCACGTGACCCGCGGCGGATCCTACGACGACCCGCCCTGGCGCCTGCGCAGCGCCGCCAGGCGCCCCTCCGATCCCTCCTGGAAAATGCGCGATCCCCAGCTGCCCAAATCCATCTGGTGGCTCACCGACGCGCCCTTCGTGGGCTTTCGCATTGTCCGGCCGCTCAAAGTGCCGCCGCCGGAGGAGATGAAGAAATACTGGATCAGCGGGACCGAACGCGATTGACCCTCCTCTGCATGAAGGCTTGTCACCTCCGTATCGTCCATTGCATCAAAAACGCCCGCAGGGCACACAACCGGAATCGAGCACTATGAACGAACAACGTTCGCAACCCAACCACCCGGCCCTCACCCGCCGGGATTTCCTCAAACACACATCCCTGGCCGCTGCCACGGCCGCAGCTGCGGTCTCCTTCCCTCATGTGCTGCGCGCCCAGGCCAAGCCGACCCTCAACGCCGTCATCATCGGCATCGGCGGACGCGGCGGCGGCGCCGGTGGCGACTTCCTCGAGGCCGCCAAAATCGCGGGCGTCGAGGCCCGCATCGTAGCCGTGGCCGACCTGTTCCCCGAGCAGGCCCGGCGCGGAAATGAACACTTCGGCGTGCCCATGGAAAAATGCTTCAGCGGGTTCGACGCCTACATCAAGGCGCTTGAACAACCCGGCGTCAACTACGCCATCCTGGCCGCGCCACCCGGGTTCCGGCCCACCCACTTCAAGGCCTGCATCGAGCGCGGTGTCCACGTGTTCATGGAAAAACCCGTTGCCGTGGACGGCCCCGGCTGCCGGCTCATGTACGCCGCCGGTGAAGAGGCCGCGCGCAAGGGCCTCAAGGTCGCGGCCGGCACCCAGCGCCGCCACGACGCGGCATACAACGAAACCATCAAACGCATCTGGGACGGCGTCATCGGCGACGTCACCGCCCTGCGCGCCTACTGGGTCAACGGCGGGCCCATCTGGCACCGCGGCGATCACGGCGAGACGGACATCGAACGCCAGATTCGCAACTGGTACCACTACATCTGGCTCTGTGGCGACCACATTGTCGAGCAGCACGTCCACAACATCGACGTCTGCAACTGGATCATGAAGGACCACCCCGTCCGTGCCTGGGGTATGGGCGCGCGCCAGCAGCTGGGCGACAAGTCCGGTGAAATCTGGGACAACTTCGCCGTCGAGTTCGAGTACGGCAACGGCGTGCGGATGCACAGTTACTGCGGCCAGATCAAACGTTCCTGGAGCTCCGTCAGCGAGGCCGTCGTCGGTACCAAAGGAACCGCCAACCCGGCCGGCTCCATCCAGGTCAACGGCGACCGCCGCGTCCGCATCCGGCCCGAAAACGCCCGCAACCCCTACGTGCAGGAACACGTGGACCTCATCCAGGCCATCATCAACGACACCGAGCTGAACGAAACCAAAAACGTCACCGACAGCACGCTGACGGCCATCATGGGACGCGAAGCCGCCTACAGCGGCGGACTCGTCCAGTGGGACGACATCCTCAAGTCCGAATTCAAATACGGTCCCGACCTCATGTACGAGGATTCGTCCAAGATGACCTTCGGCCCGTGGCGGACTCTCAAGCCGCCCATGCCGGGCATCCACGACATCTTCAAGAAGCCGCCCTCGGTCCCGACCGTCTGACGGCGGTCACGTCGGGCTCTTCGCTTCCCACGGCCCGCTCCTCCTGGGGGCGGGCCGCTCCTTTTCTGCCGGTAATCCCTTCCTCCCTGCCCCCTCACCGCCACCTGTCCCAAACCGGGACACGGCCGCACCGCCCTGCAACGCCCGATAACAGGGTGGATGCCTCCGATACCCACCCCCAAACCCCTGCCCAACCAAGCGAAAAGACCTGTTTTGCTCCCTCCAAGCCTGCTGGCACGTGACGTGCTCTTCCTTTGAACCGTGAAAACGACATTGCAGCACAGCGAACCGGTTGCGATGTCCCACGCCGTCCCGGGTATTCCGAGCCCGGGACACAAGTCCCTCCATCTAAATCCCTCTGCGTGAGGGCATTGCCCTCCCGCGCGCTTCTGAACTTGGGTTTGGTTGCTGGCGGCCGGCGCAAGCCGGCCGCCGGTAATTTTGGGCCGGTGCATCGGCCGCCATCCCGGAGGGTCCGACCTGTACCGGTTTGCCCAACCCGGCAAAGTTTGACCCCATCCACAGGTTCAAGATTAACCACCCGACCCTGCCGGGTCGCCCGCCTCCGGCCTGACCAGTCGTGGGCCGTCCAAGTAGCCGGACACCCTGCAAAAAAGACGTGAATTGCCGCCGCCGCACCGCTATGACGTCGGCATGCGCGCACTTCTCATCGGCATCGACAGTGGTACCCAATCGACCAAGGCCCTTGTCGTGGACGCCCGCAACGGGCGCGTGCTCGGTGCGGCCGCCCAAGCCTACGACCTGATCCCCAACCTGCCCCCCGGCGCCAAGGAACAGCATCCCCACACCTGGCGGGATGCCACCATCAAGGCTGTTCGCGCCGCTCTGCGGGCCGCCAAGGCCCGGCCTGCCGAGGTCGTGGCCATCGGCGTCTCCGGTCAACAACACGGTTTCGTTCCGCTCGACAAGGACGGCGAGGTCATCCGGCCGGCCAAGCTTTGGTGCGACACCTCCACCGCCGCCGAATGCGAGGAAATCATGGCCGCCCTTGGCGGGTTCAAGGCCACCCTCAAACTCCAGGGCATCGCCGTCCTGCCCGGATTCACCGCCTCCAAGATCCTCTGGCTCAAAAAACACGAACCGGAAAACTACGCCCGGCTGGCCACCGTTCTCCTGCCGCACGATTATCTCAACTTCTGGCTCACCGGCGAACGGGTCATGGAATACGGCGACGCCAGCGGCACCGCCCTCATGGACATCCGCAAACGCCGCTGGTGCGAGGCCACCATCCGCGCCATTGACCCGGACCTCCTCGGCAAACTCCCGCCCCTGATCCCCAGTGATCAACCCGCGGGGCGGCTCCGGCCCGAGGCAGCCCGGCAGTTGGGTCTTGAGCCCGGCGTGCTCGTCAGCGCCGGCGGCGGCGACAACATGATGGGCGCCATCGGCACCGGCAACACCCGGCCGGGCATCGTCACCGCCAGCTTCGGCACCAGCGGCACCATCTACGCCTGTTCTGAAAGACCGGTCGTGGACCCCTCCGGCGAAATCGCCGCCTTCTGCGATTCCACCAATCGCTGGCTGCCCCTGCTCTGCACGATGAACGTGACCGTGGCCACCGAGATGATGCGCCAGGACTTCGGCTACACCCACACGCAGTTTGAGAAAAAGGCCGCCCGGGTTCCGCCGGGCTCCCATGGTCTGTTGCTGCTGCCCTACCTGGAGGGCGAACGCACCCCCAACGTCCCCGACGGCACCGGCGTCATGATCGGGATCAACCCCCGCACCTTCAGCGCCAGCCACTACTGCCGCGCCGCCATGGAAGGCGTTACCCTGGGCATGAACTACGGCCTCCAACGACTCATCCGCCTCGGCGTGCGCGCCGACCAGATCCGCGCCACCGGCGGCGGGTCCAAATCCCGGCTCTGGCGCCAGATCATGGCCGACGTCTTCAACGCCGAGGTCGTCACGTTGAAGGTCAGCGAGGGCGCGGCCTATGGCGCGGCCCTGCAGGCCCTTTGGTGCTGGCGTCTGCAAAAGGGGGAGAAAGTGGCGATCCACGAGATCACCGATGCCTTCGTGAAACTCAACCCGGCAGAAAGCGCCCGGCCCCGGCCCGAAGCCGTGGCGGTCTATCGCGAGCTTCAGGCCCTGCAGGACGAACTGTCGCGCCGCCTGCGACCGCTCTTCCCGCTGCACCGCCAATTCGTCCTCCGGCACGGGTGAGAGGCACCTCCCACCGGCCGGCCCAAACAGGAGCTTGTCCACTGTTTTGAGCGAGCCGCGGGGACCTGCTTGCGCCACCGGCCCGGGCGGTGCATGGGCCACGGGAGAGCGACGCCCGGGCCGCCGTGCCGGTCGGGGCAGAAAGCCTGTTGAGCACGGCACGAACCCGTACGGCCGGGCTCACAACTTCCGCCTCGACAATGCTTTGAGCCGGGGCATGATGCGGGCTGAAAGGCGTTCATGCGGCCTGCTCTGATTTCTCCACTGGTAAGAAGGACTTTCAGAAAGCAGAGCGTGGCCCACCGCAAACGTGGGCCGGTCCCACAGCGGCGGCCAGCGGCGCGCTGTAAAACAGCCCTTGCGCCTGCCCGGCGGGCCATGAGATTTGAGGGTTGTCGGAATCTGGCTGCCATGGCCTGCAGTGGGTCGCCGGGCCAACTGCACGGTGGGGGGCGTGGACCGGTCAACCAATGAGCACGCGGGCGCAGTCTCGGGCTGAACAGCTCCGTGAACGGGTCATCCGATCCCTTCACAAGCAGGGGTTTCGGCTGCGCGACGGCAGGTTGATGCCTCCTGACCCGAACGACAAGGATCAGATCCGGCGACTCCACGAGGAAGCCGTGCGGCACAGGGTGGCGCAGGCGCGCGCGGGGCTCGAGCGGCACGAGAACCGCCTGCTCCGGTTCATTGCCCGGGGGACAGAGGTGGTGCCGGAACACGTCCATCCCCGGCTGGTTTGCGTTCGACCCGGTTCCGACGAAGAGCTCCTCTTCCGTTACGCCCGCCTTCATTGGAGCATCCCCGTTTCTGCGGGCTACGGTCGGCGCCTGCGCTTTCTGGTGTTTGATGAATCCAACGGTAAACTCATCGGTCTGTTTGGTCTTGGCGATCCGGTTTTCGCGCTTGGTCCTCGTGATCATTGGATCGGCTGGGACCTGGCGCAAAAGAAGCGGCGCCTGCAGTGCGTCATGGATCTCTTCGTCCTCGGCGCTGTTCCACCCTACTCGCAATTGTTGTGCGGCAAGCTGATCGCCCTGTTGGCCACCAGCCGCGAGGTGCAGCAGGCCTTTCGAAAAAAATATGGCGGCGAAACCTCGCTCATCCGGCGGAAACCTCTCGATGGCCGGCTTGCATTGCTCACCACGACCTCGGCCCTGGGCAGATCCTCAATCTACAACCGCCTTACGTTTCGCGGGCAGCGGGTTTTTCACAGCGTGGGCTTTACACGCGGCTCGGGCGAGTTTCATTTCAGCAACGGATTTTATGCGGAGCTGCGCCAACTGGCGTGGGAGCACTGCAGCCCCACCGCCAAACACGGCCGATGGGGCAACGGTTTCCGCAACAAGCGGGAGGTGCTGCGCAAGGCCCTTCCCCTGCTGGGCCTTTCGCCGGAGCTGGTCTACCACGGCGTGCAACGCGAGATATTCGTGGCACCGCTGGCAGCTAATGCTGCAGCGTTTCTTCGTGGTGAACATCAGCGACTGAAGTGTTACAACCGGTCGGCGGAGGAACTCTTTCTGTGGTTCCGCGAACGCTGGCTCCTGCCGCGGGCCGGGCGTGACCCTTCGTATCGCACGTTCGATCCTGAAAGCTACCGCCTGTGGAGGTCGCAGTGAACGCATCCCCCGAATCCAGGGAACCCGGTCCCTTCGCCGATCTGCCGGCCGCACTCGTCGAGGAGGTGCTGAGTCAGACGGAGGCCGTGGCGAAGGACCTGCTTGCCTCGTTCCAGAAGATAAGAAAGGATCGCGCTGAATTGCGCAGCACGCTCGAGAAGTCTGGCCTTGTGACCACGGAGTCTTCGCTCGGGTACCCGCCGCTGCCCACCACATGTGGCACCGACGGCTCCTACGCAATCGACAGGCTCCTGAGCACCGACCTCGCCGCGGCCGCGGCGGTGGCCGTGGAAGGGCTCACACCACCCTCGGAGAAACGGCACTGGGCACTGCCACACCACAACACCTTCATTGCCGCCGAACCGCACCTCGAGGACACGGCCACCGTTCTCAGGGCCGTCATGCTCGGGGAGGAACTCCGACTGGCCACTGCGGCACCACACGACGTCGTGATGCTGGACGGCACGCTGACCCTGCCCGTCATCTACTTCAACCAGGCTCTGAACAAGGCTCCGGACACAAAGGACCTGCGATGCTCCGCACACTTCCTGGAACACTGCCTCGAATACCTGACCGCCTACCTCGAGATCTTGTGCTCCAAGCGGTCGGACAAACAGTACATCGCCCTGCCCAAGTACTCCACGCGGCGTGAGATCGGCACACGCCTTGGTTGGCCGGCGGATCACGACGATCGCGGGCTGCTCACGCTCCTGCTCAAGCCCGGTGAGCTCACGGTCCCGCTTGAGCTTGAGCACCCGCGCAACGGCGCCGGCAACGTCACCTGGCATCTGAACACCGGCGCGCTGCCGCCCGAGCTGAAGAATCGGGCTGCTGAGCTTGCCAACGAGGTTGTTTCCGCGCTGCAGTCGGTGCTGGTATTCTACTACAAGCCCCATGACTGGCTTCCGGCATTACGGGTCGAGATCGCCGCGGGCATTGCGTCAAACCGCGATCGGCTGGCAACCGTTGTCCAGGGTCTCAAATACCAGTGCGCAACGCCATCGATCCTGGAGCCCTATCCGATCTACCTCGCCGACCGCACTGCCAAAGCCCTCGCACGCGCGATCCCCGCATTTCGCCAGGTGACGACCCAGCGGGTCTCCGAGCGCTATGACGGGGACATCGGCGAGGTGTTTTTTGCCCTGCACGGCTATCGGAGCGAGAGCGGGAGGTAGGCCATGACGAACGTGCGCGATGATCTGGAGAGGATGGTGGAACGAACCGAACGTGTGGGCGTGGTCGGTTCGCCCTCGTCGACCGCCCAGCTCGCCCTGGACATTCTGGGACCGGCGGCCGCGCGGAAGCTCGTCGGCGAGCTCGCCCTGTTCCGGTTTGTCCAGGATGCCAGCCCGCATTACGCACTCGGGCAGATTACCGAGGTACAGCTCCGCAACATCTGGCACGAGGACCCCACGATGCGCAGCCTGATCCGTCAACGCGGGCGCGTGGACGCGGTCAGCGAGCGCCAGGACACGCACCTCGGCCAGATGGTGATCAGCGCCGTATTCCGTCAGGGCGGACCGGCCGGATACGAGCCGAGTATCCTGGGAACCGTCCCTCCCACCGGTACACCGGTGCATCTTGTGACCGACGACGTGCTGCATGAGCTCCTGCGCCCTTACAGGGACCAGATTTTCTACCTCGGGCACGTCTACGGCTCGAAACCGAAGCTGCCGCTCTGGTTCAAGCACTTCGACCGCGGACCGGATGGTGCCGGCGAAGCCTACCATCTGGGGATCTTCGGGAAGACAGGCTCGGGTAAATCGGTGCTCGCCAAGATGATCCTGCTCGCCTACGCGCGCTATCCGAAGATGGCCCTGCTGGTGATCGATCCGCAGGGAGAGTTTGCGCGGGATATTCGCACGACCGGCGGCAGCGGCGGATTCCCGCTGCCCCTGGGCGTCGTGGCGGACAAACTGGGCAAGCGGCCCGTGGTGCTGACGGTTCGTAACCTCGTCCTCGACCGTTGGGAGCTGTTCGAGCAGATTCTCTTCGAGTCGCAGTTCTTCGAGCGCCTCACCATACCCAAGGGCGAGAACCGCAAGCTGGCCTGCGACATTCTCGCGGACAAACTGAAGAAGGCGGGTGTGCAGCTCAAGGACCTGCATCAGCGCGCGTCATTCGATCGCGCATGGAACCTCCTCCACGACGACAATGTCCAGCGCGTCTTCTACCGCGCAAAAGAGCCTCGTGAGCGCTTCAGCGACGCGCTCAGAAACTCGAACCCTGACGAGTTTTTCCAGGACTACTGGTCTCCGGTTGCCGAGCTGTTCCGCGAGGACCGGCAGAACGCCAAGAGCATCAACAGGGCGCTCGCCTGGCTGCTGTCTCTGACCCATACCGACGGCTCCGTCCGCTCCAACCGCCCGATTCTGGTAATCGATCTTTCCAAGGAGCAGGCCAAGGGCCTGTTCTGGAACGACACGATTCAGTCACTCGTCATCAAGCGACTGCTCGACGGGCTCTCCCAGACCGCCGAGTACTTCTACAAAGAGAACCAGAGCCTCAACGCCCTGGTCGTGGTCGACGAGGCGCACCGGCTGGCCCCCCGCGACCTGCCGACCGATGACGACGCGGCCCGCGGAGTCCGCAACGTCCTGATCGACGCGGCGCGCACCACCCGGAAGTACGGCCTGGGTTGGCTGTTCATCAGCCAGACACTCTCGAGCCTCCACCCGGAGATCCTTCAGCAACTCCGTATCTTCTTCTTCGGGTTCGGACTCGGGCTGGGCCAGGAGTTCCAGTCGCTCCGCCAACTCGTGGGGACCTCCGGTACGGCCCTGGACCTGTACCAGCTCTTCCGCGACCCGCACTCGGCATTTGACGCCAGAAGCCGTCAGTACTCCTTCATGACCATCGGGCCGGTGAGCCCGCTGTCGTTTTCCGGCACCCCGCTGTTCCTCAACGCCTTCAACTCCGTTGAGGAGTTCCTCACAGCCAACCGACTCCCCAGGTGAACCCGGCGCGATGCGATTCGTCGCCATTGACTTCGAAACTGCCAATCCCGATCCCGCCAGCGCATGTGCCGTCGGGCTCGTCGTGGTGGAAGGCAGCCAAATCGTGGACCGCGTCCACCACCTGATCCGCCCGCGGACGACCTACTTCCTTTACACTCCCATCCATGGATTGACCTGGGCCCACGTCCGGACAGCTCCCACTTTCGCGCAGCTCTGGCCCGATCTGGAGCGAAGGATGATGAGGGCCGACTTTCTGGCTGCGCATTACGCCCCCTTCGACCGGCGTGTCCTGCTGAGCTGTTGCCGGGCCTGGCAGCTCCCTGCTCCCCGCTTACCCTTTGTGTGCACGGTCAAGCTCGCGCGGCAGGTGTGGGGAATCCACCCGACGCGGCTGCCGAACGTATGCGCGCGGCTGGGCATCCCTCTCTGTCATCACCGGGCCGATTCCGACGCAGAGGCCTGCGCCCGTATTCTCATCGAGGCTGCCCAGACGGGATGGAATCCGTGAGACCAGCCGGAGGACCGCAAGTGCGGTACCGTGCCCGGCCGGGCGGGCGCAGCCCGTGCCACGTGGCCGAGGTCGGTGACGAGTGGGTGGCCCTCACCGCCGTGGGCGGGGCGGCCCCGCACACCAGGGCCCGCGAGCGGAAGATCGGTTCGACGCCACGGCAACGGGCCCGGCGCCTGCATCTGGTGGTCAACAAGTGCCGATGCCTGGCTCTGACCGACCGGGGTTGCCATCCCAGCGTGGCCTCCCGGGCGTTGGGGCTGTGTCTGAAGCGGTTCAATGAGGACTGGCGACAGCGGTGGGGCCATCCGTTGTTGCTGGTCCAGAGTTATCTGGACGAAAGCCGGTGGCGGTGCAGTTGTTATCGTGCCGGCGTGGTCGAGTCGGTGGGGTGCTGTCCGCGGCTGGTCCTGCAGGGCCGGGGAACACTGTTGGCAGGGTTCGAGCCCGCCCGCCGGGCAATCCGGCGGCCAAGGTTGGTGACGGAAGTGTCGTTTCCAGCGCGCCGAGGTTCAGGGGAGGTCTCTGAGCGCAGGACATTGCGCCTTCGAGCCCGCGCAGCCCGTGAGGATGAAAGGACGCAGGCCCGAGCAGCGGGGGTGGGAGAGACATCTTGTCGGGGAGGGGAGATCCGTTTAAAGTTTGCGGCGGCACGCCACTGGAGAAGAAGAGAGGGGCATGGTCAGGCAAAACAACCCCAACCTCCACCAAGCCGGGTTTCGAGGCCCGGTTTGGGCAAACGTCCCGCGCCCTGGGTGGCTCCTCGAATGCTGCCGAGTATCAGCAGGTCGTTCTGCGCCACATCTTCCTCGATTACATCCCGGAGCCTTCCGGGCGGGCCATGGACAGCCGAAGGCGGAACTGGATCAGGGCGCGTCGCTCTTGAACGACCGCTTCCCGGACCTCAAAGCGGACGACCTACTCGCCCTTCCGCTGTTCGGCCTGAAGGGCGGGGGCAGGCAAGGGGCGCGCGAGGACCGGCGTCTGGAATCTGGCGCCCATCCCGGGGACGATGCGGATGTCCTTCGCGTACAGCAACAGGGTTGGCTGGCATGAGAGGGAACGAGCCCATGTCCCCCTGCAACGGCGACAACAACTTGGCCCCGGGCGACGTGGTCGCGGGTTTGGAACCCTCCGAGCTGGTCGAGATCCGGCGTGTGGCCCCCTTCGGCAACAAGACACTGGTCGAAGGCGTCGGGCTCCAGTCCCATCGGCTGGTGAAGCGGCCCCTCGCCGCCGAGGAGCTGGCCGGCCTCGTCAAGGTGCGGGGCCAACAGCACACCTTCGATGGCGATGCTCAGCTTTTTCTCCTCGGCGCGGAGGCCGAGCGCATCCGCATCGCGCACCAGTTCGACCCGCTCTTCGCGGTCAACTCCAGCATCGTTGATCCGCTTCCTCACCAGGTGGAAGCGGTCTATCGCTACCTCCTCCCCCTGCCGCGAATCCGGTTCCTGCTCGCCGATGACACGGGGGCCGGTAAGACCATCATGACCGGCCTCCTCATCAAAGAGCTGCTCTTCCGGGGAGTGATTCAGAAGATCCTCGTAATCACACCGGGCGGCCTGACGAAGCAGTGGGCAGAAGAGGAACTCCAGGAGAAGTTCGGCCTCCACGCGCGGCTCGTGAACCGAGCGTCCTTCGAAGCCGAGCCCGGCCAGTTCTCCCGCTACGAAGAGGGCATCTTCGTCACGTCCATCGATTTCCTGGCGCGCAATGAGGGCTGTCTCAAGGCTGCGTCGGAAACCCAGTGGGACCTCGTGGTGGTCGACGAGGCCCACAAGCTCTCGGCCTACGAGTACGGCACCAAGCTCGAGGAAAGCGAGCGGTACAAGGCGGTGAAGGCGCTCGCCCGCCAGACCGATCATCTCCTCTTCCTCACGGCAACTCCCCACCGGGGACGGAAGGACACGTTCCGCCGCCTGCTCCTGCTCCTCGACGAGGACCTCTTCCAGAAGGATGAACACGTGGCTGACCGTGTCCGCGAGCAGGCCGCGCCTTACGGGGCTGCGGACGAGGAGGACTTCGAGGACGAGCGACCGATCACGAAGGCGCGCAACCGATTCTTCCTGCGCCGCCTGAAAGAGGAGATGGTCGACTGGGACGGGCAACCCCTCTTCAAGCCCCGGCACACCAAGACCATCGGCTACGACCTCACTCCAGAGGAGAAGATCCTCTACGACGAGGTGACGCGCTACGTCCGCTCGATGCGCAAGGAGGCCAGGGCGAAGAAGAATCGGAACGTCGAGCTGACCCTCATGGTCATGCAGCGCCGGCTGGCCTCGAGCCTCTATGCGATCACGCGGACACTGGAAAACCGGCTGCGCGCCCTCGAGGAGGTCCTGTCCATCCTGCGGGATCCCAGCCGATCGGACGCGGAGAAGAAGAGGCTCTTGCGGGGGACCCCCGATCCCAGCGATCCGCAGGACATCACGGAATACGAGGACCTGACCGAAGAAGAACGCGAGCGGATCGATCAGCGGATCTTCCGTCAAGTCCTGACGGATGACCCGGACAAGATCGAGGAGGAACGGGACGAAGTCGAGCGCCTCTTTCGCCTGGCAAAGAGTCTCGAGCACCACACGGAAGCGAAGTTCGCCGAACTGCTCGCCGTGCTCGACTCCTCCGACGTCATCCGGGACGAGGACGAAAAGCTCCTGATCTTCACGGAGCACCGCGACACGCTCGAGAGCCTGGCCAGGCGGCTCGAGGCGAAGGGATACACGGTGGCCACGATCCACGGCGGCATGGATGTTGAATCCCGCAAGCAGGCCCAGCGACAGTTCAGGACACGGGCCAAGATCATGGTCGCCACGGACGCTGCTGGCGAAGGCATCAACCTCCAGTTCTGCCGCTACCTCATCAACTGGGACATCCCGTGGAACCCGAACCGGCTCGAACAGCGGATGGGGCGCATTCATCGGTACGGTCAAGCCGGCGACGTCTGGGTCTACAATTTGGTCGCCCAAAACACACGCGAGGGGGCGGTTCTGCAGAAGGTTCTCTCGAAGCTGGACGTCATGCGGGAGCAGATGGGGTCCGACCGGGTCTACGACGTGATCGACGAGTGGCTGGAGGACGTGCCGCTGGTGCGGCTGATCGCTGAGAGGAAGTCTGCAAAAACCGATCGCGGGGCGTCGCAGAGCTTGTCGCCGAGAGAGGATGTCCATACGGCAAATGTGTGTGCGGGACCAGAAGATCCATCGGCTTCATATCAGACATCGTCACAGTGGGTGGGCACGGCGACCCCTCGCTGGGTTGCGAGGGGTGATGTTCGCCTTTCGAGCGACCATCGAGAGCAGTCGGGGGACGGGGTTCGTACCCGCATCGGTGGAGGGCGCTATGTGCCCCGCTTGGAGAACGACACGAAGAAGGTGTTTCCATGATTCCCGGATCAATCGTCCGCTGCCGCAACCGCGAATGGGTCCTGCTGCCGGCAGACACCGACGAGGTCTTCGTGCTCCGGCCCCTCACCGGTACGACTGACGACGTCGTCAAGGTCCACCGGCGCCTGGCGAGTGTCGTCGGCTACGAGCTGCCCTTCGAGCGCGTCACGCCGGCGTCGTTTCCCCTGCCCACACCAGACGACATTGCCGATGCCGCCGGTGCGCATTTGCTCTGGCAAGCTGCGCGTTTGACGCTGCGCGAGGCAGCCACCCCGTTCCGCTCGCTCGGCCGCATCTCGATTCGCCCGCGCACCTATCAGTTTGTGCCGCTGCTCATGGCGCTCAGGCTCGACCCGGTGCGCCTTTTCATCGCGGATGATGTGGGTGTGGGTAAGACAATCGAGGCTCTACTGATCGCCCGGGAGCTTCTCGATCGGGGCGAGATCCGCCGTTTTTGTGTGCTCTGCCCTCCGTACCTGTGCGAGCAGTGGGCGAAGGAGCTGGCCGAGAAGTTCAACCTGGAGCCGGTAGTCATTCGCTCCGGCACCGTGAGCCAACTGGAGCGTCAGGTCCCACCCGGCAAAAGCATCTACGAACACTTCCCGGTCCAGGTGGCCAGCATTGACTTCATCAAGACCGACCGCAACCGTCACCAGTTTCTCCAGTTTTGTCCCGAGCTCGTGATCGTAGACGAGGCGCACGGCGCCGCAGCCGCTCAAGGACGCAACCAGCAGGAGCGCCACGCGCTCTTGCGCGAGGTGGCAAAACGACCAGAACGGCACTTGATTTTGCTGACGGCCACACCGCACTCGGGAATCGAAGAGGCGTTCCGCTCCCTTCTTGGTCTGCTGCGACCTGAGTTTGCAAACTGGAACATCGCGGACCTGAACGAAGAGCAGCGCATCGAGCTCGCCCGCCACTTCGTCCAGCGGACGCGGCGGGATATCGAACAAGGCTGGGAGGCGGGCAGCGTCTTTCCGCAACGCGAACCGGAGGATGAGACCTATGAACTGTCGCCCCGCTACCGTCAACTTTTCGAGCGCACCTACGAGTTTTGCTCCGAGATCGTCGAGACCGGCAAGCGGCTCGAGGAGCGCAAGCGGCGCGTGCGCTACTGGGGCGCGCTGGCTCTGTTGCGTTGCGTGATGTCGAGCCCGGCGGCGGCAACCGCAGCACTCGCCAAACGGCAGGGCGAAGTGGCGTTGGAGGGGGAAGACGAAGCCGCGTTTCGCCCCTTCGTGTTCGAGGCGGCGGACGATCGCACCGAGGACGAATCACCCACGCCGCCGGTCGAAGCCGCCGAGGTTACCCTCGCTGAGGCCGAAACCCGTCGGCTGCGCGATCTCGCACGGCTAGCTGTTGACCTTCATGGGCCGGCGCACGACACCAAACTCGCCCGGGCCACGGAACTCGTGCAACGACTCCTCAAAGAAGGCTTCCACCCGATCCTCTGGTGCCGTTACATCGCCACGGCAGAATATGTAGCCGAGCATTTACGACGAGCTCTGTCCGATGACACGCAAGTGGTCTGTGTGACCGGGCGCCTTGGCGATGACGAGCGTCAAGCCAAGATCGAGGAGATCGACACCGAGCGTCCGCGGGTGCTGGTGGCGACCGACTGCCTCTCCGAAGGGGTGAATCTGCAAGAAAAGTTCACGGCGGTCGTCCACTACGACCTCCCTTGGAACCCGAACCGCCTCGAGCAGCGCGAAGGGCGCGTGGACCGCTACGGCCAGCGCGCCAAACGGGTCAAGGCGGTGCGGTTTTTCGGGCGGGACAACCCCGTGGACGGCGTGGTGATTGAGGTTCTTCTCGACAAGGCGCGGGAGATCCACCGCACCTTGGGTACGCACGTGCCCGTGCCCGAGGAAAGCGAAAGCGTCTTCCAGGCCGTGCTCGAAGCGCTCTTCCTTCGCACGCGGCACCGGCGGGACGCGCAGCAGCTGGTCCTGGACCTCGGGGTCCCGGAGGTGGCCGAACTCCACAAGCGGTGGGAACGGGATGCAGAACGCGAGCGCATCAACCGCACCCGCTTTGCCCAGCGGGCGCTCAAGCCCGAGGAAGTCCAACGTGAACTCGAGGCGACCGACGCGGTCCTCGGCGACCCGGCCGCCGTGCGTGAGTTCGTGCTTGCGGTCGCCCAGCGCGTGGGCTTGTCGATCACGAAGGATCGCCGTGCCGGCGTGTTTCGCGTGGCCATATCACCGGAAGCGTTGGCGACCGTTCCCGAACCCATCCGCCTTGCCCTGTCTCCCCATTCGCCATTCGCTATTCGCCATTCGCCCTCCCACTGGCTTATCAGCTTCGACTCGCCCACACCCGAAGGTGCCGAGTATGTGGGGCGCAATCACCGCCTTGTGGCCACGTTGGCGCGGTTCCTTTTCGAGGAAGCGCTGCGGGGAGCGAGTAGCGGGTGGCGAGCGGCGAGTAGTGACAAGAGAGTCAGTCGCTGTGGGGTGATCCGCACACGTGCAGTGGCAGCTCTTACAACGATCCTTCTGCTGCGCGTGCGGTACCTGGTCGAACAGCCCCAGAGGAGACCGCTGCTTTCCGAAGAGGTGCTCGTGGTGGGGTATCGCGACCGTGGGAAAAACGAGGTGGAGTGGCTCGAGGGCAACGAGGCGCTGCGGCTGCTCGCGGAGGCAAAGCCCGATGCCAACATCCCGATGGCGGAGAAGCGAGAGTTGGTGAAACGCGGCCTGGAAGCCTTGGGCGAGTGGGGAAGGGCAAGTAGCGAAGGGCGGGTGGCGAGTGGAGGGGATGGGATTCTGGCGGGGATCACGAGGAAGATCGAAGAGCGGGCTTCGGAACTGGAAAAATCGCACAAGCGCATCCGCCAGACCGTGGCGCTCAAGGTGCGCGGGCTCGAGGTCAAGCCGCAGTTCCCGCCGGATCTCCTGGGAATTCTGGTGTTGCAACCGGTGGTGCAGCCATGAGCGCGTTTCCCGGAATTCGCGTTGAAGGCGGTTTACTCGGTCCGGACACCCCGGACCAAATCCTCGCCGGGGAGCTTCCGGGGCAGAGGCCATCCGACTTCGGACTGGATGGGCGGCGAACGCTCACTGACGAGATTGCCAGCGTCTTTGCCGATGCGCGCGCCCAGTGGGAGGTGTTCAAGCGCCGGCTGGAGCGTTTGCTGGAGGGGGACCCGGGCACCTCAGTCACGCGCGATGCGTGGATGATTCCGTTCCTGAGTCTGCTGGGCTACGAGGTCCGATACAACCCGCGCGCCTACCAGGTGGATAGCGCCACCTTTGCCATCTCCCACCGGGCAGGGGAGGCTGAAGACGCCCCGCCCGTGCACATCGTCGGCGCACGGCAAGAGTTGGGGCGCGTGGCGCCCAGCGGGCGGCCCCGGCTGGCGCCTCACTCGCTCCTGCAGGAGTTCCTGAACCGCAGCGAGCATCTCTGGGGCATCGTCACCAACGGGCTCACGCTGCGACTCCTGCGCGACTCGACCTACATCCGCCGCCAGGCGTACGTGGAATTCGACCTCCGTCAGATTTTCGAGGAGCAGCGCTTCAACGACTTTGCCGTTCTCTACCGCCTCCTGCACCGCACGCGCCTGCCGCGCACTGCAGCCGATGCCCGGGACTGTCTCCTCGAGCAGTACCACCAGCACGCGCTCGAGCAGGGCGGGCGCGTGCGCGAGCACCTGCGCGACGGCGTGGAGGAGTGCATCAAGCGCTTGGCGAACGGATTCCTGGCACATCCGGACAATGGGGGGCTGCGAACCCGTTTGGCGAGTAGCGAGCAGCGAGCAGCGAGTGGTCAGGAGGAACAACCACTCGACACTCGTCACTCCCCACTGGTTATTTCCCCACTCGCCCCGGAAGAGTTCTACCGACAGCTCCTGCGCCTGGTCTATCGTTTCCTGTTCCTCCTCGTTTCGGAGGATCGTGGGCTCATCAGTGCCGATCCGCTCTACCGCGAGCACTACGGCATCGCTCGCCTCAGGCGCCTGCTCGACCGCCGCAGCGCCTACACCGAGCACGACGACCTCTGGTGCAGCCTGCGCGTCCTCTGGAAAGTGCTCTCTGACGAGAAACTTGCCAGGTTGCTGGGCGCGGCGCCGCTCAACGGCGAACTCTTTGAGCCGATTGCGCTCGACAACTGCACGATCACCAACCGGGATCTGCTGGAAGCTTTCTGGCACCTGGCGTATTACCGCGAAAGCCCCTCCCAGCCGCCCCGCCGCGTCAACTACGCCGCCCTCGACGTGGAGGAACTCGGTTCGGTGTACGAGAGCCTCCTCGAATACCACCCGCAGGTGGATACCTCTGGCACCGTCCCCAGGTTCGCGCTCGCTCCTGGCTCGGAGCGCAAGTCCACAGGCTCCTACTACACGCCGCCGGAGCTGGTAGCGGAACTGATTCGCTCAGCGCTGGAACCCGTCATCGAAGAGCGACTCAAAGCTGCTCGCACGTCAGAGGAAAAAGAACGGGCGATTCTCTCCATCCGCGTCTGCGATCCGGCGGCTGGCTCGGGCCACTTCCTGCTCGCCGCCGCCCGCAGGCTGGGGAAAGAACTCGCGAGGATCCGCACCGGCGAGGACGAGCCCGCCCCGGAGCAGGTGCGCGAGGCGATCCGCGATGTGGTTGCTCACTGCATCTACGGTGTGGACAAAAACCCCTTAGCGGTGGAGCTCTGCCGCGTGGCCCTGTGGCTCGAGGCCCACTGCGCAGGCAAACCGCTCACCTTCCTCGACCACCGCATCCGCTGCGGCGATTCATTGGTCGGCGTCTTCGACCTCAAGGTATTGGAAAAGGGCATCCCTGACGAAGCCTTCACGCCCGCAAGCGGCGACGACAAAACGGTTGCAAATCAGCTGAAAAAACGCAATCGCAGCGAACGGCGCGACCTGGAGACTGGGCAACTTTCGATGTCGTTCGACTTTGGCAGCGCGGTCGCAGAGCTTGCCACCGAGTACGCCGCACTGGAGAACATTCCCGATGACACCCCCGCGCACGTCAAAGAAAAGCAGCGTCGCTTCGACTCGGCTCGCTGCTCGCCGCTTGCCTTGCGCCAACTCCAGGCGTGCAACCTCTGGACCGCAGCGTTTTTTCAGCGAATGGCGAATAGCGAATGGCGAATGGAAAAGGGCATTACCACGCAGGTCGTCACCGACCATCTCGCGGGCCGTTCCGATCCCCAGGCCGTCGCCCACGCCGAAGCGCTCGCCGCCGAGCACCGCTTCTTCCACTGGCCGCTCGAGTTCCCCGAAGTGTTTGCCGAGGGCGGCTTCGATGTGGTGCTCGGCAATCCGCCCTTCATGGGCGGGCTGAAAATCAGCGGCAACTTCGGCGACAAATACCGCCGCTGGCTGGAAGTAGAGTACGCTCCTTACGGCGGGACGGCCGACCTCTGTGCAGCGTTCTATCGCCGTGTCTTTGGTCTCCTCAAGCCGGGCGGGCGCATGGGGATGGTCGCCACCAACACCATTGGGCAAGGCGACACCCGCGAAAGCGGCCTCGCAGTTATCCTCCGCCAGGGCGGCGTCATCACCTTTGCCCGCCGCTTCATCAAGTGGCCCGGCGCCGCCAATGTGGAAGTGAACCTCGTTGCCATCCACAAACCCCACCACTCGCCACTCGCTACTCGCCACTCGCCGATCCTCGATGGCCATCCCGTCCCCTTCATCTCCTCCCGCCTCGACCCCGAGCCTGAGGGCGAACCCAAACGCCTGCCGCAAAACGAGGCGAAGGCGTTTCAGGGCGACATCGTGCGCGGCATCGGCTTCGTTCTCGACCCCGACGAAGCCAAAGCGCTGCTGGCGAAAGACCCCCGCAACGCCGACTGCCTCTTCCCCTATCTCAACGGCGAGGACCTCAACAGCCATCCGGAGCAAAAGCCCAGCCGCTATGTGATCTGCTTCCACGACTGGAGCCTGGAACGCGCCAAGCAGTATCCCGACCTCTTGCGCATCGTAGAGGAGCGGGTGAAACCCGAGCGCGAGCGCCTGCGGGGACCGGGCGACGCCCGTAATCGGCAATACTGGTGGCAGTTCGGCGCTTACCGGGCCGGCATGCGCCGCGCCATCGCCCACCTGCGCCGGGTGCTGGTGCGAGCCGAGGTTAGCCAACTGCACATGGTGTCGTTTGTACCGAAGGATTGGGTCTATTCGCACATGCTCATCGTCTTCGCCTTCGACGACGATTACCACTTCGCCCTGCTGCAATCCGGCGTCCACGAGGTGTGGCTTCGCAAGCAAGCGTCCAGCCTGCGCACCGACGTTCGCTACACACCCACCGACTGCTTTGACACCTTTCCGTTTCCGCCAGAGGAGTATGAGCGAATGGCGAATAGCGAATGGCGAATAGAGGGGATGCCGGAGGCGTTTCAGCGGGCGGCGCAGGTGGGCGCTGAATATCACGAGCACCGCCGGCAGATCATGCTTGCCCGCAGCCGCGGCCTCACCAAGACCTACAACCTCTTCCACGACCCTGCCTGTACGGATGGGGACATCGTGCGTTTGCGGGAGATGCACACCGAGATGGACCGCGCCATCCTTGCCTGCTACGGCTGGGAGGATGTAGATTTGCGTCATGATTTCTACCAGAACGACCGTGGTCAGATGCGCTACACCGTCTCGCCCGAGGCACGGCGGGAGCTGCTGCGGCGGTTGCTGGATTGGAATCAGAAGATTGCGGAGGAGAACAAGTAAAATGGTTGGCGTGCAACTTCAACCCGGTATTTACACCAACATCTTCCCCGCTGTGTTGCCTGCTGAGCCGGTAACATTGATGGAAATCCAGCGTTCCCTTGCGCAAGACCTGCGCGCTTTAAGGGAGGAAATTGAGCGGGCCAATTTGCGCGTCCATGTGTATGCTTACAAAGACCATGTTTACGGCTACGGTCAAGGGGCCAACACCTTTCTCTCGACCAAAGGCTTCAGTCCAACCACTGTGTCTTTCCAGGAAGTTCCCGCACTTACGGCACATATGGTGCTACAAGGGGTGATTGACCTGGCGCTGGAAAAAGGGTTTTGGCAGAGATGGAAAATGTCGCTCAAGGGAGTGGAAGCCAGAACAGAGATTTTTCGTCCTGAGCCAAAGGGCACAACGACACAAGGCAGGGTCAAAGTTTTCGCTGGCTACGACTTGCGCTGTGCATATTACCCGACGGTAGAGTCCTTTGGCCTGGTTGTAGACGTGATTTGGACTTACCAGGATGAGAACGGAATGCCGCTGAACACACCAAAGATGCGAGGTCAAAATGCGATGAATGAGGCATGGGTGATTCAAGAGGAATATCTGCGCGGAACGAATCGTTTCAACTTACAGATTTCCCAAATTCGCATGCACGATTATTTGCTTCCTTTCGCTCAAGAATTTCATACCATTCCTCTGCCGTGCGGCGGGCAAGCGCATCTTAAACTCGAACCGTTCTCAGTCATTTTAGGGAGGTAGGGCATGTACTTTGTTGGCGAACAACTGTCCCCCCCAGCTTTGCGTTTCAGCGTTTCCTCAACCAGTCAGCGGGATTACTACCCGCGTCGTGGCATTCAGAACTATGGGCCATACGATGGGATGACGTTAGCGAAGAACCAGGTCAACTGCGTGGTCGTTTACCCCAGCGGATTGCAACGCGCAAAGCAAACCGTCGTCAGCGGCTTGCAGAATGGCAACGGCTCTTTTGCGGGTTTCCAAAAACTGTTTCGACTTCCTTTGACGATTTGCGGTGAGCGTAGCATCGCCACAGAAACACCGGAACAATTAAACGCTGTGCTTCCAAACTTGTTGCGCGATAGCACACCAGACATTGTCCTTATCTTTGCCTCCACGCGCAATCCGGCTTATTATGCAAAAGCCAAGTCCATTTTGCTGGGGAATGGCATTCCCAGCCAGTTCATCACGCAGGAAAAACTGGGAAACCCCTCGCAACTGCCTTGGCTGCTAGAAAATGTTGCCCTGCAAATGTATGCCAAAATTGGCGGAACGCCTTGGACGGTGTTATCTTCACAGAAGCAAAAGAGTCTGGTCTTAGGCATAGGCCGCGCCCAGGATACGCAAAAGAGGCTGGTTGTGGGCTTTGTGACCCTCTTTAGCAGCGATGGGGACTACCTGTTCTTTTCTACGATTGCCCCCAAACCCGTTTATTGGGATCAACCGGAGGATTATCGAGAGGCATTAGCTGATGTCATTGTAGAGGCATGTAGAGATTACTCGTCTCGCAATGGACAGCCCGATGAGATTGTAGTTCATTTATGTAAAAAGCCAAGCAAATTTCGTGAGTTCCCGGCAGCAGAGCAGGCTATGAAAATCATTGGGGGCAATCTCCGTTATGCCATTTTGTATCTGAATGAATACAGCAATTACCGTTTGTTCGATACAGCGCATTCTAGTTATGTCCCTCGACCCGGTATCAAAGTAACCTTGTCCGATACCGATGCGCTGCTGTTTCTGGATGGCCGCAAAAAGGATTTCAGAACAGGGGAGGAAATCCGCAACAGAAGAGGCCTTCCCCGTTTATTTGAGATTGGTTTTGACCGCAGGTCTACAATGGAGGTGAACGAATTTCCCCGATTGATACGCCAGATTTACGAGTTTTCCTCGGTTAACTGGCGCGGTTTCAATGCTCAAACCATTCCAGCAACGCTCAATTACTCACGCTTGATTGCGAATATGATTGCCGAAATTGGTGCTGACAATTGGAGCCAGGCGATTGGTCAACTTGGACGATTGGCAGATAAGGCATGGTTTCTCTAAACATATTCCAGTACAAGGATGAGGTAAAACGCGCTTTGCTTGCGCGCAAAAATGACCTGGATCTCGAATGGGACCCGATGGTGGCCTCTTGGCTAGCCTATGCGTTTGTCTGCGAAAATAGCTCGCATTCTTTGTTGCTTGAAGAACTTTCTCAATGTCTGGAAGTCTGGACGCAAAGAGAGGATGTTTGGCAGTCACGGCGCAATATCGGTCCACTCTTTTTTCTTGTCTGGCTACGCAAGAAGCAAGGTATTGAGTTAGAGGCAATCTATGCTGAAAAGGCGGCGCAAATGTTCGACCGCTTGCGCCTGAACGTAGATGAGAAGTTTTCCCCTTTTCGTTTTCCAGAGCAGGTGTTCTTAATAGCGTTGGGGATTTCAACCCTGGAACGAGATGAACTGCGAGAGCAGTGTGCCCAAATTCTTGCTTCACAAACGAGAGGGGCGCTGGCGCGGCAGATTGTGTTCATCGCGGCGCTCAGAGAACTGGGAAAGGAGAACCGGCTTCCTTCAGCGGAGCCAGCCGATGTCACCGATGTCCTTGCGCAATTGTGGTGGGCAGAAAGATACGGTGAAGGAACGGACAAACACCTTTATTGGTCGCGATTCGAAGGTATCGCCGACACCGCTTTGCTTGATAGGATAAAAGAATTCGATACCAGGCGTGTGTTATCGGAATGGGAATTAGCGATGCTCTATGAAGCTCTCATACGTCAAACCAGCCAGCCTGATCCAATGATGTTATTTGACTATCACCCGTTACATCCCAGAATCAAGAAGATTGCCGAAGGAGATTTCAAGAAGGGTAACTATTTTGGTGCAGTATTTGAAGCTTGTAAGGTACTAGAAGATTACCTGAAACAAGTATCTGACTCCACGAGGATAGGTGTCGATCTGGTCAAAGAGGTGCTTGGCAGACCAGATATGGGTTCCAAAAACTTCTCAGCTCCACCTGTAAAAATAAATGAGTTGAAAAAAGAATCTCCAGATTTTATTTCACAACTGGATGAACAGAGAGGGTTTTCGTCACTAGTGACTGGTGTTTTCCTGGCATTTCGTAACCCTAAAGGGCATCAACCGAAAGACAAAACCTGGGTCGAAATTGACCCTTACGAGGCACTTGACCAATTGGTAGTTATCAGTCTGGTGATAAAACGGTTACAAAAAGCAACGGGAATAGAGCCATGAACGGCTCCGGCAAAACCTTCCGAGTGCTGAAAGATAAAGAGCTGCACCAATCCGGCGAGTGCCACAACAAGCGGGTAATTTTGGAGCTGTACGATGCCATGCAGGAGGCGAAGCAAACGGGCAAGCTATTGCGTACGCAAACGGAGGAAGCCTGATGAGCACGATTTTTGACCTTCATGAGCGGGCGCTGGCGGATTACCGCGACTTCGTTCGCTCGTTCCTTCTGATCGCCGACGAGCGGGCGCGGGAGTTTGTGGAACGGGTGCTGGCGGAGGAAGGACAGCTCTGGCCTGAGCCATTGGTGCAACTCAGCCCCGCCTACGCCCTCGGAGGGACGGTGGACGACCTTGCACGCGAGGGGCTGATCACAGCGGAGACGGCAGCGGTCTTCCGACTGCGCGACGGACGCCCCTTCCACCTCTACCGCCACCAGGAAGAGGCAATCCGGAAGGCACTGGCACGCCGAAGTTTCGTGGTAACCTCAGGCACCGGCTCGGGCAAGAGCCTGTGTTACTTTCTGCCCATCGTGGACAGCCTGATCCGCAACCCCAACACCGGCGAGCGGGTTGCCGCCCTGGTTATCTACCCGATGAACGCCCTGGTGAACTCCCAGTTTCAGGCGCTCGTGGCCCTGAAGAAGCGGTACGAGCAGCGGACGGGAAAGCCATTCCCAGTGACTTTTGCCAAATACACCGGCGACACCAGTGACGCGGAGCGGGAAGAGATGCGACGCCGGCCGCCGCAGATCCTGCTGACCAACTACGTGATGGCGGAGCTGTTGCTCGTTCGGCCCGAAGACCAGCGCTTTTTGGAGCGAATAGCGAATAGCGAATGGCGAATGGAAGATGATGCCGGACCACCATTCGCTATTCGCCATTCGCCATTCGCCGAATCACGCCATTCGCCATTGGCGACCTCTGGGTTGTGCTTCCTGGTGTTCGACGAACTTCACACCTACCGTGGGCGTCAAGGGGCAGATGTGGCGATGCTCGTTCGTCGCCTCAAGGAGCGCTGTGCGGGACCCGACTTGGTCCACATCGGAGCCAGCGCCACGATGATCGCCCGACCGGACGCCACCTCCCTGGAACGACGGCAGGCGGTAGCCGACTTCGCAAGCCTGTTTTTCGGTCACCCCTTCACACCCGATGATGTGGTGGAAGAGACGCTGGCACCCCTGAGCGAGGGGGGAATGCCCTCGAGCGAGGAACTTCGCGCGGCACTTCAGACGCCGATCCCCGATGATTTTGAGGCGTTTCGCCACCATCCCCTCGTGCGCTGGGTGGGGTACGAACTGGGAATCGAACAAGAGGCTGATGGACGCCTCAAGCGCCGTGTGCCGCGCCCGCTGTCGGAGGTGGCGGAGCGGCTTGCGGAGGCGACCGGGGCGGATCGGGACATCTGTGAGCAACGGCTCCGCGAGGTGCTGGTTCGTGGCGGCTCGCTCCCCGGACCGGAGGGTAATCGGGCATTCGCCTTCAAGCTGCATCAGTTCGTGAGCCAGGGCCGCGCGTTGTACGCAACCCTCGAGGAAGCCAACCAACGGGAGTTTTCTCTGGAAGGTCAGCTTCTGGCGGGGGAGGGAAAATTGTTTCTGCCGATCAGGTTCTGCCGGCAATGTGGTCAGGATTACTACCACGTCATGCGGAGGGAAGACCGCTTCCTCCCCCATCCGGTTGGGATCGAGCCCGACGAGGAAGAAGGAGACCAGGCAGGATATCTCATGCTGGCGTCCCGTGAACAGGACTGGTCTCCCGACCAGTTGCCCGAGGAGTGGTACGACACGAACGGCAGGCTCAAGCGCCCTTGGAGGGACCGGGTGCCGCAACCGGTATGGGTGCGCCCAGATGGGCGGTTTTCGGAGACGGAAGTCCCAGGTGCGCTGAAAATGTGGTGGCAGCCGGAGCCGTTCTCGTTGTGTCTGGCATGCGGCGAGTTTTATACGGCACGCGAACGGGAGTTCATCAAGCTTGCCTCGCTTTCCAGCGAAGGGCGCTCCAGCGCCACCACGATTCTGGCAACCTCGCTCCTGCGGCATGCCGCCCAGACGGGGACTGCTCGGGATAAAGTGCTTACGTTCACCGACAACCGGCAGGACGCCTCTCTGCAGGCAGGACACTTCAACGATTTCGTGCACGTCGCGCTCTTGCGCGCCGCTCTATATGCAGCACTCCAAAAGGCAGGAGAGCTCACGTTCTATCAGGTGGCGTCCGAGGTGGTGCAGGCATCGGGGCTGACGATCGCCGACATCGCCAGGAACGTGGAACTGGACCCAAACTCGGAGGCTGCACGCGAAGTGTGGAAGGTCTTCACCGAGCTCACCGAGTATCGCTTGTACGAAGACCTGCGGCGAGGCTGGCGGATTGTCCATCCCAATCTGGAACAGGTGGGGCTGCTCCGCATCGAATATCGGGGATTGCAGGCGCTGTGCGAAGGCGGGGAACTGGCGAAGGTTCATCCCTGGTTCGCGCAAAGCGCTCCCGAAGAGCGGGAGCGCCTGTTGCGGGTTATCTTAGATCAGTTTCGCCGCAAACTCGCCATTCGCGCCCGGGTGCTGGAGGAGACGTTTCAGCAGCAACTGCGCCGCAGGGCGGAGCAGCATCTGAACGAGTTCTGGGGACTGGATCCGGACCACGATGTGCTGCGAACCGGCAACCGCTTCGTGCGACCGGGACGTCCATCCCGACCGATCGACGGTTTCAGCCTCGGCGCTCGGAGCCGCATCGGTCGCTTCCTCTGCGGTCAACTTGGCGTGCCGGGTGACGAGTACTGGGAAGTTCTGGACCGACTGCTTGACCTCTTGGTGAGGCATGGGCTCCTGGTTCGACTGGCTCCCATAGACGGCCATCAGCCATACCAGCTGGATGCGTCCTGCCTTTGCTGGTGCCTGGGTGACGGGTCTCCCCCGCCTCCCGATCCGCTCTATTCCCGTCGCGCCACCGGGGGTGGCTACGCGGAAGTAACTCCACCGGTCAATCGGTTCTTCCAGCGCCTCTACGAGCAATCGGCAGCAAGCCTTGCCGCCCTGGAAGCCCGGGAACACACCGCGCAGGTGGTCGCCCCCGGTGAGCGAGAGCGGCGGGAGCGGCGGTTCCGCTGGGATGAGCACGACCGCACGAAACAGGCTGAACTCGGACGCCGCCTTCCATACCTGGTGTGCTCGCCCACCATGGAACTCGGCGTGGACATCGCGGACCTGGATCTGGTGCATCTGCGGAACGTCCCGCCCACGCCGGCAAACTATGCCCAGCGCAGCGGTCGCGCCGGCCGTCAAGGTCAGCCCGGTCTCATCGTGACCTACTGTGGCGCCTTCAACAGCCACGACCAATACTTCTTTCGGCGTCGCGCGGAGATGGTAGCCGGCAGCGTGCGGCCTCCGCGGCTCGATCTCGCCAACGAGGCGCTGCTCCGTGCCCACATCCACGCGGTGTGGTTGGCGCATGTCCGCCTGCCGCTCGGTCACTCGATCGAGAAAGTGATTGATACTGACCAGGACGAGCTGCCGCTGCGGGAGAACGCCGCTGAACAGATCCAGCTTGGCGGAGCCGGGCGCTCTGAAATCGTGGCGCGCGTGCGACAGATCCTTGCCGCAGACCAAGGGACCCTTGCATCGGCGGGGTGGTTCAGCGACCGCTGGATCGAACAGGTTGTGGAGGAAGCGCCACGCGAGTTCGACCGTGCCTTCGACCGGTGGCGGGAACTCTACCGGGCGGCGAGGCGGCAACTGGACGCTGCCCGAGCTGAGGAAGACCGGGCACGCACCCGGGAGGAGCAATGGCGAGCCAGGGAACGGCAGGATGAAGCGCGCCACCAGTTGAACCTGTTGCTTCAAGTGGATGTGGCGCGGGAAGAGGGGGATTTCTACCCGTATCGCTATCTCGCCAGTGAAGGCTTCCTGCCCGGCTACAACTTCCCCGCGCTTCCCGTGCGCGCCTGGGTGCCACGGGGCGAGGGGGAATTCATTGCCCGACCGCGGTTCCTCGCCATTCGGGAGTTTGCACCCCAAAACTTCCTTTACCACGAGGGCGCCCTGTGGGAGTCGGTGGCTTTTCAGGCACCGCCCGGAGGACTGGACGAACGAAAGAGCCAGCGGCGCCTGTGCCGTACCTGCGGGGCTTTTTGTGAACCCCACCTGGATCTTTGCGCGGTTTGCCGAACCCGGTTCGACGGGGAGAACAGCCTGATCGTCACCACACTGGACATGCCGAACGTGCGGATGCGCCGGCGCGGTCGCATCACCGCCGACGAGGAAGAACGGCGGCGCCGAGGCTACGAGATGGAGACGTTGTTCCAGTTCGCCCCCGAAGGGGCAGGCTACCGTGTCCAGGAGGCCGACGTCGTAGTGCAGGGAAGGGAAGTCATGCGCCTTACCTACGCGCCGGCGGCGACGGTGTTGCGGCTCAATCACGGCTGGCAGGGCGCCAGCTTCAAAGGATTTCTGGTGGATTTTGAAAGCGGCGAAGTCTTATCCTCAGCAGAAGACAGCCGAAGCCACTCAGGCAGAACAAGACGATTGGAGCGGGTACGTCTGGCGGTTACCTCCACTCAGAACCTTATGCTTTTGCGCCCCCTTCGATCGGAGTGGCGGAACGACTCTGCGCTCATGACCACCCTGCAGTACGCGCTCAAGCGGGGCATCGAAGAAGCCTTTCAACTCGAGGAGAGTGAACTGGCTGCGGAACGGATCGGATCCGGCGAGCACCAGGCGATCCTGTTCTACGAGGTAACCGAGGGCGGGGCCGGTGTGCTGAGGCGGCTGGTGGAGGAGCCCAATGCACTTGGAGAAGTGGCTCAACGTGCACTTGAAATCTGCCACTTCGGCCCTGCCGGCAATGACCTCTACCCAGACTGCCGCGCCGCGTGTTACGAGTGCCTGCTCAGCTTCGCGAACCAGCACGAAGCGCTGAAACTCGACCGGCATCGCATCCGAGAGGTTCTGATTTCCTTGGCCGAAAGTTGCACGGAGCCGCGTGTGAAAGGCCGCTCCCGAGAGGAGCACCTCGCCTGGTTGCGCTTGCTCACCGACTCCCGTTCGGAGCTCGAGCGGCGCTTCCTCGAGGTCCTCGCCCAGGGCCGTTACCGGCTGCCCGACGAGGCGCAGAAGCCGATCGCCGTGCCGGCATGCATTCCAGATTTCTTTTACGAGCCCAATGTCTGTGTCTTCTGCGACGGTGCCGTCCACGACCAGCCGGCGCAGGCGGCCAGGGACCGCGAGATCCGGTCGGAGTTGGTTGCGCGTGGTTACCGGGTAGTGGTGATTCGGTATGATCAGGATCTGGCGGAGCAACTGGCGAGGTACCCCGATGTGTTTGGGAGACCGGTGACGGCCTGAGGGGTTCGGAGTGCGGCGGGGTCCGTGGCGGCAGACCCTGCAGGTGGATAGGGGGAGCGCGGTGCAGGTATGGCCGCGTGGGCTGTGTGCCGGCGGGCTGGGGGAGCGGGTGGAGATCAGCCTGGTGCGGGGGTAGTTTCGTGGGCGGGGGCCGGGGTGGGCCTGCGGCGGGGAGTGGCGCGGGGGTGAGCTCTGGCTGGTGCAGCGGGGGGCGGGGTTGTAGACTCGGGCCATGAACGTGCAGGTGGCCGTGTTGTGCGATGCCGCCACGGACGATCGCGGCAAGTTGAATCTGCTGGGGGCGTTCGACACGATCTGCGCGCCGCGGATGCCGGTGGTGCACCCCCAGTGCGCCGTGGCGCTGCGTCTGACGTTCACAACGGCCGACGAGGGGGCGCACCGACTGCAGTTGAATCTGATGGACGCCGACGGGCGGCCGATCGTGCCGCCGTTGGAGATCGGGTTCGAGATCTACCTGCCGGAAGAGACGCACTTTGCCACGCGGAATTTCATCTTCAACATGCAGCAGGTGTCGTTTCCGGCGCCGGGGCTGTACGCGGTGGACATCCGGATGGACGGCGAGGCGCTGGTGAGCATTCCGTTGCAGGTGCGGAAGCTGTCGGGGTCGGGCGATTCGGATCCGCAGGATTCGGCCTCGTCCTGACGGTGCGGGGGCTGCCGTTGGCGGGGCGGTTGCCGGAGCTGGTTCGGCGCGGGATGGGCGTGGGCTGGCGTGGGGCCGGGGTGTCTGTCGGTGTGCGTGGGGGGCGGCAGGTGCGGGCATGGCGGGGGCGCGGTTCCGGCCCGGGTGCGGGGGATGTCTGGAAACGGCATCAGCAGGCGCGGAAAGAATGGCCACGACGCAACAGCGTGCGGTGTTGTCGGCGACCTCGTGTGAGGTGGCTTTCGACAATGTGACGCGTCAGTTGTACGCGACGGATGCTTCGATCTACCGGATCGAGCCGGCGGCGGTGGCGTTTCCGCGGAACAGCCGGCAGGCCAGTGCGGTGGTGAAGGCGGCGCAGGAGGCCGGTTTGAGCGTGATTCCGCGCGGGGCGGGCACGGGTCTGGCGGGGGGCGCGTTGGGCGACGGTGTGGTGGTGGATTTTTCGCGGTATTTGCGGGCGATCCGGCGGTTTGATCGGGAGACGCAGACGGTGGAGGTGGAGGCGGGGGTGGTGCTGGATCAGTTGAACGCGTTTTTGCGGCCGCACGGTTTCTGTTTCGGGCCGGATGTGGCGACGAGTGACCGGGCGACGGTCGGGGGGATGATTGCGAACAATTCGTCGGGTGCGCGGGCGCCGTGGTACGGGACGACAGCGGATCATGTGGTGGCGGTGGAGGTGGTGTTGTCGGACGGGCGGGTTCGGTGGTTGCGTCCGGGCGAGGACACGTTGCCGGTGCAGCGGCGGGTGGCGGACGATGTGGTGCAGTTGCACGGGTTGCGGATTCGGGAGCGGATGCCGCCGGGTTTGTTGAAGCGGTGGCCGGGGTATGCGCTGGACCGGTATCTGGAGCGGCCGGGGGATTTGACGCAGTTGATTTGCGGGAGTGAAGGGACGCTGGCGGGGGTGTTGAGTGCGGTGTTGCGGGTGGTGCCGCTGCCTTCGGAGAAGGGGTTGGGGGTGTTGTTTTTCGAGTCGCGCCGGGAGGCGATGGAGGCGGCGGTGGCGTTGCTGGATTTGAAGCCTGCGGCGGTGGAGCATCTGGACCGGTTGTTGCTGGATCAGACGCGGGGTCAGCCGGCCTTTGCGCGGGCGCGGGCGCTGCTGGGGTTGGATGAGCGGCGGTGCGAATCGTTGTTGGTGGTGGAGTTTCTGGATGCGGTGGGGGACAAGCTGTCGGCGCTGGAGCAGCGGCGGTTGGGCCGGGGTTGTCTGGTGTTGCGCGGGCAGGAGGAGATGGGGCTGGTGTGGTCGTTGCGGAAGGCGGGTCTGTCGTTGCTGACGGGTCGGAAGGGGCCGGCCAAGCCGGCGACGATCATCGAGGATGCGGCGGTGCGGCCGGAGCGGTTGCCGGCGTACGTGGAGGCGCTGGAGGGGTTGTTGGGGGAGCTGGGTTTGGAGGCGTCGTTTTACGGGCATGCGGGTTCGGGCCTGCTGCATGTGCGGCCGGTGCTGGATTTGCATCGGGCGGAGGATGTGCGGCGGCTGCGGCAGGTGGCAGAGGGGGTGTCGCGGTTGGTGGCGTGTTTCGGGGGGTCGCTGGCGGCGGAGCATGGTGTGGGGATAGCGCGGACGGAGTTCATGCCGGAGCAGCTGGGTGAGGATTTGCTGGAGGCGATGCGGGAGATCAAGCGGTCGTTTGATCCGCATCAGTTGTTCAATCCGGGGAAGGTGATTCCGGACGGGCGGTATGCGTGTGACCGGGATCTGCGGCAGGGGCCGGGGTACGAGTTGAAGCTGCCGTTTCAGCCGGTGCTGTCGTATCTGCCGCGGGACGGGTCGTTGGTGGGGAATCTGGAGCAGTGCAACGGGTGTGGCGGGTGCCGGAAGCCGACGCCGGTGATGTGCCCGACGTATCCGGTGACGGGGTGGGAGGGTTTGACGACGCGGGGCCGGGCCAACCTGATTCGAGCGGCGTTGGAGGGGCGGGGGTTGGAGGGTCGGAGCTTGTGGCATTCGGAGGAGTTGCGGCAGGCGGTGGAGACGTGTCTGGGGTGCCGGGGGTGTGTGGTGGAGTGTCCGTCGAATGTGAATCTGGGTTTGTTGAAGGTGGATTTGCTGCATGCGCGGCATCGTGCGGAGGGGATGCCGGCGGGTGCATGGTTGGTGGGCCGGGTGGACCGGTGGGGTGAGTGGGGGACGCGGTTTCCGAGGCTGGCGAATGCGGTGTTGCGATGGGGTTGGGTGCGATGGGGGATGGAACGGTTTTTCGGGATTGCGGCGGAGCGGCCGTTGCCGGCGTTTGCGCGGGAGCGGTTCGATCGCTGGTTTGCGCGGCGGCGCCGGGGAGGTGCGCGGGACCGTGGCCGGGTGTGGCTGTGGGATGACACGTTTGTGCGGTATCACGAGCCGGGTGTGGGACGGGCGGCGGTGCGGGTGTTGGAGGCGCTGGGGTACGAGGTGGAGCTGGTGCGGGGCCGGCGGTGTTGCGGCCGGCCGGCGTTCAGCCAGGGGGATCTGGACCGGGCGCGGGAGCTGGGGAGTTGGAATCTGGGTTTGCTGCGCGGGGAGGATCCGCGTGTGCCGGTGGTGTTTTTGGAGCCGTCATGTTACACGATGTTCGCGGAGGATTACGAGCAGTTGGGTTTGGCGGGTGCGGCGGAGGTGGCGCGGCGGTGTGTGTTGTTCGAGGAGTTTGTGGAGCGGGCGTTGGAGGCGGAGCCGGATCGGGTGGCGTGGGAGCCGGGTCGGGGTTGGGTGTTGGTGCATGCGCATTGTCATGTGAAGGGTTGGGGTCCGTTGATGGCGCGGTTGGCGGGTCGGCTGCCGGGTCGGAGGGTGCGTTTGTTGGAGAGCGGCTGTTGCGGGATGGCGGGTGCGTTTGGTGCGATGGCGGCGACGTACGAGTTGTCGTTGCGCGTGGCGGAGCCGTTGATCGAGCAGGTGGTGCACACGCCGTACGGGACGGTGGTGGTGGCATCGGGGACGAGTTGCCGGCAGCAGGTGGCGTATTTGTCGGCGGTGCCGGTGATGCACATGGCGCAGCTGCTGGCGGGGGCGCTGGTGGAGGGGTGATTGGTGCCGGGGCGACTTGACGGGTGGGGCGACCCGGTGGAGGTTCGGCAGGTTTTTGGTGGAGAAGGTCGGTGCGGGGACAGAGAGGCCGGGTTGGACCCGGTGGGAAGGCACTCCCGCTGCACGGGCGCTGGTGCGGCGTGTGGAGGAGGGCGGGGTGTTGGGTTTGCCGCGGGTGGCGGAACCGGCGCGTCCGTTTCTGGTGGCGTGGTTGCACCGTTGTTTTCCGGATCGGCCGCTGGTGGTGGTGACGCCGGATGCGCGCCGGATGGAGGGGTTTCAGCAGGATTTGGAGACCTGGCTGCGGGTTTTGGAGGGGCGTGAGGTTCCGGCGGATGGCGATGCGGGCGGGGGCGAGGTGGGTCCTGCGGGTGTGCTGGTGTTTCCTGCGTGGGAGTTGTTGCCGGTGGAGGAGGGGTTGCCGCATGTGGACACGATCAGCGAACGGCTGGAGGTGTTGGTGCGGCTGGCGCAGGTGCGGTCGGGCGCGGGCCCGGCGCCGGTGATCGTGACGTGCGGTGCGGCGCTGGTGCAGCGGACGTTTGCGCCGCGGGAGCTGGAGCGGCGGTTGCGGGTGGTGGGTTGTGGGGGCCGGGTGGATCCGCTGGAGTTGGTGGAGTGGTTGGAGGCGCAGGGGTACGAGCCGGAGGTGCAGGTGACGCAGAAGGGCGAGGTGGCGTTGCGCGGGGGGATTGTGGACGTGTTTCCGCCGACGGAGCCCTGGCCGGTGCGGCTGGAGTTTTTTGGGGACACGGTGGAGTCGGTGCGGGTGTTCGATCCGCTCACGCAGGTTTCGCGCGGGCGGCTGGGGGGTGTGGTGTTGGGGCCGGCGGGCGAGCTGGGGATTTTGCGGCGGGCATTGCGGAGTGCGGCAGCGGGGGAGGGCGATGTTCCGGGGTTGAGCGTGCCGGCGGCGCACTGGCCGGCGGGGACGGTGGTGGTGTGGAGCGATGCGGATGAGGTGCGGTTGCGGGTGGGGGAGTGTCTGCAGGGCGGGGCGGGCGGTGACCCGCTGTGGGCGGAGTGGTCGGAGGTGGAACGGGAACTGGCGTCGCACGCGGGGCCGAAGGTGTGGATGGGCGAGGGTGCGCCGGAACGGGGCGAGGTGGCCGGCGGTGGAGGGCGATGTGGCGAAGGAGCGGCCTGGGTGGCCGTGGCGGCGGATGAGGAGGGGGCCGGGTGTGCATGGGTTTGGGAGGATCTGGAGGCGTTTCGGCCGTTGCCGGAGCGGCCGCCGCCGGCGGAGGTGGCGGAGGTGCAACGGCGGGAGTTTTTCGAGCAGATGCATCGCTGGCTGCGGCAGGGGCAGGCGGTGGTGGTGTTTTGTCCGAGCGCGGGCGAGCGGGAGCGGTTTGAGGAGCTGTGGCGGGAGTGGGTGCCGGGGGAGGCGGGGGCGGACGGGTTGCGGCCGGAGGTGCATGCGGGTGCGTTGCGGCGGGGGTTCTGGTGTGAGGCGGCGGGGTTGGTGGTGGTGTCCGACGCGGAGGTGTTCGGCCGGACGCGCATCCCGCGGCCGCGGCGGATGAAGTCGCGTCATGCGGCGGCGATGCGGTCGGTGTTCGAGATCGATTTCTCGGAGTGGGAGGTGGGGGATCTGGTGGTGCATTTGAACTACGGGATCGGCCGGTACCTGGGTTTGGAGACGCTGCCGGAGGGGGGTGCCGGTGGGTCGCGCGGGATGGAGTGTCTGGTGCTGGAGTATGCGCCGGAGGAGCCGGGCCAGCCGCCGCCGCGGTTGTACGTGCCGGTGAGCGAGGCGCATCTGGTGAGCAAGTACGTGGGGGCGGGCCGGGTGCGGCCGCCGCTGCACACGTTGAGCGGGCACCGGTGGCGGGTGGCGCGTGAGAAGGCGGAGCGGGCGGTTCGGGATGTGGCGGCGGAGTTGCTGGCGGTGGCGGCGGCGCGTGCGGCGCAGCCGGGGCATGCGTTCAAGCCGGACACGCCGTGGCAACGTGAGTTTGAGGCGGCCTTTCCGTACGAGGAGACGCCGGATCAGTTGCGGACGATTGCGGAGGTGAAGGCGGACATGGAACGGCCGCGGCCGATGGACCGGCTGGTGTGTGGCGATGTGGGTTTTGGGAAGACGGAGGTGGCGTTGCGGGCGGCGTTCAAGGCGGTGATGGACGGCAAACAGGTGGCGGTGCTGGTACCGACGACGGTGCTGGCGCAGCAGCATTACAACACGTTTCGGGATCGGATGGCCGATTATCCGGTGCGGGTGGAGTTGTTGTCGCGGTTTCGGACGCGCGGGGAGCAGCGCCGGGTGCTGGAGGGGCTGGCCAGTGGGTCGGTGGACATCGTGATCGGGACGCACCGATTGTTGCAGCCGGACGTGCGGTTCCGGGATCTGGGCCTGGTGGTGGTGGACGAGGAGCAGCGGTTTGGTGTGCTGCACAAGGAGCGGTTGAAACAGCTGCGGACGCAGGTGGACGTGCTGACGTTGAGCGCGACGCCGATCCCGCGGACGTTGTATCTGGCGTTGATGGGGGCGCGGGACCTGAGTCTGATCCAGACGCCGCCCCAGGATCGGCTGCCGGTGGAGACGATCGTGATTCCGTATGACGAGGAGGTGATCCGGCAGGCGATTTTGCGGGAGTTGAACCGGGGCGGGCAGGTGTATTTCCTGCACAACCGGGTGAGCACGATCGAGACGATGCGGGCGCGGTTGCAGACGCTGGTGCCGGGGGCGCGGATTGTGGTGGGGCACGGGCAGATGAAGGCCGAGGCGCTGGAGGAGGTGATGACGCGGTTCATCAACGGCGAGGCGGACGTGCTGTTGTCCACGACGATCATCGAGAGCGGATTGGACATTCCGAACGCGAACACGATCATCATTGACCGGGCGGACCGGTTCGGTTTGAGCGATCTGTATCAGCTGCGGGGGCGGGTGGGGCGTTACAAGCATCAGGCGTATGCGTACCTGCTGCTGCCGCGGCACGGGCGGTTGCTGATGCAGGTGCGCAAGCGGATGAGCGCGATGCGGCAGTATGCGTCGTTGGGCAGCGGGTTCAAGGTGGCGATGCGGGATCTGGAGATCCGGGGTGCGGGGAACCTGCTGGGTCCGGAGCAGAGCGGGCACATCACGGCCGTGGGGTTCGAGCTGTACTGTCAGCTGTTGCAGCAGAGCATCGCGGCGTTGCAGGGCCGGCCGGTGCCGCGCCGGGTGGAGGTGGCGTTGCGCCTGGATTTTTTGGAGGTGGCGGCCGGCGGGGCGTGTGAAGGGGGCGGTCCGGCGGCGTATCTGCCGCATGGGTATGTGGCGGAGCCACGGCATCGGATCGAGGTGTACCGCCGGCTGGCGCAGGTGACGGATGGGGGGCAGTTGGAGGCGCTGGCGGCGGAGTTGCGGGATCGGTTCGGTCCGTTGCCGGAGCCGGTGGAGTGGTTGTTGATGACGGTGCGGATCCGGCTGGCGGCGGCGGCGCGGGGGATCACGCATGTGGAGGTGCGGGAGGGCCGGTTGATGTTGAGCCGGCAGGGCGAATGGCTCCAATGGGAGGGGCGGTTTCCGCGGTTGACGCGCAAGTCGCCCGGGGCGCGGTTGAGGGAGATCCTGAAGTTCCTGGAGGGTCTGCCGGAGGTGACCACGGGTCTGCTGGTCGGGGCAGGCGCGGCGGGGCCGGTCCCGGGGCGAAACGGGTGAGGGACCCGGGGTGGGCCCGGGGCGGGTCCGTGGAGGATTGGAGCCGTGGTTTCGGGTGGGGCCCGATGGGGGAACGGGAGTGCATGGGATACGATGTCGGAGCATTGACGGCCTGCGGCGAAGGCGGTTAACTGCAAAGCTGACAGCAAGCATCCAGTGGCGGTGGCTCCGGTCCCCGGAGGGGCGTCGGGCCAGGTTGCCGGGTGCGCGGGCGGCGAATCGGGCAGTGGCACCGCCTGGCGGTGTGGAGACGGGATGAAAACCATTCTTGTACTGGCGGATCATCCGGATACGGCCGAGGCAGTGCGCGCGGCGTTGGATCCCCAGGAATACCGCGTGGTTCATCGAGTTTCGTTGGAGGAGGCGGAGCCTTTACTGGCGCATGGCCTGGTGCAGTTGTGTGTGTTGGACGCGGATCTGACGGGGGTGCAGGCGTTGTGGATGATCGAGCGGATCCGGCGCCGGAGCGCGAAGTGTCCGCTGGTGGTGCTGGCCGGGGCGCGCCAGCCGGAGTGGGAGGAGGAGGCGGTGCTGCAGGGGGTGGCCCAGGTGGTGAGCAAGCCGGTGCGGCCGCGTCTGCTGCAGGCGGTGGTGGAACGGTTGGCCGGTGGCGGGAAGGCGCCGGCCGAGCCGGCTCCGTCCAACGGGCACACGGCCCGATTGTCGGCCAAGCCCTCGCCGGGGACGGATTTTGTGCCGTTGAGTGGGGCGCGAACGCTGGCGGAGGTGGCGGGGGATGCGGCGGGGGGTGCTGCCGCCGGCCGGCAGGGGTTCGAGATCCTGCGGAAGTTTTCGGCGATTTTGACGCATTCGTTGGATGCGGAGGGTTTGTTGCGGCAGTTCCTGTTTTTGTTGCGGGAGCTGTTCAGTGTGAACCGTGCGGTGGTGTTTTTGCGGCGGCCGGCGCTGACGGCGGTGGGTCTGCCGGCGGAGGGTTCCGAGCAGCGTTTGCGGGCGGCGTGTTGGTTGAGCATGCCGGGCAGTTTGGTGGAACAGGTGGAATTGTCGCTGGAGGCGGGGTTGGGCGGTGCGTTGCAGCAGTGGGGTCGGATCCTGCGCCGGAACAGTCCGGAGCTGCTGCAGGATCCGGAGGCGCAGAAGGAGTTCGAGCTGCTGGGCATGCAGGTGGCGGTGCCGATTGTGGACCGGGAGCATCTGCTGGGGGTGGCGATGTTCGACGGGCACATCACGGGTGAGCCGCTGAGCAATGCGGAGCTGGAACTGGTGTTTCATCTGCTGGAGCAGGTGGGGTTGGCGCTGCGGAACATCTGGTTGCACGATCAGTTGCAGGCCAATCACCAGATGCTGGCCGAGATCCTGCGGGAGCTGAACAGTGCGTGTGTGGTGGTGGGGCCGAATCTGACGATCCTGCACGCCAACCGTGCGGCCCGGCGATTGTTCCGGAGCGGGAGTCGGCGGACGGGCGAGCCGGATTTTTCGGATCTGCCGGCGGCGTTGGGGGCGAAGGTGTATCAGGTGCTCCGGACGGGGGCGGGTTTGCCGACGTTCCGTTACACGCCCGAGGATCAGTCCGGGACGGTGTACATGGTGAGCATTGTGCCGTTTCGGAGCCAGGGCTCCGGGGATGCACTGACCTCGGCCCTGTTGATCGCGGACGATCGGACGCAGGCCGAACGGTTGCAGAAGTTGGAGCTGGAGGCGGCGCACCTGCGGTTGATCCGGAGCATGGCCGACCGGCTGGTGCACGAGATCGGCAATGCCCTGGTGCCGCTGACGACGCATCAACAGTTGATGGCGGAACGGTTCGACGATCCGGAGTTCCGGCGTTCGCTGGAGCAGGCGTTGGCCACGGGTGTGCAACGGATCAGCCGGTTGCTGCAGCAGATGCGGTTTCTGGCGGCCGAGACCGCGCTGGGGGACGAGCCTGTGCCGTTGGTGCCGTTGGTGCAGGAGGCGTTTCAGGAGGCGCGGAAGCACGTGCCGCAAAGCCGCGCGGAACTGGAGTTTCGCGATCCGGGCCGGCCGGTGTTCGTCCGGGGTGATCGGACGGCGTTGCGTCATGCGTTGACGGAGGTGTTGTTGAACGCGCTGCAGTCCGGGCCGGAGGAGGCCAAGGTGCAGGTGCAACTGGTGACGCAGACGAACGGGACGGGGCATCCGGTGCTGGCGCTGGAGGTGCGCGATCAGGGCAGCGGGTTCAATGCCGAGACGGCCCAGAAGGCCGGGGAACCGTTCTTCACGACGCGGAACGTGGGCCTGGGTCTGGGCCTGGCGGTGACGCGCCGGATCGTGGAATCGCACCGGGGTCGGTTGGAGGTGGTACCGGCTGCCGAACCGGCGGCGGGTGTGGTTCGCATCACGCTGCCGCTGGCGGAAGTCACGGGCGCTTGAAGGCGGGCACGCGGGCGGCCGCTTGAGTCGGGGCTGGAGGTGCGCGCCCGCCGGTGGGTGCGCGGGGCGCACGGGTGGGGCTCGAAGGGCGTGTGGTGGGGCAGGGTCGTGCGGCGAAGGGACGGCGCGTTGCGTTCGAAGGGCTGCGCCGTTTGGTTGGGGTGGCGGATGGGAGGGGGTGCCCGGAGAGTTTCGCCATGAACTGCGTGTGGAAGCCTGCTCGGATGGGTGTGGGGTTGGGTGGGCGGTTGTTGGCCTGGTTCCTGTTCGGTGTACCGTGGGTGCAGGCGGGGGAGCGGGTGCCGCCCGGACAGGTCTTCTTGGAGGGGGAACCGGTGCGGGCGAGTCTGAGTGGGGAAGCGACGGCGTGGGTGTTGGAGGATTACGAGGGGCGGGCGTTGCGCCGGGTCGAAGGAGGAGAAGGTTCGGTGGTGGAGCTGGGGCGGTTGCCGATCGGTTTCTATCGGCTGCGGTCGGTGGATGCGCCGTCGCGGTGGGTGTCGTTGGCGGTGCTGGAGCGGATGGGTGAGCCGCCGGCGGCGGATTCGCCTGTGGGCGTGGACGTGGCGATGTCGTGGTTTTACGACGAATCGCGTATGGAATCGGTTGCGCGGCTGTGTCGGTTGGCGGGGGTGGTGCGGGTGCGGGATCGGATGCGATGGGCGGAGCTGGAGCCTGAGCCGGGCGGGTGGGCGGGCCCGACCCGGTACGACGCGGCGGCGCGGGTGCAGAGTGCGGCCGGTTTGGAGGTGTTGCAGGTGGTGCATGATGCCCCGCCCTGGGCGGGGCCGGATCCGCGCCGGTTTCCCGACGATTTGCGTGTGGTGCACCGTTTCTGGGAGGCGATGGCGCGCCGGTGGTCCGGGCAGGTCCGGGCTTTCGAGCCTTGGAACGAGGCGGACATCCGGGGATTCGGCGGGCACACGGGTTCGGAGATGGCCACGTATCAGAAGGCGGCCTGGTGGGGGATTCGATCGGGGTCATCCGACACGCGGGTGTGCTGGAATGTCTTTGCGGGGGCGCGCATGCCGCATCTGGCGGATGTGGACGCCAACGGTGTGTGGCCGTACTTCGACACGTACAACTTTCACCATTACGAGCCGTTCGACCGGTATCCGGCGTTGTATGCCAGGCATCGGGCGGTTTCGGCCGGGCGGCCGATCTGGGTGACGGAATGTGCGTGGCCGGTGCGTTGGAGTGGGGACCCGCGGTTGCAGGAACCGGCGGAGGAGGATCTGAGGGTGCAGGCGGAGCGGGTGGTCAAGACGTTTGCGTGCGCGCTGTTCGAGGGTGCGGATGCGGTGTTTTACTTTTTGTTGCCGCATTATGTGGAGGGGGCCACGCAATTCGGGTTGTTGCGGCGGGATTTGACGCCGCGTCCGGGTTATGTGGCTTTGGCGGCGGTGGGTCGTTGGTTGGCGGGTGCGCGGCCGCTGGGCCGGCTGGCTGGCGGGCCGGAGGGGGTGCGGGTGTACATGTTTCGGTCCCGGCCCGGTGGGCGGGCGCGCGATGTGGGGGTGGTGTGGAGCGAATCCGGTGAACGCACGTTGGAACTGCCGGTTCGGCCGGAGACCGTTCGGGACGGGCTGGGGCGGCGTCTGCCGGTTACGCGTACCTTGAGGGTGGGTCAGGCGCCGTTGTTTGTGGTGTTTCGGTCCGGGGAGGGCGCGGCCTGGGTGGACGAGGGTCCGCCGGCGCGGCCGGTCTGGCGGCCGGGCGGGGCATCGCCGGTGGTGCTTCAGGCGTTGTGGCCGGTGGAGGATGTGGATTTGGCGCAGTCGGCGTACCGGGTGGAGAGCGGTCGACCGGTGGAGGTGCCGGTGCGGCTGTATCATTTTGGGGAGCGGTCGGTGCGTGGTCGGCTGGTGGTGCAGGTGCCGGAAGGTTGGGAGGCGCGGTTTGCGGGCGACCTGGTGTTGCGGCCGGGGGAGATGCAGGAACACCGGCTGCGACTGACGGCGCATGCGGGCGGGCTGCGTTGGATCCGGCCGGTGCGCATCGTGGCGCGTCTGGATGGCGAGCCGGACGCGCTGTTGTCGTTTCGGTTGATGCCGGTGCCGATGCCGGACTCGGCGGTTCTGAAGCGGTTGCCGGGGGCGGACGAGGCGGGGCGCTGGGCGGCGCGGGTGTCGGGTCCGGGTCGGTGCGAGGTGGTCGGCGGGTCGGATGGTGTGAGGGTCGTGGCGGCGCCGGGCGGGGCGGATCCGTGGTTTTATCCGGAGCTGCGACTGGGGCCGGACGAGTACGCGCCTGCGGGTGCGCGGGGTTTGTCGTTCTGGTTTCGGCGTGAGGGCGGCGAGGCGGTGTACCGTGTGATAGCGGAGGAGGCGTCGGGTGCGGCCTACGTGCTGGATCTGGAGGAGGTGCCGGCCGGGGAATGGCGGCAGGTGTACGTGTGGTTCGAGCAGGGGGTGTTGGGCTCGGGCTGGAGCCCGCCTGATCCGAACGGGCGGTTGGACGCGGGCGAGGTTCGCGTGTTGAAGGTGGGTGGGAACGGTCGGGGCCCGGTCCGTTACGAGTTCCGGGACCTGGCCTGGATCCGGGACTGACCGGCCGGTCCGGGCTTCACGGCTCTCCACCCGGTTCGGGTTCGGCGAAGTGGCGGTAGCCGTGGAGTGTGAGGGGTTGGACCTCGTGGCGGTCGCGGATGAGGAGGGTGGGTTCGGCGAGGATCTTTCCGATGCAGGAAAGGCGGAGGTTGGGGAAGGTTTGTTTCCAGGCGTCGAGCAGGGGGACGGCGTCGCGCGGGGCGACGGTGAAGAGGAGTTCGAAATCCTCGCCGTCGGTGAGGGCGGCGACGAGTGGTGGTTTGGCGGTGGCGGAGCGGAGGGCGGCGTGTCTGGCGGCGCGGCTGATGGGGATGGCGCGTTTGAGTAATTCGGCGCCCACGCCGCTGGCGCGGAGCAGGTGTCGGAGGTCGCCGGCCAATCCGTCGCTGAGGTCAATCATGGCGTGGATGGGGAAGTGTTGGGTCAACCAGCGTGCCTCGTTCAGGCGGGGTTCGAATTCGAGGTGTTTGCCTTCGGCCGCGCCGCCGAGTTCGCCGGTGACGAAGATGGCGTCGCCGGGCCGGGCGCCGGATCGGAGGACGGCGCGGCCGCGGGGGACCCAGCCCCAGAGGGCTACGGAGAGGAAGAGGCCGCCCGGGTTGCGCGTGGTTTCACCGCCCACCACGGCGACGTCGTAGCGTCGAGCCAGCCCGGTCAGGCCGGCATAGATGCGGTGGACGCGGTCCGGGTCGGGTCGCTCCGGCAGGCCGAGTGTAACCAGTGCGGCGAAGGGTTGACCGCCCATGGCGGCCACGTCGCTGAGGCAGCGGGCCAGGGCCTTGTGACCGATTTTTTCGGGTGGTGCGTCCGGGGTGAAATGGACGCCCTCGACCACGGCATCGGTTTTGAACAGCCAGTCGTGGTCCCCGTCCCGGGGACGAAGCACGGCGCAGTCGTCTCCTGGGGGGACGATGACCTCGGAGCGTTGCGGCAGGTGTGGGAGGAGGCTTTCGATGAGTGCGAACTCGTCCATGGCAGGTTTCAGGGTCCGGCCCAGGTTTGTTGATAGAACTGGACGGCGAGGAAGTTGAGGGCGTTGAAGACGGCGTGGGCGGCGATGGGTGCCAGCAGATTGGCCGTCTGTCTGTAGAGCCAGGTGAGCAGGAGGGCCAGCAAGACCAGCGCCGGGAAGGAGGCGGCGTTGGCGTGCACGAGGGCGAAGAGCAGCGTGGTGCCGATCCATGCCAGGCGCGGATGGCCCGCGCGGTGCAGGGTGCCGAAGAGCAGGCCGCGGAAGAGGGCTTCCTCGGCCGGCGGTGCCAGGACGAGGGCCACCACGGCCAGGCCGAGTTGCCGGCGCCAATCTGTGGTTTCCTGGAGGACCTGCACGGCCACCTGGACGTCCGCGGGGAGGTTCAGTTGTTGGAGCAGGGCCATGCTCAGCAACTGAAGAGCCCAGGCGGCGGGCAGGACCGCGCACGCGGCGGCGAGGCCCAGCAGGAGGGCGCGTCCGGGCCGTACGCGCAGGCCGAAGGCGTCGCTCCAGGTGGTGCCATGCTGGTGGAGAAACCGTGTGATGAGGATCAGGGCGGCACCCTGGAAACTCAACCCGGCCCACAGGACCTGCCGGTACCCGGACGGTCGTTCGGCGGGCCCGGCCCATTGGTGTGCCATGCTCAGGCAGATCAGCCCCAGATAGAACGTGACGGTGAACCCGATGAGCTGGCGGCGAAACCGTTCCCAGGTCCATTGCTGAAGGGTGAAGGTGAGCGCGGCGATCAGGCCGAGCAGACCGGGTACGGCCAGCCAGAAAACCCGCGAGGGGACGGCGCCGGGGCCTTCGCGGGTGAGCAGGCCGGCCCAGGATCCGATCATGACACAGGTCAGCACAGCCGCGAACAGGCGGATGAGTGCCTCTCCGGACCATGGACAGGCGCGGTCCATTTTATCGTGTTGCCGGCGGGGGCGCCGCCGGGGCTTGCGGAGTGTGTCGGCATCCCATCGTCATGGGCGTTGCAACTTGTCCGGGAACGGCCGTCTCATGTGCCACCGGCCGGTCATCCGGTTGGCTTCATGGCCGTGCCGGAGCACGGTCATCCGGCCGCTGTGGATGCGGGACGCTTTTTCCGGGGCCCGCACACGGCACGGACGGAGGCCCCGTCCGGGCCGCACGGCAACTTAGGAGATTCCCGGGGCGCTGACGAACCGAAATGACAATTTGCCGGGGCCCCGCCGTCGGGGAGCGCACGCCGCGCGATGTGATCCTTGCCCGGCGCAGGCCGGGAGATTTTTCCTGCTTCCCCTGCGGGGGGCGTCTGCTTATGCTCGCAGCTCGCATGATTGAGACCGACTTGGAACTGCTGAGGGGAATTGCGAATCAGTTGCGGATTCACTGCATCACCGCGACCACGGCGGCCGGCAGTGGGCATCCCACTTCGTGTCTGTCGGCGGCCGATCTGGTGGCGGCGCTGTTCTTCGGGCACATGAGGTTTGACCCGAAGAATCCGAAGCATCCGAACAACGACCGGTTCATCCTTTCGAAGGGCCACGCCGCGCCGCTGTTGTATGCGGCCTGGGCGGAGGCCGGGTTCCTGCCGGTCGAACAGCTTGGTCAACTCCGGCAAATCACGTCCGATCTGGAGGGGCATCCCACGCCGCGGCTGCCGTTTGTGGATGTGGCGACCGGATCGCTCGGCCAGGGGCTGGGCATCGGGGTGGGCATGGCGCTGGCTGCGCGCCAGAACGGGCTGGACTATCGGACGTACGTGTTGATGGGCGACGGCGAGATTGCCGAGGGGGCCGTGTGGGAGGCGGCCTCGCTGGCCGGGGTGAAGAAGCTGAACAATTTGATCGGGATTGTGGACGTCAACCGGCTGGGTCAGAGCGAGGCGACGGCTTTCGGTCATGATCTGGCGACATACCGGCGCCGGTTCGAGGCGTTTGGCTGGCGGGTGGAGGATGTGGACGGACACGATCTGGAGGAGATCCTCGAGGTCCTGAGCGGGGTGGGGCTGGGCGAGCAACCGCTTTGCATCCTGGCCCGCACGTACAAAGGCGCGGGGGTGTCGTTCCTGCAGGACAAGGACGGTTGGCATGGCAAACCGCTCAGCAAGGACGAGGCGGCACGTGCGATTGCGGAGCTGGTGCCCTCGGCACGGCCGGCTTCCGGGGTGAGCATTCCGGCGCCGTCGGACAAGCAGCCGCCGGAACGGCCGGTACCGGCGAGTTATCCGCCCGTTCAGTATCAGCCCGGGCAGATGGTGGCCACGCGCGAGGCGTACGGGAACGCGCTGGCGCGGATCGGCGAGGTGGATCTCCGGATCGTGGCCATGGACGGGGACACGAAGAATTCGACCTTTGCCGAGAAGTTTGCGAAGAAATTCCCCGACCGCTACACGGAGTGTTACATCGCCGAGCAGACGTTGGTGGCGGTGGCGGTGGGGTTCAGCACGCGCGGGTTCGTACCGTTTGCCTCTACGTTTGCGTGTTTCTTTACGCGTGCGTACGACCACATCCGGGTGGCCGGCATTTCGCGGGCCAACATCAAGCTGGCGGGGTCGCACGTCGGGGTGAGCATCGGCGAGGATGGCCCGTCGCAGATGGGGTTGGAAGACCTGGCGATGATGCGGGCGGTGGCCGACTCGGTGGTGTTGTATCCTTCCGACGCGGTGAGTGCGGAGAAGCTGGTCGAGCAGATGGCGTTGCACCGTGGGTTGTGTTATCTGCGCACCTCGCGGCCCAAGACGCCGGTGATTTACGGCAATGACGAGGCCTTCCCGATCGGTGGCGCGAAGGTCCTGCGGCAGAAGGAGGGCGACCGGGTGACGGTGGTGGCCGCGGGCGTGACGCTGCACGAGGCGTTGAAGGCCGCGGATCGCCTGGCCCAGGAGGGTGTGGGGATCACGGTCATTGACGCGTACAGCATCAAGCCGTTGGCGGCGGAGGTGATCCTGGAGGCGGCCCGGCGGACGCGCAACCTGGTGGTCACGGTGGAGGACCACTATGCGGAGGGCGGTTTGGGCGACGCGGTGGCTGGCGAACTGAGCGCGCAGGGCGTGCAGGTTCACAAGCTGGCCGTGCGCGAGCTGCCGCGGTCTGGCAAGCCTCAAGAACTGCTGGCGCGTTACGGGATCGACGCCGATGCGATCGTGGCCAAGGTGAGGGCCCTGGCCTGAGCCCGGCCGGGCCCGGGGATCTGCCCCGGCCATCGGGTCGCGGTTTCTGGAGCGGCGGAACGGCGCGGGAGGTCCGTGCGGTTCCGTCGCCGGTTTTTTCGGGACCGGGCCGCCGCCTGCGGGAGGATGTCGCCAGGGGCGGCTCAGTTCAGGGAGGGGTCGTCGGGGATTTGAGACAGGAGCCGGTAGCGCCAGCCCTTTTTGCGGAGCACACGCGCCCACAGGGTGTCGGTGTCCTCGGCGAAGACGATGTCCAGCGAGGCCGGGTGGGTGATCCAGGCCTTTCGGCGGAGTTCGCTTTCCAACTGACCCGGGGCCCAGCCGGAGTAACCTGCGAAGATCTTGAGTTTTTTCTGCGGGGAAAACGACTCGCCGATCTCGACCAGTTGATCGAGGGAATGGCCCAGGCTGAGGTTGGGCATCACGTCGGCGTTCGGCAGGCAGGCATCGGAATGGAGGTAACAGACGGTGGTGGGTTCGACCGGCCCGCCGAGGTAGAGGGGTTGTTCGCGCAGGGCGTCGGGGAGGTCGGCGACGATGACCTGGCCGACGCGCGTGCCGGTGGGCCGGTTCAACACGAGGCCGAACGCGCCGTCTTCGTCGTGCCGGCAGATCAGGATGACCGTCCGGGCGAAGAACGAGCCACTCAGTTGTCCGCTGTCCAGCAGGAGATAGCCTTGCAACGATTTGCCCACTGCCATAGCGACGTGTGTCGTTCCGGTTCGAATGTCGCGCAACCTTGTGCGTCTGACAACCCGGTTTACATTGCTGGCGTGAAAACGCGATGGGTGTGGCTGTTGGGGCTGGTCGTGTTGTTGACAGTGGCGACCGGCTGCCGTTGCTGTCGTGAGAGCGGGGCCCGGGAGTATCGTCCGGGTCAGGGTTGGGTCCCGGCGCGGTGAGCTCGCGGCGATCGGGTTCGTCGGGTCCGATTCGGGGGAACGCTCCCGGGGCGGTCCCGCAGGCAATGTCCCGTGAGGTTCGGAAATGCCCTCCGTAAAGGACCGAAGTTTGCGGGATGGGTGGGGGTTGGTAGCTTGCGGGGGCGTGAAGCGAACGCGAATCGGATGGATCCTGGCCGTGGGTGTGTGTGTGGCGGGGGTGTTGGAGAGCCCGGGCGTTGCGGGGGCGGAGTCGGACCGCCGACGCGAGGCTGGTGAGCGGAAGGTGTGGGAACTGACGCTCGGGTCCTACCTGCAGGCGGTGCTGGAGGACAACGAGACCCTGCAGGCCCGGTGGTTGGAAAGCGTGGCGGCCTGGCGGCGCGCGCGGGCCGAACGCGGCACATTCGAGCCGGAACTGTTTGCCTCCATCCAGCGGCAGATCAACGAGCGACTCAACACGGTGGAGCAGCAACGCAGCACGTTGAGCAGTGTGTTCAGCGAGCGGAACAACATCTATGAGGGCGGGTTGGAAGGGCTGCTGCCCAGTGGCGCGCGGATCCGGCTCGGCTACACGCTGCGCGACCTGAAGAACAATCTGCAGAGTCAGCCGCTGTTCGTGTCGCGGGGCTTGACCAACGGCGAGTTTGTGACGTTCGTGGGTGTGTCCGTCACGCAACCGCTTTTGAAGAACGCGGGGCCGGCGGCGACGTTGGCGGCGTTGCGGATCGCGGCGTTGGATTCGGACATCGCGTTTCAGGAGTACCGGCGCCAGTTGATGCTGACGCTGGCCCAGGCGGAGGATGCGTACTGGAACCTGTACATGGCTCAGGAACAGGTGCGGTTTTTTGAGGAATCGCTCGCCACGGCCGAGAAACTCTTGGAAGACAATCGCAAGCGTCTGGAGGCCGGGCGCGGTTCGGAACTGGAGGTGTTGGAAGCGGAGGCCGGCGTGGCGTTGCGCCGGGCACGGCTGGAGGAGGCCCGGCAGAAACACGAGGAAGCGGTGGCCCGCGTGCTGGCCTTTTGTTCGGAGACGACCGCCGGGTTGCGGACGCCTGTCCGGGCGGTGGAAGCCCCGCCGGCGGAGGTCAACGAGCCCGACCTGCTGTCGCTTTGGCAGGCCACCTGGCAGATGAACCCGGACTATCAGATTCAACGGCTCAGGTTGATGCAGGAGGCGAACCGGGTGGGTTACCAGCGCAACCAACGGTTGCCGGAGTTGAACCTGGTGGGCAGCTATGGTTGGAACGGTCTGGGCGAGACCCCGGGCGATTCGTGGGCGGTGGTGGAGGATGGCGGGTACCCGAGCTGGTCGCTGGGGTTGGAGCTGCGGTTCCCGGTGGGCGGCGGCGTCAAGGCGCGCAACCAACTGCGTGCGGCGCGGCTGCAATACGAGGCGGCCGAGCTGAGCTTGCGGGAGTTGGAACGTCAGATTGCCAACGCGCTGGAGGTGGCCCGGCAGAAGCTGCGCGCCTCCCGCGCGGCCGTGGCAGGGTACGACACCCTGGTCCGCTTCAACCGCACGCTGCTGGATTCTGCCCTGGCGCGGCTGGAGGTGGGCAAGCTGGACAGTCGCAAGGTGCTGGAGATCGAGGAGGACCTGTTCGAATCACGCAATCAACTTCTGGACATGCTGGTCCAGCGGCAGCGGGCGTTGCTGGAGCTGGAGGTGGTCAGCGGGCGGCTTCTGGAGACCCGCGGATGCGAACCGGACCGTGCCCTGCTGGCAGCCGGTGTGCGACGGTGGACGATGCAGGGTGCCGAACTTGCCGCAGCGCCGGCCTCCACGGGGGATGAAGCGCGGGAGGCGACCGCGCCCGCGGGTCGGGAAAGCCCTGCGCAACGCCGGGCGTTGGAGGTGCTCCGACGTTCATCCGAAAGGCAACCATGATGACCATCAACCGTTTTCACCGCAGAGGCCCGGCGTGCGGGCCGGTGTTCTCATGGGTGCTCGGGCTGTGGGTTTTCGTTGTGCCGGCCCGGGCACTGGAGCCGGCTGCGGGCATCACGGAGGCGATATACGACGGCACGCTCAGCCTGCCGGTGGCGGGGATCGTGACCGGATGTCCGAGCCGGGAGGGCGCGAGCGTCCGCGCCGGTGATGTGCTGCTGGAGCTGGACAGCACCCTGGAGGAACTCGAGGTGCAACGCCGCCGGCTGATCCTGGAGACGCGGCGCATGGATTACGAGGCGCTGCAGCGCCTGTTCGAGCAGAACAGCATTTCGGTGAAGAAGGAGGAACTGGACAAGGCCCGCGCGGATTATCAGGTGGCCGAGACCGAATTGAAGATTGCCGAGGAACAACTGCGCCGGCGCCGGCTGGTGGCGCCGTGCGACGGTGTGGTGGTGGAGGTGCGGCCCGAGGTGGGCGAGGCGGTGCAGGCCTACCAGCCGCTGATCCGGTTGGTGGACACGCGGCAGGTGCGGTTCGTGGCCAATGTGGAGCCGGCATGGTGCACCGGCCTGCGTCCGGACCAGACCGTGACGGTGGAGCTGGACGCCGCGCCTGCGCCGGTGCGGGTGCGGGGCCGGGTGGCTTTTGTCTCGCCCGTGGCCGATCCGGCCAGCGGCCTCCGCCGGGTGGAGGTTTGGTTCGAGAATCCGGACGGTGCGGTGGCCCCCGGCGTGGCGGGCCGGCTGATCGGTGCTGGCCCGGCTGTGAGCGGTCCGGTTCAACCGTGAGGGAAGGATGAGCACGACGCATCGTTCAGGCACTCCCGGTTCGGCAGCGGAACGGTTTGAAGCGGGTCTGGAACGGCTCGAACAGGTGCGCCGGTTCAGCGGCGCGCCGGAGGAGTTCTGGACGAGTTTTCTTGAAGCGGCGACCTTGTTGGCCGGGGCGCGCGTCGGGCTGTTGTTCCGGCAGGACGATGGCGGTCCGCTGCAGCGGGTCCGGGAGTGGCCCGACGCGGCGCATGTGCAGCCCGGTGTACAGACGTTTTGGCGGGCTGCGCCCGAGGTGGCCCGCGCGGCGGCCGACCGGGAGGCGGCGCTGGCGCCGTTGGATGGTGTGGCCAAGGGGCCGGCGCCGTATGCGCTGGCGATCCGGTGGGAAACGGCCGAGGCGGGGCCGCGGCTGGTCTCGGTATTTCATCTGGAGGCCGCCACGGAAGCGCAGGCGGCCGCGGCCTTGCGGCATCTGCGACTGGTTGCCGACACGCCCCGGCTGTACCAGTTGCGCCGCCGTGTCCAGGACGCCCAGGGCACGTTGACCCATCTGGCGTCGGCCACGGATCTGGTGGCCCTGTTGAACGCGCATGACCGTTTTCCGGCGCTGGCCCTGGTGCTGGTGAACGAGCTGGCTGGCAGACTGGCCTGCACGCGGGTGGGCCTGGGATGGCGCACGGGTCCCTACATCCGGCTTCAGGCCATCAGTCACACCGACCGGTTCGAAAAAAAGATGGAGGCGGTGCGCCGGCTGGAGCAGGCCATGGAAGAGGCCATGGATCAGAATGACCTGATCGTGTGGCCGACCGATCCGGCCGACCCGCGCGTCACGCGTGAACACGCGGCGCTGGCTTCGTTTCAGGGTGTGGCGCACGTGATTTCCGTGCCCTTGCGCCTGGAGGGACGGGTGGTCGGGGTGTTGACCTGCGAGCGGGCGGCGCGCCCGTTCACCGAGGCGGACCAGCAGTTTCTGGCCCTCACGGCCGAGCTGGTGGTGCGGCGGCTGGCGGAACGGTTCGAGGCGGACCGTTGGATCGGCGCCCGAGCGGCAACGGCGTTGCGCAAGCGGTTGGCAAGGTGGCTGGGTCCGGAACACACGTGGGCCAAGCTCGGCGCCCTGGCGGGTGCGGTGGGTCTGGGGGTGTTGTTTTTCGGCGGGATGACCTACCGCGTGGAGGCCCCCTTCGAAGTGCGCACGGAAGATGTGGCGGTGCTGACGGCGCCCTTTGCAGGCTACATTGCCGGGGTGCACCACGAGGTGGGGGATGTGGTGCCGGCGGGCGAGCCGTTGCTGGCACTGGACACGCGGGACCTGATGTTGGAAGAGGCGGCCGCACTGGCGGATCTGGACCGGGCCCTGCGCGAGGCCGAAAAGGCGCGGGCCGCCGATGCGCTGGCCGACATGCGCGTGGCGGAGGCCCAGGCCCGGCAGGCCCGGGCGCGGTTGGACCTGGTGCGACATCGGTTGGCGCAGGCGGTGTTGCGCAGTCCGTTCGAGGGGGTGGTGGTGGAGGGCGATTTGAAAGAGCGGCTCGGCGCGCCGGTGCGGGCCGGCGATCCCTTGTTCCGCGTCGCGCGGTTGGACCGGTTGTATTTCCAGTGTCGCGTGCGCGAGACGGACGTGCACGAGCTGCGCGCCGGTGCGGAGGGGCAGGTGGCCTTCCTCAGCCGGCCGCGTCTGAAGTTCCCGGTGCGGATCGAGCGGATTGAACCCGTGGCACAAACCCACGACGGAGAAAACGTGTTCCTGGTCCGGTGCACCAGCACGGATCCGCCGCCGGACTGGTGGCGACCCGGCATGACCGGGGTGGCCAAACTGGAGGTGGGGCACAGGAGTTTCTTCTGGATCCTCACCCATCGCACGGTGGACTTCCTGCGGATGTTCTTCTGGATCTGAAGCCGTCATGGACCCCGGCAGCATCCCGAGCGAAAGCTGGCACCGGCTGGCGGATCAACGGTTGACGCTCCGACCTGACGTGCGGGTGCGCCGCCAGTTTTTCCGGGGCGAGCTCTGGTACGTGCTGGAGGATCCATTGACCAACCAGTTCTTCCGCCTGCCTTCCGGGGCTTACGCATTCGTGGCCCGATTACGGCCCGAGCGCACCGTGCAGGAGGCGTGGGAGGATTGCGTGCGGGCCCAACCCGACACCGCGCCGTCTCAGGAGGAGGTGGTCCGGCTTCTGGCGCAGTTGCACCAGGCCAACCTGCTGCAGTCGGATCAGCCGCCGGACAGCGCCCGGCTGTTCGAGCGGATGCGCCGCCGGGAGCGCAAACAGTGGCAGGCCCGGCTGCTGGGGGTCATGTTCGCCCGCATCCCGCTGTTGGATCCGGATCGGTTTCTGCAGCGGAGCCTGCCGTGGGTGCGATGGTTTTTCGGGCCGGCGGGTTGGGCCCTGTGGTTGGTGACGGTGGGTTGGGCCGTGAAGGTGGCGGTGGACCATGCACCGGAGTTGATGCGGCAGACCGACCGCATCCTGGCGCCCGACAACTGGTTCCTTCTCTATGCCGGTTTTGCCCTTTTGAAGATCGTGCACGAGTTCGGTCACGGCTACGTGTGCCGTCATCTGGGTGGCGAGGTCCACACGATGGGTGTGATGTTCCTGATCTTCACGCCGGTGCCGTACGTGGACGTCACCTCGGCGTGGGGGTTCCGGAATCGGCGGGATCGGATCTGGGTGGGGGCCGCGGGCGTGTGGGTGGAACTGTTCGTGGCGGCGCTGATGACCTTCGTCTGGGCGGGCACGGCGCCGGGCACGATTCACAGCCTGGCCTTCAACATGATGTTCGTGGCCTCGGTTTCCACCCTGCTTTTCAACGCCAACCCGCTCATGCGGTTCGACGGCTATTACATCCTGTCCGATCTGCTGGACATTCCCAACCTGTACGGGCGGGCCAACCAGATGCTCGGCTACTGGATCGAACGATACGCCTTCGGGCGCCGGGCGGCGGTGAGTCCGGCCCGAAGCCGGCGCGAGGCGTTCTGGCTGGCTTTGTATGCGGTGTGCGGGCATGTATACCGGGTGGTGGTGTTTGGGGGGATCCTGCTCTTTGTGGGCAAGCGCTTCCTGATCCTGGGCCTGTTGATGGCGGTGGTCTGCCTGGTCGGCTGGGTGATCGCGCCACTGGTCCGCGCGCTGGCCTATCTGGCGACGAGCCCGCGGTTGGAACGTTGTCGGGGGCGGGCCTGGGCCGTGACCTTGTGCAGCCTGGCGGTTTGGTTCGTGCTCCTCGGGGTGGTGCCCTTCCCCCATCATTTCCGTGCCGAGGGCGTGGTGAGGGCGGAGCGTTACACGTTGCTGGCCGCGCCCCTCGAAGGGCGGTTGGCGGAGGTGCTGACGCGGCCCGGAGAACGGGTCGAGCCCGGGCAACCTTTGGTGCGGTTCGAGAACCGTGAGCTGGAGCTGGAACGCCTCCAGGTGGAGGCCGAGTGGGAGGAAACCGTGGCGCGGGAACGCCGGGCGCTGCACGACGCGACGGCCGATTTGCGTCCCTTGTCGGCCCGACGCGCGGCTCTGGAAAAGCGGCTGCAGGAGATCGAAGAAGAGCGGGCGGCGCAGGTGGTGTGCGCGCCTCATGCGGGTCGTTGGGTGGCGCCGGATCTGGAACAGGCGGTGGGCCGATGGGTGCCTCGTGGTACCACGCTGGGGATGGTGTTGGAGGAGGAACGTTTCATGTTCGAGGCCGTGGTGACCCAGCGGGAGGCGGCCTGGTTGTTCGCCCAGCCCCTGGAACATGCCGCCGTGCGGTTGCGCGGTCAGGCCGGATGCGAGCTGCTTGTGGGACGCCAGCGGATCGTCCCGGCCGAGCACCGGCGCCTGCCTTCGCCGGCGCTCGGCTGGCGCGGCGGTGGCGACATCCCCGTGGCACTGGACGATCCGACGGGCGAACGGGCGGCCGAGCCGTTCTTCCTGGTTCGCGCCTTGCTGCAGGCGCATCCCGATGCGGTGCTGCTGCACGGGCGTTCCGGGCAGATTCGTTACGACCTGCCGGCGCGGCCGCTGCTGGCGCAGTGGTTCCGGCGCCTGCATCAACTCCTGCAACGCGAGTACGGATGGTGACCGCAACCCCGCTGCAAATGCCGGTATGGACGCCGGCACACCTGCCCCCGCTGCCTACCGGGCTGGACGCGCAGGTGGACCGCTGGATCGGACGCTGGCGGCGGCGGCGGGCGCGATTGCACCAATTGAGCGCCGCGGCCGAGGAGGTGTGCGGACTTGCCCCGGAGTTCCGCGCCTGCACGGACGCTGCCCTGCGGGGCCAACTGGAGCTGTTCCGGGAACGCTTTCGACGGCCGGTACGGGTGGAGGAACCGCTCTTGCACCGGGCGCTGGCGGCCGTGCGGGAGGCGGCCTCACGTGCCCTGGGACTCGAACCCTTTCCCGAGCAGGTGCTGGGCGCCCTGGCATTGTACCGGGGGTTTCTAGCGGAAATGGCCACGGGCGAGGGGAAAACGCTCACCGCCGGCCTGGCCGGGGTGTTGTTCGGCTGGACACGCCGGCCCTGTCACGTGGTCACGGTGAACGACTACCTGGCCGAACGCGACGCGGCCTGGATGAAACCGCTCTACGACCTTTGCGGGGTGACGGTGGGATGCGTGGTTGCCCCGATGGACGCGCCGGCGCGGCGGCGGGCGTATGCATGCGACGTGACCTACACCACGAGCAAGGAGGTGGTGGCGGATTTTCTCCGGGACCGGCTTCAGTTGGGTTCACTGGGCGTGCATCCGGTGCGGGTCTGGCTCCGGCAACTGCTGGGCGGCGGCGGTCCTGCGGACCGCTGTGTGCAACGCGGGTTGCACACGGCCATTGTGGACGAGGCCGACAGCGTATTGATTGACGAGGCGGTGACCCCGCTGATCATTTCGGCCGCAACCGACACGCCCCTGGTGGAGGAGATTTACCGCCGGGCCTGGACACTCGCCAGCCAACTGGAACCGGGCCGCGACTACCGGGTGGACCCAAGGCATCGCGAGGTGGAACTGCTGCCGCCGGCGCGGGCCGCGTTGGAAGAATCATGGAACGACGCGCCACAGTACTGGCGCCACCCTCTGCGCCGTGAACAATTGTTGCGTCAGGCGCTCGTGGCCCGCGAGTTTTTCCACCGGGACGTGCAGTATGTCGTGCAGGATCGTCAGGTGATCCTGGTGGATGAATTCACCGGCCGCCTGATGCCGCACCGGCGCTGGCGCGCGGGCCTGCACCAGCTCATCGAGGCCAAGGAGGGGTTGCGGCTGACGCCTCCGGATCAAACGCTGGCCCGGCTCAGTTTCCAGCGGTTTTTCCGGCTGTACCGCCATTTGTGTGGGATGACCGGGACGGCCGCCGAAGCCGCGGCTGAATTCTGGCACCTGTACCGGCTGCCGGTGGTGGTGATCCCGCGACACCGTCCCTGCATCCGGCAGCAGTGGCCGGACCGGGTGTTCGCGGATGCGGAATCCAAGTGGCGGGCGGTGGTGGAGGAGATCGGCCGTGTCCACGCCACGGGCCGGCCCGTGTTGGTCGGCACGCGCAGCGTGGCTGCCAGCGAGGAACTGGCGCGGCGGCTCCAGGAGGCGGGGTTCAGCTTCAACCTCCTCAACGCCACCCGTCACCGTGAAGAGGCCGCCATCGTGGCGCAGGCCGGGCAGTCGGGTCGCATCACCATCGCCACCAACATGGCCGGACGCGGCACGGACATCAAACTGGGCCCCGGCGTGGCGGCCCTGGGCGGACTGCACGTGATCGCCACCGAGAAACATGAAAGCCCGCGCATTGACCGCCAGCTCTACGGTCGGGCCGGCCGGCAGGGCGACCCCGGCAGCGCACGATGTTTCCTGAGTCTGGAGGACGAGTTGTTCCGCCGTTTTCTGCCTGTTGCAGTCCGGCGGGCCCTGGCCGGGATGATCCGGCAGCAGTTGCCGGGCGCACAAGCCGCTGCTGCGGCCGCGTGTGCGCTGGCCCAGCGCCGGGCCGCGCGGGAGGCGTACCGCCAGCGCCTGCGGGTGTTGCGGTACGACACCTGGCTGGACGAATCGCTCAGTTTCGTCCCCCCCGAACGGTTGTGACGCCGCTGACGCCGTGTGGTCGGTCGGATGGGAGGGGCGGGCACGGCGGTTTCGTGCCTCCCTTCCTGCCCGGCCGCGGAAGATCCCGCAGGGCCCCTACCCAACCGCCTCACCACTGGTCGTGGTGCACGTAGCTTTCCCGGAAGCGGGTGCGCGGTTCCTTCCATTCCGCGGGCCACCCCATCGCCACGCCGGACACCGGGATCACGGCCTCCGGCAACCGCAGGAGGGCGCGGACCTTCCGCATGCGTTCTTCGCGCGGGTAGATCCCGAGCCAGCAGGCCCCCAGCCCGCAAATGTGCGCGGCCAGCAGCAGGTTTTCCGTTGCCGCCGCACAATCCTGCACCAGGTAACCGAGCTGGCGATCATGGGCCGTCTCGAGGTCCCCGCACACCGCGATGCCCAGAGCCGCTTCGCGCAGCATGGCGCCGTTCGGCAGTGCGTCCGCCAGTGCATGCAGCCGCTCCCGCTGCCGCAGGACCAGGAAGCGCCACGGATCCCGGCCCGCCGCGGACGGCGCCGCCATGGCAGCCTCCAGTACAATCCGCACGTACGAGTCCGGGACAGGATCGGATCGGTGGGCACGAATACTCCGCCGCCCGGAAATGAAGTCCAACTTTTCTCGTGACCGAGGATCAAAAACCTCGCTCATGTCGAGAGAAGTGCCCGGCCCGACTCCGCCGGGGCAATGCGAAATCGTTGGGGGTTCGAGAAGGACGCTGCCCCGTACGATGCCGGGGTGGGTGTCAGCACGCGTGCGCCCGGGGCGCGTTCTTTTTCCCCTGTGCGCGGTCCGGTGCGCCGCCGGCATGGCGGTAACGGGGCGTTGACCTCCGGGCACGGGCCCGGACACGATTCACCGCGTGAGGGGCGGGACCGCGGTGGTGATCTTCCTGTTGGGCGCCGGGCTGACAACCGGCGGGGCCCGGGAGGACTGGTCCTCGCTGAATACGGACCGGTGTGAGCGGTTTCGAGCGAGGGCCGAGTCGGGCACCGGCCCGGTGACGGTGGTGGCATTTGGGGATTCGTTGCAGGCGACGTATCGGTCCGTTCCCAAGTTCCTGTTTCCGCGCCTGGCCGGACTGTTGGGGCAGGCGGGTCGGTCTTTCGATGGTGAATATCCGCCCGTGTCGACGCCGGTGTTGGAAGGCGGCGCCCTGACGACGCGGGCGGCGGACACCGCGTGGGCCCGGACGAACTGGTTCCTGGAACATTTTCTTGTGCCGGCCGGCGGGGCCGTGTTTTGGACCAACCGCGGGTACCCGGCCGGTGGATCCCTGCTCGCGGATCGTGCGGGGCTGTACTACGTGGCCTGGCCGCCGGGCGGGGAGTTGTGGCTGCAGGTCTCCGGAAATGGCCAGGAGTGGGAGACGGTGCGGACTTTCTCGGGCTGGGCGGCGGCGCCGGAAGGCCGGTTTGTCGAGGCCGTGCTGCGGCCCGACCTGTACCGGGTACGTGTCCAGGCGCGCAGTGGCACGAACCTCGTCCTCTGGCAGGAGCTTTGGTTGAGTGGTTCGAACGGGCTCCGAACCGTCTGGCTGCAAAGGGATGGACTGCATCTGCGCGCGGTGTTCCAAACGCCCCGCTCCGTTCTGGAACCCATCATCCGCCAGATCCGGCCCCACCTGATCCTTTGGCACATGAAGGAACTGGCGGATTACTGGAACCTCGTGGGGCCGGCAGCGGCGGAAACGGCCCTCAGCAACGATCTCGAACGATTGGAAGAGCTCTGGCAAACGGCGGTGCCCGGGGCGGACGTTGTGTATCTCGGCACACCTTACGAAGCGCGTGATGAAGCCGGCACTCCGGTCACCCAACCCCAGAACCGGCTGGTCCGCGCCCTGGCCGCCCGGCACGGCCGCTGTTACGTGGACGGGATGACCCCCATGGTGTCCTACTCGTGGATGCGTGCCCAGGGCTATCTGGTGGACGCGCTTCACCTCAGTGACACAGGGAACGCCGTGCTGGCCGATCTGATCTGGCGCGAGCTCGGCTGGGGCACGCTACGGTTGGACCGGCGGCTGCGGGCAGTGCCCGGTGCCGGCGGGGTACACCTGCAGTGGGCCACACGGTCCAATCTGGTTCATGAATTGTGGGCCTCTTCCGATCTTGCTTCATGGACCCTCGTGCAGGCCGGCCCGGGCGACGGCACCCACGCCACGTGGGCCGTGCCGGATTCCGGCCCCGGACCGCTTTTCTTTCGGGTGCGCTGGCGACCCGAATGACCTCCAAAGGCGCCACCTCCGAGTTTCGGTCTCCCGGGTGAGCCGCAAATGAACGCCTTTGTTCTCTCCGGAATCAGCCGGGTATGCCTGCCCTTTTACCCGACTTCAGCGTGGCTGGCAGGTGAGGAGGTGTCTGCGGCGTTCGCAAAATGGCGATCGAAAGACGCAAAGTGGCGTTGCCGAAGGAGGGGTCGCTTGGTCATGATGGCCCCGTTCAGTGTCCGCGGGCACGATGGATGCCGCCGTGGCAGCGTAAAAAACCTGGATACCGCGAAGAGGAACACTATGCGAAAGACCCGACCTTGCGTAGGGCTGTTGGTGGCCGGGTTGGTCGGCTTGGCGCTGACGGCGCGGGCCGCGACCGTGGCTTGGTGGGACTTCGACAGTGCAGTGAACGGATCGCCTGTTCCGTTGGGTTCCTGGGCGCAGGGCGGCTCCGGAGGGGTTCCTGCGATTCCCGATCTTTCCGGCAACGGCTACACCATGCTTGCCTGGGACAATTACTGGGGCCCTGAGTGGTCGGCGGTAGGGAATACGCCCACCGGAGTGGGTTTCAGCTCCCAGCACGCGGGGCACGACGACGGCTACGTCCCGTCCGCGGGGTTGGTTCAGTGGTCTCCGTTGAGATGGACCATCGAGCTGTCGGTCCGGCTCAACAACCTGGCCGGCTGGAACACGATGATCGGCCGGGACGGGTCGACGGGTGTCTCTGGTGATGTGGCGGCGGCATTCTACTTTCAGAACAACGGAATCGATGACCGCTTCCGCATCAACTTCATGTCGGCCGGGGGCATTCGTTATTCGTTGGACTCGGACTTCGTGGCCGAGGCGGGCAAATGGTATCACCTGGCGGCGGTCAGCGACGGAAGCACGCTGCAATTGTGGGCCGACAAACTGGATGGCAACGGCTTCCAATTGGCGGGTTCACTGGCCCTGAATCCGGGCAACGACAACCGGCTGATGGCCACCGGCACGTGGACGTTCGGCCGCGGCTGGTTCAACGGTGGGTTCGTGGATCACATCGATGGGAACCTGGACAACATCCGGTTCAGTGACGAGGCTCTGACGCCGGCACAGTTTCTCCAGGTTCCGGAACCTTCGGCTTTGGCGCTTTTGGGACTGGGCGGTCTGGCGCTGTTCGTCCGGCCGCGTCGGTTCCAAAACTGAGGCGAGGTCTCGTGAGTTGGTTGAGGACGCGAAGGCAGGCTTCGGCCTGCCTTCGTTTTTCCCGGGAAAGGTTCAGAGCGATGAAAACTCCGTTCGAGACAGGGTCGGGGCCGCTCCGCTGGGGGATGGGTTCCGGGGCTTCTGCCGTGAAGGCGATGGTGCGCATCTTTTGCGCGGCTGTGGCCGCGGTGGGGTTGGGCCGGGCCGGGATCGTGTGGGCCGGGCCGGTGGAGGTTGCGGTTCAGGTGGACCGTGCCGGGGCGCGGATTTCGCCTACCATGTGGGGGATCTTTTTCGAGGATATCAACCTGGGGGCCGACGGCGGCTTGTACGCCGAGCTGGTGAAGAACCGCGGGTTCGAGTTTCCGGATCCGATGTTGGGTTGGTTCATGCTCCGGACCAGCCATGGCCGGGGAGAGGTGCAGATCCGGACGGAGGAGCCTTTTGACCCGGCGAATCCGCATTACGCGCGGATCGAATCGCGTGCGTCCACGGCGATGGGCTTGAGCAACGAGGGGTTTCGGGGCATGGGCTTCCATGCCGGGGAGGAGTATGTGCTGGAGTTGCGCGTGCGGCGGGTCTCGGGTCGTCCGCGCTTGTTGATCGAGCTGGTTGACGACGAGGGCGAGACGTTGGCGGAGGGTCGGATCGGGGATCTGCCTCAAACGTGGGAGAAGCGGTCGTTGCGTTTGGTGCCCGACCGGACGGCGGCACGCGGCCGGTTGAACGTGTTGGTGGAGGGTGGTGGCACGGTGGACGTGGACGTGGTGTCGTTGTTCCCGCGGAGCACGTGGAAACAGCGGCCGGGTGGGTTGCGTGCCGATTTGGTGCAGATGCTGGCCGATTTGAAGCCCGGGTTCCTGCGGTTCCCCGGCGGATGCATCGTGGAAGGAAGCGAGCTGGACAAGCGCTATCAGTGGAAGAACACGATCGGTCCGGTGGAGCAGCGCCGGCTGTTGATCAACCGCTGGAACTACGAGTTCAAACACCGGCCCACGCCTGATTATTACCAGAGCTTCGGCCTCGGGTTCTTCGAGTATTTTCAGCTGGCGGAGGATCTGGGGGCCGAGCCGCTGCCGATCCTGAACTGCGGCATGGCCTGCCAGTTCAACAGCGGCGAACTGGTGCCGATGGACCAGTTGGAGCTGTACATCCAGGATGCGTTGGACCTGATCGAGTTTGCCAATGGACCGGTGGAGAGTCCGTGGGGGGCGCGCCGGGCGGCCATGGGGCATCCCGAACCGTTTCACCTCAGGTACATCGGCATCGGCAACGAGCAGTGGGGTCCACAGTATCTGGAGCGGTACGCCGCCTTTGCCCGGGTGCTGAAGGAACGGCATCCGGAGATCGTGCTGGTTTCCAGTTCGGGTCCCTCGCCGCACGATGAACGGTTCGACTTCCTCTGGCCGCGCCTGGTGGAAATGAAGGCGGAGATTGTGGACCAGCACTGTTACGCCAACCCGATCTGGTTTTTCAGCAGTGCGGACCGGTTCGATTCCTACGATCCGGCCGGGCCCAAGGTGTTCTTCGGCGAGTACGCCGCGCAGAGTGACCGGATCGTCAGCGTGCACAATCGCAACAATTGGGAGTGCGCGTTGTCCGAGGCGGCCTTCATGACCGGCATGGAACGCAATGCCGCGGTGGTGGTAATGGCTGCCTATGCGCCGTTGTTCGGGCATGTGGACGGCTGGCAGTGGCGGCCGAATTTGATCTGGTTCGACAACCTCCGCGTCTACGGGACGCCGAATTATTACGTGCAGCAGGTCTTTTCGCATCACCGCGGCGATCACGTCTTGCCGGTGCGGTTGTCCGGCGACGTGGCGGCGCCGGCGCTAGCCCGGGGCGGGATCGGGCTGGGGACCTACCGCACGGCGGCGGAGTTCAAGGACCTGGTGGTGCGGCGCGGCGACGAGATCCTGTATCGTGGCGATTTCTCGAAGCTGCCGGAGGGCTGGCGCTGGCCGTCGGCGGGCCGGTGGGAAGCCGTGGACGGCGCGCTGCGCCAGGGCGATCCGCGGGCCGTCAGCACCGCGTTCGTGGGCGGGCCGGACTGGACCGAGTACACCCTCGAAGTCAAGGCCCGGAAGATCGCCGGAGACGAAGGTTTTCTGATCGTCTTCCGCGACGCCTTCCAGAACACCCGCGTGCAGTGGAACCTGGGCGGCTGGGGCAATACCCGGCACGGCATACAATCCTGGTTGGGCGTGCAGGAGCGGCTGGTCACCCGGGAGCCCGGTTCGATCGAGACCGGCCGGTGGTACGACATTCGCGTGGTTTTGCGCGGGCCACGGATCGAATGTTATCTGGACAACCGTCTGATTCACGCGGTGGAGGTGCCGGTGCCCGTTCAGGACGGGTTTTATGCCAGTGCCGTCTCCGACGATGCCGCCGGCGAGGTGATCCTCAAGCTGGTCAATGCCGCGCCCTACGAGCGGCCGGTCCGGATCGACCTCCAAGGGGTCAAGCAGGTGCGACCCGGCAGCCGCGGTCTCATCCTGCGGGGCGAAACGCTGGATGACGAGAACGACTTCGACCACCCGAAGCGCGTGGCGCCCCGGGACTGGCCGGTGGAGATCCGATCGCCCCGGGCCGAGCTCACCGTGCCCTCGCACGCCCTGGTGGTGCTGCGGGTTCCGGTGGAACGTTGACCCGGAGACTTCTCCCTGCCTTTTGTCTCCAGGGGACGGTTCTGCGGCGATGGGCCGGTGCGGGCGCGCGTTTGCCTCGCGCACGGCACGAAGGGCTGCGCCTGGCCGGCGCCGGCCGCGCGGTCCGGTGGTTCTGACCGGTCTGGTGTTTACCCGGGAGGGGAGCACCTTACAATGGCCGGCAATGGCGGCATCGAATGGCACACGGTTTTCGCCCGACCGGCTTCCCGTCCCAGGCGCATGAATCGCATCCGGCTGTTACCCGAGACGGTGGCCAACCAGATCGCGGCCGGGGAGGTGATTGAGCGCCCGGCCAGCGTGGTGAAGGAGCTGGTGGAGAACGCGCTCGACGCCGATGCCCGGCGCATCGTGGTGGAGATCCAGGCTGGCGGACGCAGCCTGATCCGGGTTTCCGATGACGGCACGGGCATGAGCCGCGACGACGCTTTGCTGTCGCTCGAACGGCATGCCACCAGCAAGATTCGGTCGGCGGAGGACCTGTTTGCGATCCGGACGTTGGGATTCCGTGGGGAGGCCCTGCCGAGCATTGCCAGCGTCAGTCGGTTCACCCTCACGACGCGCGAACGGGGCAGCGATTCCCCGGAGGGCACGCGCATCGTGGTGCAGGGAGGGAAAATTGTGGATGTCCAGGCGGCAGGAGCGGCCCCGGGCACGATCGTGGAGGTGCGTCAGTTGTTCTTCAACGTGCCGGCCCGCCGCAAGTTCCTGCGGAGTGACGAGACCGAATCGGCCCATGCCCAGCACGCGGTGTTGCTGGCTGCGCTGGCGCATCCGGAGGTGGCCTTCACCTTTGTGAAGGACGGCCGGACACTCTGGCAATTGCCGGCCGTCCCTTGCGGGCCGGATCCGCGGGAGCGGCTGGCGGCGCTGCGCGAGCGTTGGCGCGCCCTCTACGGGACGGACGAATCCTTCCTGGTGGTGGACCATGCCGAGCCGGACGCAGACGGTGAAGAGCCGGGGGCGGCGGGTGCCGGCTTGGGACCGGGTGCGGGTCTGCGCATTTGGGGATTGATCGGCGCACCGGGTGTGTCCCGGGCCACGCGTGCGGACCAGCACCTTTTCGTGAACCGCCGGCCGGTGGAGAGCCGCGCGCTGAATCACGCCCTCCTGGAAGGTTATCACACCGCCCTGATGAAGGGCCGTTACCCGGTTTGCTGCCTGTTCCTGGAAATCGCCCCCTCGGCCGTGGACGTGAACATTCACCCGGCCAAGCGTGAGGTCAAGTTCCATCGGGAATGGGCGGTGCGCCGGGCGGTCACCGCCGCCGTTCGGGAGACGCTTTTGGCTTTTCACGCCCGCCCGGCTGCGGCGCGAGACGCCCCCGGCACGGCGCGGACGCCTTCGGATTCGCGCCCGCCGGTTTCGCAGGAGCCCGGACTCCCGGGGTTGCCGGTCGAAGGGGGAGGCCCCGGTGGGAGCAGGGGCCCGGCATCGGGCGGCGTGGCCGGCCGGAGCGCGGCCGGGTCTGCCGGACCGGAAGTCCGCAGAGAGACGATTCCGGCGGCACCCGCTGGTGCACCGGCGGCCGAGCGGGTGTCCGGTACGTCAATCGCGTCGGCGGCGCCGGCGGTTCCGGAGCCCGAACGGGCGGTGCGACCGGCTGACGGGACCGCGGCTTCCGAGCGTGGTGAGGCGCAACCGGCCCGGGTTGCCTGCGGACCGACGGCCCCCGTGCGGTCGGGCGGGGCCGATGCCGGGCCCGCCGGGCCGGTGCCATTGGTGGATGTCCCCCTGCGTTATCTGGGGGTGGTGGGACGGTTGTATGTGGTGTTCGAGTCCGATCGCGGCCTGGTGCTGATGGACCAGCACGCGGCGCACGAGCGGGTCCTGTTCGAGGAGATGCTCGACCGTTTGGAACGGGAGGGTCGCGCGCCGTCACAGAAGCTGCTGTTGCCGGAGGCGATCGAACTGCCGCCGCGGGACGCCGCGTTTTTGCGCGAGCAGTTGGAGGTATTGGGCCGGCTCGGCGTGGGGGTGAGCGAGTTCGGCACGCGCTCGTTCCTGCTGGACGCCCTGCCGCCGTTCGTGAAGGTTTCGGATCCGCGCAGGTTCCTGTTGGATTTGTTGGACGAGCTGCGTGCGGCCGGTCGGGAACTGAACACACTGCGGTTGGGCGAACCGGTCGTGGCCAAAACGGTGTGTCGTCACGCCGTGAAGGCCCGCGATCCGTTGTCGGAGGCGGAGTTGCTGAGTTTGCTCGAATCGTTGCGCCGCTGTCGGATGCCGTACACGTGCCCGCACGGCCGCCCGACGTTGATCGAGCTGAGCTACCGCGAGTTGGAACGGAAGTTCGGTCGCGCCACCTGATGGATGCGCCGGCACGTGCCCGCGCCCGCCGGCACGGGCGGGCGCCCCGAGGTGTCAACGGTCCCGCCGGAGCAGGTACTCGGCCAGGGCATGCAATGCGGCGGCGCGGCGCCCGAACGGTTCGAGGGCGGCAAAGGCTTTGCGGGTCAGTTGCTCGGCGATTTGACGGGAACGTTCGAGCCCGACCAGCGCCGGGTAGGTGGCCTTCCGGGCTTTGAGATCCTTGCCGGCTGTCTTGCCCAGCTTTTCCGTCGTCTGCGTGATGTCGAGGATGTCGTCAATCACCTGAAAGGCCAGCCCGACGTGGGTGCCGAAGCGTGTGAGTGCATCCAGTTGTTTGGGTGTGCAGTTGGCGCTCATGCCGCCGAGGCGCACGGCGCAGCAGAGCAGGGCGGAGGTTTTGCGTTCGTGAATGAATCGGAGGTCGCGCAGTGGGATGGACCGGCCTTCGCTCTCCAGGTCGGCCACCTGACCGGCGATCAACTGCCGGGAACCGGCTGCACGGGCCAGTTCGAGGATGAGCTGGCGATGCGGGTAGCGGGGCCAGCCGCGGCTTTGCGCGGCGATCTCGAATGCCACGGTGAGCAGGGCGTCTCCGGCCAGCACAGCGATGCCCTCGCCGAAGACCTTGTGACAGGTGGGACGGCCCCGGCGAAAATCGTCGTTGTCCATGGCCGGCAGATCGTCGTGGACCAGCGAGTAGGTATGGATGCACTCGATGGCACAGGCAAGGGGCAGAGCCTCCACGGGATTTCCTCCGCAGGCCTCGGCGGCCGCCAGACAGAGGATGGGCCGGATGCGTTTGCCCCCGGCGAAGAGGGAGTAGTGCATCGCCCGATGAATGGTTGCCGGGCGTGTACCCGGGGGCGGCAGGAACTTTCGGAGGCCGCGGTCAATCCAACGGCTCCGCTCTTTGAGATAGTCCTGGAGCGGGAACGATCCGTCGGACGATGAAGATTCCACCCGCACGCACTGTGCGCTCATGACCCCAGTTAATGAGCGGGGTAGCAGCGGGGCAAGCCGTTTCCGGCGGGGGACGACGGCCTTCCGGCAACCGATGTCCGCGTCCTCGCGACGGCCGGGTGGTGCACACCGGTGATCAACAGGAGCCCGCCCTGATCAGGCTGGCGGGGCCTGCACGTGAAGGCCGTGGCCGCCGAGTGCGCGGGCGATCCCTGCCACGGTCCTCAGCGCGGTTCGGATCCCGGCGCTGCGGCGGAGGCGCGGAGGAGGGACGCCTCCTTGCGCAGGGAGGCCCTGCGCAACTGCCACGCGTGCCACGCGGTGGGGACATTGGACCGGTATTGCGGCAGCAGCCAGGTGATGAGGATTTCCTCCGCCGCGGAGAGGACGACGAAGGGCACCAGGGCCCGCAGGACCCATCCCGGACCGCTCGCGAAAAACAAAATGACAGCGGCACTGGCGAGGATGCTCAATGCCTTGGCGCCCCATGTGTGATAGGCGATGAGGCGGCGGAAGCGCGCCCAGCCGACCCCCACCGAAAGCAGATAAGCCGCCAATCCCGTACAGAGCCACGGGAATTCCGCGGCAAAGGCCTCCGGCCGCAGCCACCAGCCGCACGGGGGCAGGGCCAGCCAGGTGGTCAGATCGGCCCAACTGTCGAGTCGGGCGCCCAGCTCACTGTGCTGGTTCCACCTCCGCGCCAGGTAACCATCAACCGCGTCCGAAAGCAGTCCCAGCAGCAACAGGGTGAAGAATGCACGTCGGAATCCGTGCGCCGCCAGAAACAGGAGCCCCGGCACCGACGCCAGGCGGAACAAGCTCAGCAGGTTGGGTAACGTCCACATGGAACTCAGATGTCCTCCCCGGCGGGCGCGGCACGTTCGGAGGCGGGTGGGGTGCGGAGGCGGCGCAGGGTCTCCTCGAAATCTGCCGGCCAGGGTGCTTCCCAGGTGAGAAGCTCGCCGGTCCGGGGATGTGCGAGGGTGAGCAGGGTGGCATGCAGCATCTGGCGGGGAGGCTCGAACCCGATGCGATCGGCCAGGCGGCGATTGGCCCGGCGCCCGTAGACGGGATCGCCCACCAGCGGGTGCCCGAGGTGTTGGAAGTGGACGCGGATCTGGTGGGTTCGACCCGTGTGCAACCGCGCTTCCACGAGGGCGGCCTCTGCCAGCCGTTCGAGCACGCGGTAGCTGGTATGGGCCAGGCGTCCGCGTTCTTCGCAGACGGTCATGCACTTCCGATGAGACGGGTGCCGGGCGATGGCCGCGCGGATTTCGCCGGAGTCGTGCAGCAGGCAACCGCAGACGAGGGCGTGGTAGACCTTGAGCACCCGGCGGTCGGCGAACTGTCGTGCCAGCGCCAGGTGGGCCGCGTCCGTCTTGGCCACCACCATGACGCCGCTGGTGTCCTTGTCCAAGCGGTGGACGATCCCGGGCCGGCTCACGCCTCCCACGCCGCTGAGCCGGCCGGCGCAGTGATGGAGCAGGGCGTGCACCAGGGTGTGGGTCTCGTGGCCGGCGGCAGGATGCACCACCAGCCCCGCGGGTTTGTTGATCACCAGCAGGCAGTCGTCCTCGTAGAGGATCTCCAGGGGGATGTCCACCGGTTCCAGCGTCGCCGGTTTGGGGTCGGGCCATTCGAGCTCGACCACCTCGCCGGCCCGCGGGCTGTGCGTCGGTTTGACCGGCCGCCCGTTCACACGCACGGCGCCCTGCTCGATCAGCCGCAGAATGGCCGACCGGGAGAGGGCGGGGTACCGGCGCCGGAGATAGACGTCGAATCGTTCGCCCGGGGCCGAGTGTTCGACGGTGAACGTTTCGAGGATGGGCATGGTGGGCACCGGTCGTGGCGTTCAAGCCGGGGTATCCGGCGGTGTCCCGGAATCTGCCGCCGGCGGATGGAAGTGTCGCGTCAGGATGGGGGAGGACCGCTTCATGGGTCGGGCGGCGCGGGCGGGGTCGGGGGCCGGGGACCGTGATCCGCGGGCGCCCCGGCTGCGGGCGCGGAACGGGTCTTCGGTTCTGCGCGCCAGGAAAGCCAGAACAGCGTGGCCACGCCGATGCAAATGGCGCTGTCGGCCACGTTGAACGCAGGGAACCCCCACTCGCGGCCGTCGGGCCGGGGCAGGTAGAAGTACAGGAAGTCCACCACGTGCCCGACCCGGAGGCGGTCCAGCAAATTGCCCGCGATGCCGCCCAACACGGCGCCGAAGGCGACCTGGCCGGGGAGGGACCCGACCTCGAAATGGTGCCGGTACCACCAGAGCAGGGCCAGGGCCAGCAGGGCGACCAGGGCCAACAGATCGTTGTAACCGCGGAACAGGCTCCAAGCGGCCCCGGTGTTGCCCCAGTGCACCAGCTTGAAGAACCCCTCCACGACGACCTGTTCCTCCCCGAAATGGAGCCGGCGCAGGATGGCCGCCTTGGTCAGCTGGTCCAAGACCAGGAGCCCCGCCGCCACCGTGGCGGTCCGGCGTCCCGGTGTAGCCCAGAGTCGCTTTGCCCATGCCATCCCGGACACTGGCAGGAATGTACTCAAGCGCGGACGCCGGGAAAACATTTTCCCGGGCACGCCCAAGGGACAACGACGGCGGCCGCAGCCGTCATGACCGAATTGCGATCCGGGCTTCGGGAGGGTGCACGACCCCGGGCCGGGCCATGCCGGATCCGGGCTCAGGCCCGCTCGATGTACTTGCCGGTGCGGGTGTCCACCCGGATTCTTTCGCCGGCCTTGATGAAGAGCGGCACTTGCAGGGTCAGACCGGTCTCCACCACGGCCGGTTTCATCACGTTGTTGGCCGAATCCCCGCGAACGCCTTCGGGCGCCTCGGTGACGGTGAGCACGACGCTGGGCGGCAGCTCGACCATCACGGCGCGGTCTTCCACGAACGTGACGGTGACCGGACCGTTCTCCACAAGGTATTGCCGGGCATCCCCCACCAGGTCGGGCGGGAGCGTGACCGTCTCGAATGTCTCCGGATCGGTGAAGACGTAATCCTCGCCGTCCTTGTAACTGAACTCCATGCGCCGGCTGATCAACGGCACGGTCTCGACCTTCTCGGTGGAGCCGAACCGGACGTCCGACGATTTGCCCGTTCGAATGCTGCGCAAAGTGGCCTGGACGAAGGCGCGCAGGTTGCCGGGCGTGCGATGCTGGACGTCCAGCACGACGCAGATGTCGCCGTTGTAGTCGATCGCCATGCCGCGGCGCAGGTCGTTTGCTGCAATTGCCATAGTCAGTCTCTGCGAATCGTTGCTGAGCCCCAACCGCCTTGCCGGTGGGGAAGCATCAGCATACACCGAACGCCCTTCGATGCAAGCCCGGGCATTCACGTCCACCAAACTGCCGCCGCCGACTGCCTCCTGCCCGGATCCGCGCCTGCGCGTGCCGGGGTGCTCTCCCTGACACCGTCATCCTGCTGTGCGGGCGTCGGCCTGACGGCCCGGTGGGATCCGGAGGTTTGGTGCTTTTTCTGATATTGGGTCCGCCTTGCTCAGGCCCTGCCTGCGAGTTGTGTCCGGCGACCGCGCCTTGGTGGTTCAAAAGTTCCTGCGGGTGTCCCGCGGCCCTCCCGCGCCGGCTTGTTCGCCCGTGTTCGGACTGCATCGCCCGCCGGGTTCGAGGGCCCGCTGCAACTTTTTCAGTTGGTCGTGCAAAACTTCGTGGTACGGCGAAGGCGGCGAGACAGGTAGACTGATTCACAGGATGAACCTCCCTGTCGCGCAAGCCGGTGCATGTCCGGGCCTGCCCGACACGCAGGGCGGGAGACGAACCCCGCACCGGAACAGCGTTTGGCACTCGAAAACCCTTGCCATGACACGTGTGCTCCTGTCAGTGGGGACCCTGGTCGTTTTCGGTTCGGGTCTTTCCTTGGCGGCGCGGCTACAGAACAGCCTGATCCCGGCCGGAGGACAGTCTGCAGCCGGCCCGGCCGCCGTGACAGCGGTCCGCCGGCCGGTTGGAGATGCGCATCCGGCTCCGGGCACCGCTTCCGATCGAGCGGTCGGGAGCCAAACCGGTCCGGTCATCCGGGCTGCCGGCCTGGTTCATTGGACGGATCTGTCACCGAACCAGCGTTCCAACGTGTGCACGGACACCCTGTTGCGGATCCGGTTCAGTTCCTCTGATGTGCGGCTGGGCGCGGGCACGCTGCGGATTTACGATGCCGGCGGCGGGCTCGTGGACACCATTGACCTTGGGTTGAACGCGTCCAACGGGGCCCAGATCCGCACCATCGGTGGCGCGGATTACTACGCCCATCCGGTCATCCTCCGCGGGAACGAGGCCACGGTGTATCCGCATCCGGGCGTGTTGCGGACTCAGACGACCTACTACGTTCTGATGGACACCGGCTTTTTCCGGGACGCCGCAGGAGCCGATGTGGAGGGTGTGTCAGACCCGGCGGCCTGGCGGTTCACCACCAGGGCGGTGCTGCCGGATCCCGCGGAAGTCACGAATGTGATCGTAGCGGCCGACGGAACGGGGGATTTCGCCACCGTGCAGGGAGCCATCGACTGGATCCCGGCCGATTCGGACCGCTCCTACACGGTCCGGATTCGAAAGGGCGTGTACGAAGAGATCAATCGCGTGCCGGCGGGCAAGAACCGCATCACCTTCGTGGGGGAGGGATGGCGGGAAACGGTCCTGACCTATGCAAACAACAACAACTTCCAGCTGGAGATCGCCGGGACAGCCACGCGCTGCATGTTCTACGCCGGTGGGGACGATCTCGTGTTCAAGAACCTCACCTTCACCAACAGCACGCCCCAGGGCGGCTCGCAGGCCGAGGCGGTCCGGGTACAGGGCAGCCGCATCCTTTTCGACAACTGCAACTTCTGCAGTTATCAGGACACCATTCTCGTAAACAGCCCGTACGTCAGTGCCGGGTTCTTCAACAAGTGCCTCATCCAGGGCGACGTGGATTTCATCTGGGGCTCGGGCATGGCGTACTTCAACCGGTGCGAGATCCGGGCCATGCGCCGCGCGGGGAATGCGCCCGGCATCTACACCCAGGCCAGAACTCCGCAGGACACCTATGGGCTGGTGTTTGTGGACTGTGTGCTCACGGCGTCGGCGCCGGGCATGTCCAACTGGACGCTCGGCCGCGACGGCGGCAATGCCCATCCGTACGGGAACGTGACCTGGATCCGTTGCCGGATGGATGCGCACATCAGTCCGCTCGGTTGGTCGGACGGCGGGTTGGTGGACAAGAGCGCCCTGCGTTTCTGGGAGTACCGGAGCACCGACCTGACGGGAACCAACCTGATTCCGACCAACCGGAGGGTGCGTTGGTCCCGGCAGATCAGTGACGAGCTGGCGGCCCGGTTGCAGGACCCGGCCGTGGTGTTCGCGCCGGTGGGTTGGACTCCCGCGCTTGCCGCGTATGTGGCCGGTCCGCCCACCAATCAGACGGTGTACGCGGGGCAGACCGTCGTGCTGGCTGCGGCAGTGGGAGGCGTGCCGGAACCGGTCTGCCAGTGGTATCGGGAGGATCAGCCGCTCCCGGGCGCGAACCAGACCGTGTTGACGATCCCCGATGCTCAGCCGGCCGATGGAGCGGTTTACCGACTGGCTGTAACCAACGAGTTCGGCTTCGATCTGAGTCCGCCCGCCGTCATCCGCGTGGTGACCGAACCCCGGCCCCGTCTCGCGCAGCCCGTGGTCCTGCCGGATGGCACGGTCCGGCTGGAGATTTCCGGCGCCGAGGGTGCCGTCTATCGGCTGTGGTCTTCCACGAATCTCCTGCAAAAGCCGATCGAGGCCACCTGGACCGTGGTGAAGTCCGGCGTGTTCGGTCCCGGGCCGGCGGTCGTAGAGGACCGGCAGGCCGCGGGTGCATCTGCGCGGTTTTACCTGCTGACGTCGCCCTGAAGGGTGGACAGGGCTCGCGACCCGGGCATCGGCACCGGTCGGCCGCCGGCCGGCGCGGACGGACGGGTCCTCTGGCAGGATTCCCGCGCGGAGGGTGGGACCGCCCCGTGGGGGTCGGCCGGCGTCGTGAACCCTGTTGCCCGGATCAACGGTCGCTGGTGGAGAGACCCCGGCTTGCGTGGTGAGCGGGTGATGGTGATTTGCACTTGAGCGCGGCCGGCGGGGCGATCAGCGGCGTGGGGTGCGTTGGGCCATCCAGGCGTAGTCGGGGCTGTGGGGGGCCTGAAGGCCGGGGAAGTCGGCCATGCGGACGGGGACCGGGGTGCGGGGGTCGGTCCATTTCTTGATCTCGGCATGGCCGTCGGCAAAGGCCAGCCCTGCAGCGCCGCGGTGATAGCTGGCGGGCAGGTCGCGCCAGGTGGCGTTGGCGCCGGTCTGCCACGGGTTGAGGAAGAAACAGCCGTCGTTGATGCTGTCGGGGTGCTCGTCCACGAAGAGCCAGGTGTGGGCCGGGGGCGGGCTTTGGATGTCGGAAAGTCTGGTGGCGAAGAAGAAGGGCGGGTCCCAGTTGGCGAAATTGACCTTGTTGCCGTCGCCCAGGGCAGCGTTCATGGAGATGCTGCGGACGCGGGGGCCGGGGTTTTGGCGGCTGCGGTAGTGATCGGCCGGGCACTTGTAGAGACGGGCGGCGTGCAGGGTGTAGGGTGCCAGGCGGGCGTAGCGGGGGTCGGTGAGGTAGAGGGTGTTGGTGTTGTCGGGGTTGCTGGTCCAATCCATCCAGCCGCTGACCCAGTTGTCGGGCTCGGCGGCGTGTCGGGCGGCCGAGCCGTGTCGGTTGGGGACGAGCAGGCCGTTGTGGTCGTCGGCGTACATTTGCCAGGCCAAGGCCAGTTGGCGGCTGTTGTTCATGCAGTAGAGGCCCTGGGTTTGTTGGCGGGCGCGGACGAGGGCGGGGAGGAGGAGGGCGGTCAACGCGGCGAGAATGCCCACCACGAGCATCAGCTCCAGCAGCGTGAAGCCGCGAGCCCGGCTGCGGGGCGGTCGGTTCATGATTACGCCTGCGTGCATGGTGTGTGCGGACCTTCCGCCAGGGTCACCAGGGCAACCTTAACCCACCGATGGCGGCCGTCAATGCCGATTCTGTCCACGGGATTGTGGATTCTGAGCGGGTGCGGGTCGGATGACCGGCATTTTCCCGCTGTGCGGCCGGCGAGGTGCATGGTTAAATCGTTGCGATGAGTGTACGGGTACGATTTGCGCCCAGTCCGACGGGTTATCTGCACATTGGCGGTGCGCGCACGGCGTTGTTCAACTGGCTGTTCGCGCGGCATCATGGAGGGACGTTCGTGTTGCGGATCGAGGACACGGATGCGGCACGCAACTCCCAGGAGGCGGTGGAGGTGATCCTGGACAGTTTGCGTTGGCTGGGGCTGCACTGGGACGAGGGTCCGTTGACGGGCGAGGCGACCGGTCCCTGCAAGGGCGATCGGGGGCCGTATTTTCAGAGTCAGCGGCGGGAGTTGTACCTGCGGCGGGTGGAGGCGTTGCTGTCGCGCGGGCTGGCTTACGAGCATGAGGGGGCGGTGAAATTCCGGATGCGGCGGGAGCCGGTGGTGATCCACGATCTGATCGTGGGGGAGGTGGTGCGGCGGTTGACCGACCGGGAGGAGCAGGACCCGGATTTTGTGATTCTGCGTTCGGACGGCCAGCCGGTGTTTCATTTGACGAACGTGGTGGACGATCTGGAGATGGGCATCACGCATGTGATTCGTGGGGAGGACCATCTCTCGAACACGGCCAAGCACATTGCCCTGTTCGAGGCGTTCGGGGTGAAGCCGCCGCATTACGCGCACATCCCGCTGATTCTGAATCCGGACGGGAGCAAGATGAGCAAGCGCGACCGGGGGGCGGCGGTGCATTTTTACCGGGAGGAGGGTTACCTGCCGGAGGCGCTGGTGAATTACCTGGCGCTGCTGGGGTGGTCGCCCAAGGACAACCGTGAGAAGCTGAGTTTGCAGGAGTTGGTGGATCGGTTCGATCTGGGGCAGGTGCTCCGGCACAATGCGCGGTTCGATCCGGAGAAGCTTTTGTGGTTGCAGGGCGAGTACATGCGGGAGCTGCCGGTGGAACGTTTTTATGAGCTGGGTGTGCAGGCGCTGCACAAGGCGGGGTTGGACACGCGGAAGTATCCGGTGGCCTATGTGAAGGCGGCCCTGGACACCTGTTACGGCAAGATCAAGCGGTTCTGCGAGCTGCCGGAGTACGGCGGGTTCTATTTCCGCGGGCAGCTGGAGTACGATGCGGAGGGGGTGCGACGTCATTTCGTGCCGGAAAACGCGCCGCGCATCCGGCGGTTGCGGGATGCGCTGGCGCAGGTGGGCTCGTTCGACGCAGCCACGCTGGAGGCCACGTTGAAGTCCGTGGCGGCCGAGCTGGGGGTGAAACCGGCGGTGCTGGTGCATCCGGTGCGGCTGGCGTGCACGGGCCGCACGGCGGGGCCGAGTCTCTATCATTTGATGGAGGTGCTGGGCCGGGAGCGCGTGCTGGAGCGGTTGGACCGGGCGCTGGCGCGGCCGGAGTGGGCCGGTTGAAGCCCCTGCCGGGGGTGTGGAAGTGCCGGGTTGCCCTTGCAGAACCGGGTTCCCTTGCAGGAGGCATGAGGCGGGCCACGGAGGTGGGGTGGGTCGCGTCCGCCTGCAAGGGCCGGCCGGTCCCTCCGGGGTCAACGGCGGGAGGCGCCGCTGACGATTTCCGACATCTTGAAGATCGGCAGGAACATGCAGATGACCATGCCGCCGATGATGACGCCGAGCACCACGATCAGAATCGGTTCGATCAGTGAGGTGAGGCCGGAGAGGGCGGTTTCGACCTCGTCATCGAGGAAGTTGGCCACGCGCTCGAGCATGTTGTCGATTTTGCCCGTTTGTTCGCCGGCGGTCATCATGCGGATGATCATGACGGGGAAGACGGGGTGTTTGCCGATTGCGGTGGAGATGCCCTCCCCGCGTTCGATGTCCACGGCGGCGGCCTTGATGGCCGTCTCCATGACGACGTTGCCGACGGTTTGTGAGACGATCTGGAGCACTTCGAGGATCGGCACGCCGCTGCGGACCAGCGAGGCCATGGTCCGGGCGAAACGGGCCAGGCAGATCTTGTGAGCCAGGCTGCCGAAGATGGGCATGCGGATGCGGTAGGAATCCCAGAATTTGCGGCCGGCGGGCGTTTTGATGAAGTAGAGCCAGGCATAGGCCAGGGCCACGCCGCCGACCAGCAGCAGGAGGATGTACCTTTTGACGAACTGGCTGAGGTCAATCATGAACTGGGTGGGCCCCGGCAGTTTTGCGTCGAAGCTGCTGTAGATTTCGCCGAAGACGGGCACCACCTTGACCAGAAGGAAGATGGTGATGAGGATGGCCACGATGGTGACCACAGTGGGGTACATCATGGCCGATTTGACCTTCTTGCGGAGCCGGGCGGTGTTTTCGAGGTAGGTGGCCAGACGGGCCAGGATCTCGGCCAGCAAGCCGCCCTTTTCACCCGCGGCCACCATGCTGACATAGAGGCGGTTGAAAACCTTGGGATGTTTCTGGAGCGCCTCGGAAAAGCTGTCGCCACTTTCGACGCGGGCGCAGACGTCGCGGATGACGTCGCGCATGACCTTGTTTGTGGTCTGTTCGGCCAGGGCTTGGAGCGACTGCACCATGGCCAGGCCCGCGTCGAGCATGGTGGCCAGCTGCCGGGTGAAAAGTACGAGGTCCTGGAGGGAGACCTTGCCACCGGAGGTGCGGCCTTTTTTCCCGACCCGTTCCTGGATGGACAGGACCAGCAGGTTACGATTCAACAGGGCGGCGATGGCAGCCTGTTCGGAGGCTGCTTCGACCACACTCCTGACTTCGCGCCCGGTGACACTGTCCCGGGCCACATACACGTAGGCCGGCATGGCTGTTCGATCGTGTTGGTGACGTTGGCCGGACCGGACCCGCTTGCCGGGTCGGATCCGATCCGGACCTGGCTGACACGTCGCTTCCGGCCGGTGAGCGCAGCAGGAGACGTTCCAAATGCGTGTCCCGGATGATGTCGCGGCCGGAAGGCCCGGATCCGGGGACAAGTCCCACGGTGCAGAAACAGGTGGAAAGAGGCGGGTCCGGGCTGGTGTGGGGATTTCGAGCAGGGACGTCCGGAGATTGGACAAGTCCGGTCGGGTTGCCCTCCCGGCAGGAATTGCCGCGCCATGCGCTGCTTGTGCCCGGCTTCCTTCCCCGTGGCGGTGACTGGCTTGGTGCTGGGCGGCGGGGTGCCTTGTGGCGCTTGACAGGTGGATTCCCAACGAGTCGGCGAGCGGCTGTCTTGCAATTGGACGGGGTGTCTTTAAGGTATGGGTGCGGTCCCGGCCCGGGTGGGCAACAAGGTCCCCGGGCGAGAGAGGGCCGTGGCTGGCAACATGCCCAAACGGGTCAAAAACTGGCTGACGTTCGAACAGCTCCGGCAGGCTGCCGAGGCCGGCGACCCGGACGCGCAGTGTGACTACGCGATCTGCCTGCACACCGGGCACAACGTGCCTGCCAACCACGAGGAGGCGGTGGAGTGGTTTCGTCGGGCCGCCGAGCAGGGCCACGCCAGGGCGCAGTGTTATCTCGGCTACTGTTATCAGACGGGGCAGGGGGTGGCGACGAATCCGGAGGAGGCGGTGCGTTGGTTTCGGGCGGCGGCGGAACAGGGGGATCCGGCGGCGCAGTTCAACCTGGGGGTCTGTTACGAGACGGGGTTCGGCGTGCCGCAGAGTGACGAGGAGGCTTTCAAGTGGTATCTGGCGGCCGCGGAACGCGGGGAACCGCAGGCGCAGTTCAACGTGGGGGTGTTTTACGAGCAGGGTCGGGTGGTGGCCCAGGACTACCGGCAGGCGGTGAAATGGTACCGGTTTGCCGCTGAACAGGAATGCGCGCCGGCACAGTGCAATCTGGGGCTGTGCTACGAGCTGGGCCGTGGTGTTCCGCAGAACACGGACGAGGCGGTGCGTTGGTTCATCAGGGCGGCGCGGCAGGGCGACAAGACAGCCCAGCACAATCTGGGCCTGTACTACGCGCGGGTGGAGGCGGTGCCGGACCTGGACGATCCGAGGGTGCGTGAGCTCTGGTCGGGTGGTCTGCACGGCGGCACGGAATCGGACCAGGAACAGTGAGCGGGACGGGTGGGGCGTGTGGGCGGGCAACGGGATTCCGTCAGTGGCCGTGCCCGGCGTGGGGAATGAGGGTTTGATCATTGGCGGGGTCCGGAGGCGATGGGGATGGTTTCGGGCGGTGCGAACCCGGGATTGAACCGTGTGGCGGGTGTTGGTTTGCTGGGCGGCATGTCGGAGATGAAGAAGGTGCGAGTGGCGGTGGTGGGTGCCTCGGGCTATTCGGGCGAGGAGCTGGTCCGGCTGCTGTTGGCGCATCCCGGGGTGGAGCTGGTGGCGGTGACGTCCCGGCAGTATGCAGGCCGGACGGTGGGAGAGGTGTTCCCGCGGTTTGCGCACTGGCCGGCTGCGCGGGAGCTGGCGTTTCGGGAACCGGATGCGGCCGCGCTGGCGCGGGAGGCGGAGGTGGTGTTTCTGGCGTTGCCGCACGGCGTGGCGGCGGAGTATGTGCGGCCGTTGCTGGAAGCGGGCCGGGTGGTGATTGACCTGAGCGCGGATTTCCGGCTGCGGGATCCGGCGGTGTACGAGGCGTTCTACGGGCACCAACATCCGGCGCCGGAGTTGTTGTCGCAGGCGGTGTACGGGCTGCCGGAGCTGTATCGGGAAGCCATCCGGCAGGCCCGGTTGATCGCCTCGCCCGGGTGTTATCCGACGAGCATCCTGTTGCCGCTGGTGCCGTTGTTGCGCGAGGGATTGGTTGAGCCGGATGGGATTGTGGTGAATTCGCTCAGCGGGGTGAGCGGGGCGGGCCGGAAGGCGGAGTTGGACTATCTGTTTTGCGAGTGCGCGGAGAGCCTGCGTGCGTACGGGGTGCCGAAGCACCGGCACCTGTCGGAGATCGAGCAGGAACTTTCCGTGGCGGCGGGCCGGCAGGTGCTGATCCGGTTCACGCCGCATCTGGTGCCGGTGCGGCGCGGGATCCTGACGACGATCGTGGTGCGGCCGACCTTGCCGGTGACCACCGCCGGGGAGGTGTTTCAACTGACGGGTCGGATCGAGGCCTGTTACCGGGCGGCTTACGGGCGGGAGCCGTTCGTCCGGTTGTTGGATGACCGGCAGTTGCCGGACACCAAGAACGTGGTGGGGACCAACGTGTGCGAGATGGCCTGGCGGCTGGACGTGCGCACGGGTCAGTTGGTGATCGTGAGTGCGGAGGACAATTTGCTGAAGGGCGCCAGCGGGCAGGCGGTACAGTCGCTGAACCTGGTGTGCGGTTTTCCGGAGACGACCGGCTTGTTGTGAGCGGGCTGCCACGGTGGGATCCGGCCGATTATGCGGCCCATTCGTCGGTGCAGGAGGCGTGGGGCCGGGAACTGGGGATCCGATTGGGACTGCGCGGGGCGGAACGGATCCTGGACGTCGGGTGTGGAGATGGCCGGTTGACCGCCTGGCTGGCCGGGCTGGTGCCGCAGGGGTGTGTGCTGGGGGTGGACGCGGCGCCGGAAATGATCGCCCATGCGCGGCGGGCGTTTCCCGAGTCCCGGCATCCCCGGCTGCGATTCGAGGTTTGTCCGGCCGGGCAGATCGGTTCGTTGGGGCCGTTCGACGTGGTCTTTTGCAATGCCACCCTGCACTGGATCGAGGACCCGGCCGGGTTTTTTCGGGCGGCGGCGGGATGTCTGCGACCCGGTGGGCGGCTGGCGGTGTTCGGGAACGCCCGTGGGAACGCCGCCGAGGTGATGGGGGCGGTGTTGCGTGTGGTGCGGCGGCGGCCCTGGCGGACGTGGTTTCGGGACTTGCCGCGCGTCTGGCGGCTTTGCCGTTTGGAGGAGTACGGTGCGTGGCTGGTGGCTGCCGGTTTCGAGGTGGTGCACCTGGCGGAGGTGGACCGGTGCGAGCGGTTTGCCGGGGTGGAGGCGTTTGCCGGGTGGATTCGGACCACCTGGTTGCCCTACACGCAGCGGGTGCCGGAGGCGTGGCGGGCCGGTTTTGTGGCGGCGGTGGTGGAGGAGTATCTGGCCCGGAGGCCGGCGGAACCGGACGGATCGGTGACCGTGGGCATGCGGCGGCTGGAGCTGGAAGCGGTGCGGGTCCGGGCGTGAAGGACTAGTGCGAGGCGGTCCGGCCGGAGAGCGAGGCCAGCAGCCGTTGCAGACCCTCCCGCAGGTCCACCGCGGGTGACCAGCCCAGTTGGCGCAGCCGTGTGGCATCGGCGACCACAGGGTGAAACGGGTCCGGTTGGGGCGGGTCCTGATAGCGGACGAGGTCGGGTCGGCCGACGAGATCGGCGGCGGTGCGGGCGATGTGGCCGACGGTGACGCCGGTGCCGGTGCCCCAGTTGACGGCGCCCTGCAAGCGATGTTCGAGGGTCAGAAGGATGGCGCGGGCCAGGTCTTCGATGAAGATGTAGTCTTTCAGGGCGTGGGGGCTCTTGACGGTGACGGGCTGGCCCTGAAGCAACTGCCGGAGGAGATGGGAGCAGAACCGGGCCGGGTGTTCACCAGGTCCATAGGGATAGAACACGCGGCCCCAAGTGAAGGTCCAGCCCTCCTGCAGGGCACGGCTTTGGAGGGCGCGTCGGAGGGCGTCTTTCGCCCGGGCGTAGGGGGTGTCTGGTGCAACAGGTGTGGCGTCCTCGGCGAGGGGTTGGCCGGTGATTTGGTATTCGATGCAGGTGCCCACGCCGGCGAGGTGTCGGATCCCGCGCTGGAGCAGGCCGTCCACGAAGGTGAGGCTTTCCCGCACGAGACGGTCGTTTTCCGGGGAGTGCAGGTAGACGCCCGGCGTGGCGATCCACGCCGCGTGCAGGCAGGTGTCGGGTTGGAAGGCTTCGAGGGCCGGCCAGGGGGGCTCGGCCAGGGAGCCCTCCAGCCAGAGGAGACGATCCGAGGGTGGCAGGTCGGGCGGCACGGGCCGGCCCGGGCGTTTCAAGCCGGCGACCGTGTGACCCCGTGCGAGTGCGGTACGGACGCAGGCGGATCCGATGAAACCGTTGGCACCCGTGACGAGGAGCCTCATGGGAGTTCGGACAGCAGGGGCAGTTGGCGATCGCGTTCGGAGAGGATGGGGTCCGGCAGGGGCCACGGGATGGCCAGTTGGGGATCGTTCCATCGCACGCCCCGGGCGAGCTCGGGGTGATAAAACTCCGACATGTGATAGAACACTTCGGAGTTGTCCTGCAGACACTGGAATCCGTGGGCGATCCCGCCGGGGACGTAAAGCATGCGGCGGTTTTGCCCGGTGAGTTCGAAGGCCTCCCACTGTCCGAAGGTGGGGGAGTCCCTGCGCAGATCGACCAGGACATCCCAGATGGCGCCCACGGCGCAGCGGATGAGTTTGATTTCCGGTTTGGGCTCGGCTTGGTAATGGAGCCCGCGGATGGTACCGCGGCGGCGGGTGAGGGTGAGGTTGCACTGGGGCCAGCGGATGTTGAGGCCGTGCTGCTGGAATTCGTGCTCACAGAACGTCCGGGCCAGAAAACCGCGTTCGTCCTCACGCAGTTCGAGGTCAATGATCCAGACACCGGGCAGGCGTGCGGGTTGGAACTTCATGGGTTCAGACGATGCGCACTTCGGGGATGGGCAGGATGAACCGGCCACCGGCCCTGCGATAGGCCTCCTGTTGGGCAAGGATCTCGTCGGCGAAGTTCCATGCGAGCAGGAGGGTGTAATCGGGCCGTTCCTGCAGGAGCGCTTCGGGCGGGCGGATGGGCAGGTGCACGCCGGGCATGAGGCGGCCCTGTTTGTAGGGGCTGCGATCGGCGACGAAATCGAGGAGGTCGGTGCCGATGCCGTAGTAGTTGAGGAGGGTGCTGCCCTTGGCGGCGGCGCCGTAGGCGGCCAGCCGGTGGCCGCGTTGTTTCAAGGTGCGGAGGAGCCGGACCAGCTCCTCCCGCAGGCGCGTGACGCGCTCGGCGAATCCGCGGTACCAGTCCAGGGATCGGACGCCCTGCTGTTCCTCCCGGGCCAGCAGTGCGGCGACGGATTCCCGGACCGGATGTTCGCCGCGCCGGCCGGCGAACAATCGGAGGGACCCACCATGGATGGGGATGCGTTCGACGTGGAAGATTTCCAGCCCGTGCCGTTCGAACAGGGGCAGCAGCGGGGTGAGGGTGAAATAGAAGACGTGTTCGTGATAGATGGTGTCGAACTCGGTGTGTTCGAGGAAGTCCACGCCGTAGGGGAACTCGAGGATGAGGCGGCCGTGTGGCCGCAGGACGGCGGCCAGGCCGGCCACGAAGTCGTTGGTGTCGGGCGCGTGAGCGAACACGTTGTTGCCCAGCACGAGGTCGGCGCTGCGGCCTTCGGCGGCCAGTTGGCGGGCCAGGTCGAGGCCGAAGAATGCCTCGAGGGTCTCGATGCCTTTCTGGCGGGCGACCCGGGCAATGTTGGCGGCCGGTTCGATGCCCAGGCAGGGGATGCGTGCGGCGACGAAGTTCTGGAGCAGGTAACCGTCGTTGCTGGCGATTTCGATCACGAAACTCCGGGGGCCGAGGTTGAACTCGGCGATGTAGCGTTCCACGGCCAGGCGGGCATGCCTGAGCATGGCATCGGAGAAGGACGAAAAGTAGAGGTACTCGGAGAAGAGGGTGACGGGCGGGACCAGTTCGGTGATCTGCATCAGCCAACAGCCGGGGCAGACGGCCAGGCAGAGTGGGAACCGTGGTTCGGGTTTTCCGAGGTCTTCGGGCCGCGGCAGGTTGTTGGCCAGCGGCTGAAGGCCGAGGTCGAGAATGGGTAGGAGGTCCGGATGTCCGCAAGAACGACAGCTGCTCATGACGGTTGGGCGGGTCGGGCCCAGGCGACCTGGCGGTGCCGGGCATCGGCTTCGTAGGCGGCGATTTGATCGAGGCAGAAGGAGACCATGTCCTTGTGGCCGAGGACGTGCCGGTGCCGGTACCAGGTGGCTGTTTCGCGGACGGCACGTTCGAAATCCCAGACCGGGCGCCATCCGAGGAGTGCGGCGGCTTTTTCGATGGCCAGGGCGAGGAGCGTGGCTTCGTGAGGGGCGCGCGGGTCGGACACGTCTTCCCAACGGCCGGGCCAGTAGTGGAGGAAGGTCTCGACGAGGACCCGGACGGGCTGTTGCGCGGCGGGGTCGGGTCCAAAGTTGAACGGGCCCCGGAGGGGCGAGTTTTTCGGCTGGCCGGCCACGCACGCGGCCAGCCAGAGGTATCCGCTGAGGCATTCCAGCACGTGTTGCCAGGGGCGCACGGCATGGGGACGGCGCACGCGGACGGGCCGGCCGGCCAACAGGGCGCGCACGCAGTCGGGGACGATGCGGTCCTCGGCATAGTCGCCGCCGCCGATGACGTTGCCGGCGCGAGCGGTGACCACGGGGCCCAGGGTGGGGTGGGGCCGGAAGAAGGAGCGGTCCCACGCCTGGGCGACCAGTTCGGCCGCGGCTTTGCTCATGGAGTAGACGTCATGCCCGCCGAGGGGATCGTTTTCACGGTAGGCATAGACCCACTCGCGGTTTTCGTAGCATTTGTCGCTGGTGACCACGACGGTGACACAGGGATGTTCGGTGGTGCGGAGGGCGTCCAGCAGATGGGCGGTTCCGAGGGCGTTGGTTTGGAACGTTTCGACGGGCTCGGCGTAGGAGCGCCGGACGAGTGCCTGGGCGGCGAGGTGGAAGATGACGTCCGGGCGGATCCGGTGGATGGCGGCGGCGACCGCCTCCCGGTCGCGCACGTCTGCGAGGGTTTGGCTGGCAAAGAGGTTGGCTGGAAGGAGCTCGTGCAGGGAAGGCTGCGTGGGCGCAGGCAGGCTGAAGCCGTGGATTTCGGCGCCGAGACGGTGGAGCCACAGCGAGAGCCATGCGCCCTTGAAACCGGTGTGGCCGGTGACCAGCACCCGGCGTCCGGTGTAGAATCCGCCAAAGATGGAGGAGGGGGCATTCACTGCTTCCAGACCTTCCAAGGCGCCTGACCCGAGTTCCACATCTGGGTCAGCATCTGCTGTTCGCGGTAGGTGTCCATGCACTGCCAGAAGCCGTCATGCCGCCAGGCGGCCAACTGGCCTTCGGCGGCCAGCCGCTGGAGCGGTTCGCGTTCCAGGACGCAGTCGTCGCCGGTCAGGTAGCGTTCGATGCGGCGGTCCATGACGAAGAAGCCGCCGTTGATGTAGGCGTCCAGTTTTTCGGGTTTTTCGTTGAAGGCGACCACGCGATCCCCCTGCAGCTCCAGGTCGCCGAACCGGCCGGTGGGATGGACGGCGGTGACGGTGACGATTTTTTTCTGTCGTCTGTGGAAGGCGATGGAGGCGTTGATGTCGCTGTTGGTGAGTCCGTCGCCGTAGGTGCAGAGGAAGGTGTCGTCGTCGATGAAGCGGAGGGCGCGTTTGAGCCGGCCGCCCGTCTGGGTGTGGAGCCCGGTGTCGACGAGGGTGACGATCCAATCCTCCTCGGGATGTTGGTTGTGGTACTTGATGCGCGGGCGCGGTCCGAGCCGCAGGGTGACGTCGCTGGTGAACCACTGGTAGTTGCGGAAGTACTCCTTGATGATTTCGCCCTTGTAACCGAGGCAGAGGATGAACTCCTTGTGCCCGTAGTGGGCGTAAATCTTCATGATGTGCCAGAGGATCGGCCGGTCGCCGATCGGCACCATGGGCTTGGGCCGGAATTCGGTCTCCTCCCTCAATCGTGTGCCCAACCCGCCGCAGAAGATCACCACTTTCATGCGTCGTTGTTTTTCCCGGGCCCCGGAGAGCCGGCCGGGGCCGTTCGCCCTGTTTGAATACGCGGCCGGCGGCGGGGAAACAACCTTCGATTCCGGTCCGGCGGGCCCGCAGGGGGAGCGGGGCCGGGCCGGGTGACCGGGTGGGCGGGTCGATTGCGCCGGCAACGGGCGGCTTGACCCGCGGAGTGCGGATCCTTCCACTGGCCGCCGTGGGCAGGGCTTGTAGTGATGCGGCCTGCCGGCCGGGCGCGGCGCCGTGGGTTCGCTGGGCACGGCGCTTGTGGGGCTCGGCCGTGGTTTGGTCGTGGGTGATGAACGGGCTGCGGTTGACGGCCGGTGTGGTGGTGTTGCCGCTGCTGGTCAGTCGCCTGCCCACGCCGGATTTCCACACCTACTTCGTTTTCCTCAGTTTGTCCTCGCTGGTGCCGATCCTGGATCTGGGGTTTTCGACGAGCATCGGCCGGGCGGTGAGCTACGCCATGGGAGGCGCCCGGGAGTTGCGGCCGCAGGGGTACGTGCCGGAGCCCGGGGCGGCCGGGCCCAATCGCGAGCTCCTGTGGCGGCTGTTGCACACCACGCGGGCGTTGTACCGGCTGCTGACCCTGGCGGCGCTGGTTTTCCTGGGGGCACTGGGCACGTGGGCGGTGTCGCGCGCCGTGGTGCAGACGAGTCAACCGGCGGTGACCTGGCTGGCCTGGGGACTGACCCTGTTGTCCATCCTGTGGGAGATCTACACGGGGTGGTGGAACGTGTTTTTGCGGGGGATGGACCGGGTGCTGAGCAGCACCCGGCAGATCACCCTGGCGCAGGTGATCAAGATCCTGCTCAGCTGCGGCTTGCTGCTGGCCGGAGGGGGATTGTTGAGCGTGCCGTTGGCGGGGCTGGTGGGATCCCTCGTCCAGCGGGCACTGGCGAGGCGGGAGGTGCTGGCCACCTTGGGACCCGAACCCGGCGCGGCGGACCCCGTGACGGTCCGGCGCTTGATTGCGACCCTCTGGCCGAACAGCTGGCGCGTCGGGTTGCAGTTGTTCAGCTTTTACCTGGCGGGCCAGGCCAACACGCTCATCTGCCTGCCGGCTTTGGGATTGGAAGCCAGCGGCCGCTACGGGTTTACCCTTCAGTTGCTGACCATCTGCTCGGGCATGGCGCAGGTATGGACGTCGGTGAAATGGCCGTATCTGGGGCAGTTGCGGATCCGGCAGGACCTGGAAGGGATGCGGCGTGTGGTCTGGCCGCGGATCTGGCTGCAGTACCTGACCTACGCGGGGTTGGCGGCGGCGGTGATGGTCGTCGTGCCCTGGCTGCTGGAGCGTTGGCACCCGGACAAGCAGCTGTTGCCCATGCCGTGGTTGGGGCTGCTGGCTCTCCATGGCTTCCTGGAAATGAACTACATCTTCTGGGGCACGCTCATCAGCACGGAGAATCGGACACCCTTCACCTGGCCGATCATTGCGTCGAACCTGTTGAGTTTCGCCCTTGTGCTTGCGTTGCTGCGGTTCAGTTCGCTGGGGTTGGGCGCGCTGGTGCTGGCGCCTCTTGTGGTTCACGGGGCTTACAATCACTGGAAATGGCCGCGGGAGGGCGCGCGCAGTCTGGGTACCACCTACTGGCGCTTCCTGATGGGGGGTCCCCGGTCCGGTCAGGTGACTCGCTGAAGGCCGGCGGAAGGGCGCGGGCCGGGCACCCGACAAACTTTGGTCGTTGTTTGGCAAAAAACGACTGGCCACCGGCCGGTCCGGGGGTAGGGTAGGGCAGGATGACAGGTCGGGCGGATGCCGTGCGCAGGTGCGGCGCCCGCGCACGGGTCCCGGGGTGTCGGTTTGGAGTGCGGCTTTTTTCGGGGAACGAAGCATGAGCACCAAAAAGTTTGTCACCGTGGACGGCAACGAGGCCGTTGCGCATGTGAGTTATCGCCTCAACGAGGTGATGTGCATTTATCCGATCACACCCTCGTCGCCGATGGCGGAGTGGTGTGATCAATGGACGGCGGAGGGGCGGCGGAACCTGTGGGGCACGATCCCGACGGTCGTGGAGATGCAGAGTGAGGGCGGGGCGGCCGGCGCGCTGCACGGTGCCTTGCAAACCGGGGCGCTGGCCACGACGTTCACGGCCTCGCAGGGGCTGTTGTTGAAGATCCCCAACATGTACAAGATCGCGGGCGAATTGTTGCCCACGGTGATTCATGTCAGTGCCCGGACGGTGGCGACGCATGCGCTGTCCATTTTCGGGGATCACAGCGACATCATGGCGGCGCGGGCGACGGGTTTTGCGATGTTGGGGTCGGCCTCGGTGCAGGAGGCGATGGATTTTGCGCTGGTGGCGCAGGCGGCGACGTTCCGGGCGCGGGTGCCTTTTGTGCATTTCTTCGACGGGTTTCGCACCTCGCACGAGGTGCAGAAGATCGAGATGATCCCGGACGACGTGATGTTGTCGCTGATGGACCTGGAGGCGGTGGAGGCGCACCGGAAGCGGGCGTTGTCGCCGGATCATCCGGTGTTGCGGGGCACGGCGCAGAATCCGGACGCCTATTTCCAGGCGCGGGAGGCGGCCAACCCGTTTTATCTGGCGTGTCCGGATATCGTGCAGAAGGTGATGGACGAGCTGGCGGCCAAGGTGGGCCGGCAGTATCACCTGTTCGATTACGTGGGGGCGCCGGATGCGGAGCGGGTGATCGTGTTGATGGGCTCGGGTTGTGAAACGGCGCACGAGACGGTGGATTACCTGGTGGAGCGGGGTGAAAAGGTCGGGCTGGTGAAGGTGCGGTTGTTCCGCCCCTTCGATGTCCGGAGGTTCGTGGCCGCCCTGCCGCCCACGGTGAAGGCGATTGCGGTGCTGGACCGGACGAAGGAACCCGGCTCGGCCGGCGAACCGCTCTATCAGGATTGCGTGGCGGCGTTGCTGGAGGCGCAGCAGAACGGCTGGGCGAACTTCGGGCGGATGCCGCGTGTGGTGGGTGGCCGGTACGGGCTGTCGTCGAAGGAGTTCACGCCGGCCATGGTGAGGGCCGTGTTCGACAATCTGGCCGCCGAGGTGCCGAAGAACCACTTCACGGTGGGCATTCAGGACGACGTCACCCACACGAGCCTGGCGTACGATCCGAATTTTTCCACGGAGAGCGACGACGTGGTGCGGGCGCTGTTCTACGGGCTGGGTTCGGACGGCACGGTGGGTGCGAACAAGAACTCGATCAAGATCATCGGCGAGGAGACGGACAACTACGCGCAGGGTTACTTCGTGTACGACTCGAAGAAGTCGGGTTCGATGACCATCTCGCACCTGCGTTTCGGGCCGCGTCCCATCCGGTCCACCTACCTGATCAGCCGGGCCAACTTCGTGGCCTGCCATCAGCCGGTCTTTCTGGAACGGTACGACGTGACCGAACCGCTGGTGGAGGGTGGTACATTCCTGCTGAACACGCCGTACGGCCCGGACGAGGTGTGGGACCATCTGCCGCGCGTGGTGCAGGAGGGATTGATCCGCAAGAAGGCGCGGTTCTTTGTCATTGACGCCACGCGCGTGGCGCGCGAAAGCGGCATGGGCGGGCGGATCAACACCATCATGCAGGTCTGTTTCTTCGCCCTGGCGGGGGTGTTGCCGCGGGAGGAGGCCATCGAGAAGATCAAGGAGGCGATCCGCAAGACCTACGGTCGGAAGGGCGAGGAGGTGGTCCAGAAGAACATCCGTGCGGTGGAAAACGCCCTGGCCAACCTGCACGAGGTGCGGGTTCCCGACCGGGTCACCAGCACGCGCGAGCTGCGCGGGGGAGTGACGGATGACGCGCCCGAGTTCGTGCGGAACGTGTTGGGCAGGCTGGCGCTCAATCGCGGGGACGAGCTGCCGGTGAGCGCGTTTCCGGTGGACGGCACGTTCCCGACCGGCACCGCCCGGTACGAGAAACGGAACATCGCCCTGGAAGTGCCGGTGTGGGACGAGAAGGTTTGCATCCAGTGCGCCAAGTGCGTGGCGATCTGTCCCCACGCCACCATCCGGATGAAGGTGTACGAGCCCAAGTACCTGGAGAACGCGCCGCCGACCTTCAAGAGCACCGACGCGCGCAATCCGGACTGGAAAGGGATGAAGTTCACACTGCAGGTGGCGGTGGAGGACTGCACGGGATGCGCGCTCTGCGTGGAGGTCTGCCCCGCGCGCAACAAGCAGGAACCGAAACTGAAGGCCATCAACATGCGGCCGCAGGCGCCGTTGCGGGAGCAGGAACGGGAGAACTGGGAGTTCTTCCTCCGCCTGCCGGAGGTGGACCGGCGCAAGGTCAAACTCACCCAGTTGCGCAGTCAACAGGTCCTGCCGCCGTTGTTCGAGTTCAGCGGTGCCTGCGCCGGCTGCGGCGAGACGCCGTACATCAAGATGCTGACCCAGTTGTTCGGGGACCGCTTGTTGATCGCCAACGCCACGGGATGCTCGTCCATCTACGGCGGCAACCTGCCCACCACGCCCTACACCGTGGACGCGCACGGCCGCGGGCCGGCCTGGTGCAACTCGTTGTTCGAGGACAACGCCGAATTCGGGTACGGTTTCCGGGTCAGTCTGGACAAGCAACGGGAGTTTGCGTGTGAGCTGGTACAAAGGCTGGCCCCGGTGTTGGGCGATGACCTCGTCAGGGAGCTCCTGGAGGGCAGTCGTGCGCGGGACGAGGCCGGCATTTACGAGCAGCGCGAGCGTGTGGCGGCCCTGAAGGAGAAGCTCCGGGGCCATGATTCACCGGAGGCCCGCCTGCTGCTGCCGATCGCGGACACGCTCGTGCACAAGAGCGTCTGGATCGTGGGTGGGGACGGCTGGGCGTACGACATCGGCTACGGCGGCCTGGATCACGTGCTGGCCAACAACCGCGACGTGAACGTGTTGGTGCTCGACACCGAGGTCTATTCGAACACGGGCGGTCAAATGTCCAAGGCCACGCCGCGCGGTGCGGTGGCCAAGTTCGCCGCGGCGGGCAAGACCATGCCCAAGAAGGACCTGGGCCTGATCTGCATGACCTACGGCCACATTTACGTCGCCAGTGTGGCCATGGGCGCCCGGGACGAGCACACGCTGCGGGCGTTCCTGGAGGCCGAGTCGTATCCCGGCCCCTCCATCATCATTGCCTACAGTCATTGCATTGCCCATGGCATTGCGCTCGACATGGGCGCCGGGGCGCGTCAGCAGAAGCTGCTGGTCGATTCCGGGCAGTGGCTGCTCTACCGCTACGATCCGCGGCGTGCGGCGGCCGGGGAGAACCCGCTGCAACTGGATTCGCCCGCGGCGCGTGCGAAACTCGAAGAATACCTGCTCAGCGAGAACCGCTTCAAGATGCTGCTCAAGAGCCGGCCGGAGGAGGCGCGAAAGCTGTTCGAACAGGCGCAGCGCGATGTGGAGGCCCGTTGGAAGTTGTTTGCCTACCTGGCCTCGCGTCGCAACAACGGCAACGGCCAGCATCCCGAGCCCGCGGCGGTCTCCGCGACCACGGCCTGATCGGTGTGAGGGTGCGGCGGCGCCCTGCCGGCGCGCCGCCGCGCCGATGCCAACCCATCCACGCACGGGAAAACCATGGACCTGAAGACGACCTATCTGGGCATCCCGCTGGAGCACCCGCTGGTGCCCTCGGCGGGACCGTTGACGGAAAAACTGGACGACTTGAAACGCCTCGAAGACGCCGGCGCAGCCGCCGTGGTGTTGCACTCGTTGTTCGAGGAACAGCTGCGGCTCGAAAGCGCGGAGCTGGATTATCATTTGTCCCACGGGGTGGAAAGTTACCCCGAGGCGCTCACCTATTTCCCGGAGCCGTCGGATTTCCGGCTCGGTCCGGAGGACTATCTGGAGCTGATCGCCGGGGCCAAGAAGGCCCTGCAAATCCCGGTCATTGCCAGTCTCAACGGCTCCACGCTCGGGGGTTGGACGGAATACGCCCGCAAGATGCAGGAGGCCGGCGCCGACGCGCTGGAGTTGAACATTTACAACATCCCGACCGATCCGGACCGGAGTTCGGCCGAGATCGAGGACGATTATGTGGAGATCGTGCGCGCGGTGCGCAGCGCCGTTACGATCCCGGTGGCGGTGAAGGTCAGTCCGTTTTTCACGAACTTTGCCCACGTGGCCAAGCGGCTGGTCGCCGCCGGCGCCAACGGGCTGGTGCTGTTCAACCGGTTTTATCAGCCGGACATTGACCTGGAAACGCTGGAAATCCGGCCGAACGTGCTGTTGAGCACGCCCATGGCCATGCGGTTGCCGTTGCGCTGGATTGCCATCCTCTACGGGCGCCTGAACGCCAGCCTGGCGGCGACCAGTGGTGTGCACCGTGCGACCGACGCCATCAAACTGCTGATGGCTGGGGCCGACGTGACCATGATGTGCTCGGCCCTGTTGCGGCACGGACACCGCCATCTGGGGACGGTCAAACGCGACCTGATTGCCTGGCTGGAGGAGCACGAGTACGAATCGGTGGCCCAGTTGAAGGGCAGCATGAGCCAGAAGAACTGTCCGGATCCCAGTGCGTTCGAACGGGCCCAGTACATGCGGGCCCTGACCACCTATCCGATCCCACCGTTCCACGGCTCCTGACGGATCCGGTCCGCACGGGAACGTGCATCCTGTCAAGCCCGCCGGCACGGGGCGGCTTGCTGGCAGGGCCGGGAGGTTTCGGTGCTGTGCGGTCGCCTTCGGCCCTGCTGTACTGGGCTCGTGGAAGTGATTCTGCGGCCTTCTGCAGAGGCGGCGGTCCGGCTGGTGGCCCGGATCGTGGCTCGTGAGCTGCGCGCGCGTCCGAACCTCGTTCTGGGGCTGGCCACCGGCCGGACCATGGAAGGCGTGTACCGCGAACTGATCCGGCTGCATCGGGAAGAGGGCCTGGATTTCTCCCGCTGCCGGACCTTCAACCTGGACGAGTACGCGGGGGTCCCGCCCACCGACGAGCGGTCTTTCCGGCACTGGATGCAGGAGCATTTTTTCCGCCACGTCAATTTGCGGCCGGAGAACGTGCATCTGCCGGACGGGATGGCGCCGGATCTGGAGGCCGAGTGCCGTCGTTACGAGGAGGCGATCCGTTCGGCGGGCGGGGTGGACCTGCAGCTGTTGGGCATCGGTGTGGCGGGGCACATCGGGTTCAACGAACCGTTGTCCTCGCTTCAATCGCGCACGCGGGTGAAGGCGCTCACACCGATGACGATCCGGCAGAATGCGGCCTGGTGCGGGGGCGAGGAGCGGGTGCCGCGGCGTGCCGTGACGATGGGTGTGGGGACGATCCTGGAGGCCCGGTGGTGTGTGTTGTTGGCGCTGGGCAGCGAGAAGGCGGAGGTGGTTGCGCGGGCGGTGGAGGGTCCGATCACCTCCATGGTGCCGGCCTCGGCGCTGCAGTTGCATCCGCGTTGCACCGTGATCCTGGACGAAGAAGCCGGGGGGCGCCTGGCCCTGAAGGAGTACTGTCGCTGGCTGTTCGAGAACGAGCCGGAATGGGACGCGTTCCGGCGCGAGGACCGGCCCTGATGGTTCAGGGCCCGGAGGCGTCGGGACCGGCGCGAAGCAGGGCCCGGACCTCCGGTGTGTCCAGACCGAGCTCCCTCGCCCGAGCAGCAGCGGCGCGGGTCTCCGGCCATCGGCCGAGACGTGCCAGGACGGTGGCGCGGGCGAAGGGCACGCGCGGGTTTCGGGGTTCCAGACTCTCGGCGCGGAGGAGGGCCTGAAGGGCGGCCTCGATCCGGCCGTGGGCGGCGCGGGCCAGGCCGAGGTTGTACCAGGCGGCGGCGTGGCGCGGGTCCAGCTTCACAGCCTTTTCCAAGGCCTCGAGTGACCGGGCCGGGTTGCCGGCTTCGTTCCAGGCCAGGCCCAGCCGGAAATGGACCTCGGCGTTCGTGGGGGCCCGTTCCGCGGCGGCTTCCAAGTGGGCGACCGCGGCGGCCGGATCGCCGAGTGCGCTCAGGACGGTGGCCAGCGCCAGCCGCGGAGCAACGGAAGAGGGATCCCAGGCCACGGCCTGCTCGAGCGCCTGTCGGGCCCGCTCCGGCTGTTGCCGATCCCAGGAGTAGAGGCCGAGCCGGAACTGTCCCCATGGCTGGTCGGCGTGGTATTCCAGGTGGTCCAGCAGCTCGGCTTCTGCCGGATGGCCCGGCTCGAGAGACGCTCGCAGGGCCCAGGCGGCTGCCACGCGGACACTGCGGGTGGTGTCGTTCAGGGCGGCACGCAGCAGACCTTCGGTGCCGGGTATTCGCCGGTCCAGGGCCTGTTCCAGCGCGTGGACGGCTCCCAGTCGGACGAGGGGAGAGACCTCGCACACGGCTTGGGAGAGTGCGGTTTGCACGGGGCTGTGTTCGGCGTATTGGCCGAGGAACTGCACGAGGACCGCCCGCCAATAGGCGTTCGTCTCCCACTGCAGACACTCCAGGAGGGCCTGCCAGGCGTCGGGTTCACCGGCTCGGGCAGCCACCACCGCGCCGGTGCGACGGCGCGTGGCGGTGAACCTTTCCTCGCGGTACCAGTTTCGGACGTGTTGAAGGGACCAGTCGGCGGTTTGATTGGTGTGGCAGCGGTTGCAGGCGTTGGGTATGCCGTGGCGCACGGTCAACCACGGGTCCGGCAGGGTGAAACCGTGATCATGACGCGGGTGCCGTTGCATGTACAAGGTGACCGGCATGTGACATTGGACGCATTGATCGCCGGGAGAGCTGGGCGGGTGATGGGAATGCTTCAAGGGATCCACCGCCGGGGCGCGCGGGTGCCGGCCCGTGGCATGGCAGGAGAGGCAGAGTGAGTTGCCGGTTTGACGGACCCGGCCGGTATGAGGGTTGTGACAGTCGGTGCAGCGGACGCCCGCGTCGTGCATCCGGCTGCCAAGGAAGGCGGCCCATTCAAAGTTCTCGTCTCGCACCTGCCCGTCGGGATGGAAGGTCTCGCGGGCGTCCACCATGGCCGGGAGGTAGTGGTCTTCGAACTGCCCGCCGGGCCGGAAGGTGCCGGTCAGTTCGGTGCGACGACTGTGGCAGCTGGCACAGGTGTCGAACGTCCGGCGGGTTTCCGGCGCGGGCAGGGTGGGATCCGGCATGCTTCCGGGATGTTGTTGCTGCCACAGGACGTGGTCGCGCATGGGGCCGTGGCAGGCCTCACAACCCACCCCGCGTTCGGCCAGGGTCGTGGCGTAGCGATCCGTGGCGGGGTCGTAGTTCTTGCGCACGGCGGTGTTGTGGCACTGTGCGCACATGGAGTTCCAGTTCATGCCGCGGCCGGTCCAGTGCCCCCACTCGCCCGGAAGCCGTTCATCCGTCCCGAAGACGTGGAACCAATCCCGGCGGATGGGATCGTGGGCAACGGGGGTCATTTGGAGGCGTCCGCCGGGCGCAGGCACGAGGTATTGGACCAGTGCCCGGACCCCGAGGGCGCGGAGCACCGGGTAGGTCCGGTCCGCTCCGTTGGACGCCGTCACGGTGAGGCTGAAGGCCCCGTTGGTGAGGCGGAGGAGGAAGCTTTCGTGAGAGAGGGCGATCTGCCGGGGTGGGTCGAAGGCCTCGGCATCCCGGACCGGATGGAGAGGGCGCTCGGCCCGGGCGTGGTGGGAGTAGAGCCATTCGTCGTAGGCGCTTCGATGGCAGCTTGCGCAGGCGTGTGAACCGGCGTAGCGGGCGAACTCGGCCCGGTCGGGTCCGGCGGGGCGCGGCGCAGAGTCCGGCGCCTGCGAGGTGAGGCCGGTGCGCGGCATGGGAGAGCCAGGAAGGATGAGCCAGACCAGGGCCGCCGCGAGCGCCCGCCATGGGGGGAAGGGGCGGTCGTACGGTTGAACGCCCCGGCGGTTTGCGCCCGTGTGTTTCATGCGTCCGGCGGTGTGCGAATTGCCCGCCTGCACGTGCCGGAGGATAGAGAGGAACCGGATGCGATGCCAGCAACGGGGCGAGCCGGCCGCCGCCGGGCCGGCAGGGCGACGGGGCCCGGATCCGGTCGGTCGCGGCGACCGCCGGCGGGGTGTGGGTTGGGAGGGCGGGGACGGGACGGATCAGGTCGGGGGGAGTCGGGAGGTGACGGGTGACGCGCCGGGGGTCGGGTTGGAAAAGGCGTGCGCGAACGGGGCGGATCTTGTAGGTTTTGAATCGCCATGCCGGTTCAGGTCAGTTCCGGTGATCCCCACGCGGTGGCTGCCGTGGTGCAGGCGGTGTATGCGGAGATGTTTCCGGATGGGGATCCGTTGTTTGTCTCTCGTGGGTTTGCCTGGGCGGTGCAGGCGTTTCGGGGGGAGCTGCCGGGATATCAACCGGCGGATACGGAATACCATGATCTGGAGCACACGCTGCGCGAGACCCTCTGTTTTGCGCGTCTGTTGCTGGGCCGGCATCGGGCCGGGGTGGAGCCGCGGCTGACGCGTCGTTGTTTCGAGCTCGGGTTGCTGGCGGTGTTGTTTCATGACACGGGGTATTTGAAGCGCGAGGGTGACGAGGAGGGGACAGGGGCGAAGTACACGCTGGTGCACGTTCATCGGAGTGCGGAGTTCGCACGGAGCTTTTTGGAAGCGCAGGGCTATGGCGAGGCGGACGTGCGCGCGGTGCAGAACATGATCCTGTGCACCGGGGCGGACGCGCAACCGGCGCGGTTGCCGTTCGAGAACGAGCAGGAACGTCTGGTGGGTTGCGCGCTGGGCACGGCCGATGTGCTGGCGCAGATGGCGGCGGAGGATTATCTGGAGAAGCTGCCGGCGTTGTACGCTGAGTTCGCCGAGGCGGCGGCCTACGCGCAGGATCCGGAAAGTTACGTGGCGTCGTACCGGAGTCCGGAGGATTTGCTGCGTCGGACACCCGCCTTCTGGGAGAACTGGGCCAAACCGCGGTTGGAACGGGAGTTTCTGGGGATGTACCGCTTTCTCAACGATCCGTATCCGGACGGTCCGAACGAGTATCTGGCGCGGATCGAGGCCCACATGGCGCGGTTGCGAGAGCAATTCGGCGGGGCTGCAGGGGCCGCAGGGGCCGGGGCGTGAGGCTCGGCCGGGGCGCCCGGGCGGGAAAACGGTGCGGGCAGGTGTCAGCTTCCGGAGTCTGCCGTGGTGACTTCCGAATCGGTCTCGGCGGCGTCTTCGGACTGGGGCCGGGTGCCGTGGATTTCGTGCAGTTTGTTGCGGAGGGTGCGGATGCTGATGCCCAGGAGACGGGCGGCGTGGGTGCGGTTGCCCTTGCAATGCTCGAGGGCCGCGAGGATGTGCTGTTTTTCCAGTTCGGCCAGCGTGGGGAAGTGACCGTCCGGGGCCGGGCCGGGCCGGGCGGCGGGCGCGGCACCGGATTCATCCCGGGGCTCTGCACGGGAGTGGAGTTGGATGGGGGTGGCCAGGCCGAGGTGGGCGGGTTCGATCAGCCCGTCTTCACCGCACAGGATGACGGCGCGTTCGACCACGTTTTGCAGTTCGCGCACGTTACCGGGCCAGGAGTGGGATTGGAGGGCGGAGAGGGCGGCTTCCGAAAAGCCCTTGACGTGGACGCCGTGTTTGCGGCCGAAACGGCGCATGAATTCCTCGGCCAGCGGGACGATGTCGCTGCGGCGCTCCCGGAGCGGGGGCAGGTGGATGGGTACGACGTTGAGCCGGAAGAAGAGGTCCTGCCGGAATTCCTTGCGTTCGACGCTCTGTTCGAGGTTGCGATTGGTGGTGGCGATGACGCGGACGTCCACCTTGATGGTGCGTGTGCCGCCGACGCGTTCGAACTCGCGTTCCTGCAGCACGCGCAACAGCTTGGCCTGCACGCTGGTGGAGATCTCGCTGATCTCGTCCAGCAGGATGGTTCCCCCGTGGGCGAGTTCGAACCGGCCCTCCCGCTTGGCAATGGCGCCGGTGAACGCCCCCTTTTCATGACCGAAGAACTCGCTTTCGATGAGGTTCTCGGGGATGGCGGCACAGTTGACCTTGATGAAAGGGCCGCTGGCCCGCGGGCTCTCGCGATAAATGGCGCGGGCGACGAGTTCCTTGCCGGTGCCGCTTTCCCCCTGGATGAGGACGGTGGCCTGGGTGCGGGCCACCTTGCGGATCAACTGCCGCAACTCCTGCATGGCCGGGCTGTTGCCGAGCAACTCCTGCTCGCCTTCGTCGGTCTCCTGGGAGAGGAACCGGTTGACCTTGAGGAGCTGGGTGAACTCCTCGGCCTTGCGCAGGACCACCTCGATCTGTTCGGTGGAGAATGGCTTGATGAGGTAGTCGAACGCCCCGTTCTTCATGCATTCGACGGCCGATTCGACGCTGCCGAAGCCGGTGGTGATGACCACCAGGGGCCGTTGCGGCCGTTGTTGCAGCGCCTTCAGCAGGTCGGTGCCGTCGCCGTCCGGCAACCGGACGTCGAGGATGATGAGGTCGAAGTTGTCCGCTTGGAGGTATTCTTGCGCCTCGGCGATGGTGGAGGCCAGCGCCACGTCGTAGCGGCGGCGCCGCAGGGTCTGCGCCAGGTTGTTGCGCAGGATGGCGTCGTCTTCGAGAACGATGATCTTCTCGATCGGCATGCTTCAGGCCACGGAATGGCGGCGATACAGGTTGGCGACGAAATGCGGCTGCTGGGCGGCCGGCCGCGGCAGGTGTTCGGACGGCAGCAATCCCCGGCCCAGCAGGGCCTGTCGGTTCTCCCGATCCAACTGGAGGATCCGCATCAGCATGGTTTGGATTTCGTCGGTCAGGGCGCGCAGCTCGGTGGAGACATGGGGGCCCGGCGCACCGCCGTCCCGCCTGTGCCCGCGCCACCGCCGAAGGTCAGTCAACGCCTTCTCCAACCGCGGAAGCAAGTCCTTTCTACGCCTGTAAAAGAGAAATGCCGGATAATCCCGCGCGTTGCCCAGGCACTGTTGCTCCTCCCGGTAGAGCTGCAGGACCTCTTCGCAGAGGGCCCGGTATTCCAGGAGCGTGGTTCGGAGTTCGTCGGGTGGGGGTGCCGTCATGGGACCGTTTCGAGTTGGGGTTGTTCAAGGCGTGGCCGGCAAGGCGGATTCCAGAGGGGTCACACTCGCCTGCACCGGCGGTGCCAGCCGGCGCAACGCCAGCTCCGCCCTGCTCTGCCACTGCACGAAATCCAGACGCCATTTCGCCATCTGAACCAGGGCCTGGAGCCCCGGGGTGGCATGGGTCCCGAGCTCGCCGGAACGATCGAGGATCCGCTGGTAGGTTTCCGCCGCCAGTTGCGGCTGTTGCAGCCGTTCGTAGGTCATGCCCACCTGGTAGAGGACCGGCAGCTGCCACGCCGGTGAGGGATCCAGTTGAGCGAGGGTGAGGTAAATGTCCAGGGCCTTGGTGTAATCGCCTTCGCGGTAGAGTTGGTTGGCGATCTCGTTGCCGGTGCGCCGTTGCCAGTAGGCCCACACGTCGGGCCGGTCGGCCGTGCGTGCCCGTTGTTCGGTCAGCAGTTTGAGCACCTGCTGGAGCGCTTCGCTGTTCCGACCCAGTTGTTTGAGTGATCCGGCCAGGAGAAACCGCACCTCCGGCTGCTCCGGCGCATCGGGATAGCGCTCGAGGAAATCGTAGGCCTGGCTGGCCGCCTCGTCGTGCCGGCCCACCGCTGCGAGCGACCGGATCAGGCGGTACTGCACCAACGGGCGGTTGAGAAACGGATTGTTCTGCCGCAGGAGCCGGGTGTAAAACTCGGCCGCTTCGGAAAACCGGCCGCTCAGGTAATGGGTCTCGGCGATATCGATCTGAGCCTGCAGCACCAGGCGCTGGTAATACTCGAAATGATCGGTCTTCAACACCAGCGCCGCCGTCATCACACTGTAAAACTTGGCGAGCGCGAGGTTGTTGAGGCCCATGCGACGAAACAGGAGCCCCTGCCGAAGCAGCACCTCGGGTACCCGGGGGTCGCCGGGCCACTTTTGCACGAATTGCGCGTAGACCTGCTGGGCGCGCGGCAGATCGTTTTCGTCCTGCGCCACCAGGGCAAGCTCCAACAGGGCGGAGCGTTGGATTTCTTCGGGGACATCCTCGGCGAGCAATTCCACCAACAGCGGTGTGGCCTGGGTCGTTTGTCGGGTCAATCGCAGGTGCCGCGCCAGCTCGAGCTGTCCCTCCAGCTGTTTGAGCCGGCTGGATGCTTCCGCGGCCACGGCCACCTCCGGTTTCTTGGGCGGCCAGATGAGCGGCGGGGCCGGACCATTGGTATCCGTGTCCGTCGCAACCGCCAGCGGACCGGCCTGTTGGCCTGCCGGGGCAACGGTGTGGACCGATCCGGCAGAGAGATTGGTTGACTGACCGGACGATGTCGAAGAAGCGGCGAGATCGGGGGGGGCGGTGTTGCCGGTCACGTGGCCGGCGGCGGCGTGCCCGTCGGGAGCCCCGGCTGCCGGAGGGGCGCCGACCGCGAGCACAAACCCACACGCAACGGCCAGCCATCGGGCGGGGTCGAGCCTCGGCCACGGACTGACTGTGCCCTGCAACCGAGTGTGGGCCGGTGGCATGCGCTCTTTCACGGGGAACGGTAGATTGCCTGGCTGGGCGCTGGCGGTCGCGCCAACGGCGGTTGAAACTCCACCTCCATCGGTACCACCACGCGCAGGGGCGCCGTGTTGGTGACACCCGGTACCGGTTTGAAGAACTCCACCAGCATTTGCGGTGTCACGAGAAGCAAATCGCTTGCCGGTCCTGCGGTGTTCGTGCCGGCGGGAGCGGGATTGGTGTTGCCGATGGCCAGGAGGGGATCAGCGAAGACGAACTCGTACGGTGGCGCGGACGGCGCGGACGCTACGCCAGCGGGTACGACAGGGCCATTGGTGGAGGCTGCGGCGACGGCAGGGCCGTTGGTCGAGCCGCTGGCTGCCGGGGCGGAGACGACGGGGCTGGTTAGGTTTGCCTCGTCAGGGGCAGGGGCAGTGGCCTCCGCGGTGAGGTTCGTGCTCTGGCGATCCGGAAGGTCAATAACGATATTTATGCCTTCGTAATCCTCATCGTGTCTTTCAGGTATCGTTAGAAATCGCAGGGGCGGCGGGCCCACGGTGGATAGGTAGCCTGTCCCCTGCAAGGGTAACGTGGCCAAGTAGATCGCCAGCGCCGTCCATGCGGCCCAGCAGATCCCGCGGCCGTTCCACCGACAAGCCATTGGACGATGTCGGCTTCGTTTCGTGTGGTTGTCCTTGGCGTTCATGCCCGCGTCCCTGCCGGTCAATCTTGGGCAGCAAGGGGCAACGATCCGGCCCGTTGTCGGGACCGGATCTGTTCGGGCCCAGGGCCCTTCCCCCATGCCTGGCCTCCGTACCGCCAGACCATTTATCGGCAAAACATGCCCGGACTTGAGGCAAAATCTGCAGGCAAAGTTTTCCGCTCCCGACCCGCCCGGCCCGGGGTCCGGCGCGGCTGCCGCAAGTGCTTCGGGGCGGCTGCGCCTTGAAGGGGGAAGCGGTGATGGGAGGAGATCAGCGGCGCCCACCGATCGGACCGGTCTCCCCTGGCGTTGCCACCTGGCCGGATCTGCGGACCGGGGTCTGGCGGCCGGTGGAAGAAGCAGGGGAAAAACGGCACCGATGTGAAGTTTCCGATGGCGGAGGTGGTCTGTGGATCGAAGGGTGGCGCGCGTGTCCGGGTGAGCTGGGGTGTGGGTTTGGTGAGGGTGCACTTGCCGGTGGGCGGGCTGACTGGTTTTCTGGGTGTGTGCGACGGGTCGTCACTTGGTTGGGGTACTGGTTGCCGGTGGGGGTGTGGATGGCGCTGATTTTCACGGCCTCGGCCGATCCGGAGTCGTTTTCGCGGTCCTCGCGGATCATTGCCCCGCTGGTGCGCTGGTTGTTCCCGCATTGGCCCGAAGCCTGGGTGGACACGGTGGTCCTGGTGGTGCGGAAACTGGCGCATGTGACGGAATACGCGGTGTTGGGCGTGCTGTTGTGGCGGGCCTTGTGGCGTCCGCGCCGGCCCGAGCTGCGTCCCTGGCAGTGGCGTCCGGCGGTTTTGACGCTGCTCGTGGTGTTCTCGTATGCGGTCGCGGACGAGTATCATCAAACGTTTGTGCCGGATCGGCAGGGGAGTCCGTGGGACGTGTTGTTGGACACGACGGGCGGTATTCTGGGGCTGGTTTTTTGCCGGGTCTGGCTGCAGGCGTGGTACCGGCCGCGATCGGGTCGCGCCGTGGCGCGCGGCGCGTCGCCGGCATCGTGGGGAGCCGCCGCACGCGAATGATGCGGCCGGGTTTGCGGCCGGACTGACGGGCCGGGTTGCATGAAGCGTCCGGGTGTCTGGCTGGCGCTCTGTGTGGCGGGCGGGATCTGGATGGGAGACAGGCTGCGTCCCCCGCTGGAGCTCCTCTGGGTGGCCGTGTTGCTGGTGTGGGGTCTTTCCGTCCTCTGGGCGCGGGCACGGCCCTGGCTGATTCCCGTGTTATGCATCGGGGTGGGCGCATTGAACCTGGTGCGGGACACGACGCCGGTTTGTCCGGCGGATTTGCGGCATGTGGTGGCGGAGCGGCTGCCGGCGTTGGTGACTGTGCAGGGGCGGTTGGTGGAGACTCCCCGTTTGCGCATGCGGATCCACGACGGTGAAGCTGTGTGGAAGACCGTGGCCTCCCTGGAGGTGACGGCGCTTGCCCGGGGTGATCAATGGGAGCCGGCGCGGGGCCGGATCTGGGTGTTGACACCCGGGGAGTTGCCGCCGGCGTTTCACGGGGGACAGTTCGTGGAGGTGAGGGGTGTGTTGGAACGGCCCGCCGGAGCCCGGGCCCCGGGCTCGTTCGATTACCGGGCCTGGCTGGCACGGCGCGGGATCCATTACCAACTCCGGGCCGCCACGGCGGCGGATTGGAAACCGATCGGCCCCGAAACGCCGCTGCCGTGGACGGACCGGTTCGTGGATTGGGCGACGCGACAACTGCAGCGGGGGCAACCACCGGATGCGGCGTTGGATCTGCTTCGGGCGATGACGCTGGGCTGGCGCACGGCGTTGACCGACGAGGTCGCCGAGGTGTTCATGCGCTCGGGCACGATGCACGTGTTTGCCATCAGCGGGCTTCACATCGCGCTGCTGGGTGGTGTGGTGGTGACGTTGCTGCGGGTGATGCGCCTGTCACGCGCCGCGTGTGCGTGTGTGCTGATTTTGCTGATCTGGTTTTACACGGCGGCGACGGGGTGGCAGCCCTCGGCGGTGCGGGCCTCGCTGATGACCAGCATGGTGGCGTGTGCCTGGCTGCTCAGCCGGCCGGTGGACGTGCTCAATGCGATCGGGTGGGCGGCGGTGCTGATCCTGTTGGGGGAACCGCAACAGTTGTTTCATGTCGGTTTCCAACTCTCCTTTGCCGTGGTGGCCGCGCTGGCGGCGGGGATGCCGAAGGTGGAGACCTGGCTGCGCAACCGGCTGCGGGCCGATCCGTTGTTGCCGCCTGAACTGGCGGGAGGATGGCGGGCGTGGACACGTGAGGGTCTGCGCCGGGTGCTGTTGGCGGCTGCGGTCTCGGCCCTGGCCTGGCTCGGTTCGCTCCCGCTGATTGCGTATCATTTTCACCTGGTCACCCCGGTGACGCTGGTGGCGAACCTGGTGGTGGTGCCGTGCGCTGCGCTGGCGCTGGCGAGCTGTGTGGGGAGCTGGGTGTGTGGTCCGATTTCCGGGCTTCTGTGCGAGTTGTTCAACCACAGTGCGTGGTTGTGGATGCGTTTGATGATGGGGGTGAGTACGTGGGCGGCGACCCTGCCCGGGGGAAGTTTTCACGTGAGTGGTCCCGCGGTTCCCGAGATCCTGGGGTACTACATCTGGCTGGCAGGCGCGGCAGCCGGGGCGCTCTTGCGACCGGGTTGGCGCGGACCGTGGTGGGCGGTGGCGATTCTGGGTGTGGGTGTGGGTGCCTGGGTCCGGTGGGAAGCCGCCCGGCAGGCGCGGTTGGTGCTGTTGCCGGCTGCGGAGGCCCCCGTGGCGTATGTCACGGGTCCGGCCTCGCGGCGTTGCGTCCTGGTCAACTGCGGCACGGCGGAGGACGTGGAGTTCGTGGTGAAGCCGTTCTTGCAGGCGGACGGGGTGGACCGGCTGTCCGGCATTCTGTTGGGCACGGCGCTCGCCGCATCCGGCGGCGGGTTGACGAATCTGGTGTCCACATTTCGGCCGGAGCAGTTGTGGGTGGGCGATGGAACGATCCGTTCCCGCGCGGTGAGAGAAAGCCTGGCGGCGTGCGAACGCGCAGGGGTACGGTTGGTTTACGTGGCCCGGGGCGACTCCTGGTCGCTTGGCGAGGTGCTGCATCCGGCGGGGGAGGACCACTGGCGCCGCGCGGCCGATGCCTCGGTGGTGTGGAGAGGGACACTGGCCGGGTTGCGGGTGTTATGGTGGGGCGGTTTGAGTGAGGAGGGTGCTCGAGGGTTGCTGAAGAGGGAGGATGAACTGGAGGCAGACATTCTGCTATTGGGTGGATCGGGGTTGGAGAGTTGGATCCTGTCGGAGTTGCTCGAGCGGGTGCGCCCCCGCTGGGTCCTGGTGGCGGATGGATCGCCGGGGCGGCCTCTCCGCTGGCTGGAGGGTGTGCGCGAGGTGTTGGGCGGCAGAGGCGTGAATTTCTGGTGCACGAGCGAGGCCGGCGCGGTGGACTGCCGTTGGGACGGTCGTCGGTTGCGACTGCGCTCGGCAAACGGTTGGGTGTGGGAGGGCGAAGTGGGGAATCATCAGTAGGGGTTGGGGCGCGCGATAGCGCCGGGGTGGGCGGGAAGGCGGCCCTTGTGGGGCGTCCGTGCGCCCGGCCGTTCCGACTGGCCTTGTGTGAGGATGCTCCGCATCATGCCTGGCATGAAACGGATCCTCTGCCTTTTGGTGTGGGCGGCTTGGTGCCGGTCGGCGTGGGTGTGGGCGGGGCTGCAGGAGGGCACCGACGATTCGCGCTGGGTGTTGTGGTACCGGCAGCCTGCGCGGGAATGGACCGAGGCGCTGCCCGTGGGCAACGGCCGGTTGGGGGCCATGGTGTTCGGAGGTGCGCCCGAGGAACGGATCCAGTTCAACGAGGACACACTCTGGCTGGGTGAACCCCGGGATTATTCGCGGCCCGGGGCGTGGCGTCATCTGGAGACGTTGCGGCGGTTGTTGTTCGAGGGCCGGCAACGGGAGGCGGAGGGACTCGCGATGCGCGAGTTCATGAGCGTGCCCCTGCGGCAGATGCCTTATCAACCGTTTGCAGATTTGATGATCCGCTTCGATCATCGGGAAACGGTGGAGGGTTACCGCCGGGAACTGAACCTGGACGAGGGCGCCGTCCGGGTGCGATATCGGGCTGGTGGAACGGGGTACGAGCGCACGGTCTTTTCGAGTGCGCCGCATCAGGTGTTGGTGGTGCATCTGCAGGCGGATCGGCCGGGCGGCCTCTCTTTTCGAGTCTGGTTTCGTTGTCCGCACACCAACTCGCAGGCGCGCGTGCAGGGGGTGAACCGCCTGATTCTGCAGGGTCGGGTGCGCAACTTTGATCAGGCGAACAAAATCGAGATCCGCAACCCCATGCGGTTCGAGGCGGTGCTGGAGGCTCGTGCGCGGGGCGGAACGGTCCGGGGCGAGGGCGACGCGCTGGTGGTGGAAAACGCGGACAGGGTCACGCTGTTGCTGGCGGCTGCGACCTGTTACGTGAATTTCCAGGAGGTCTGGGCCGACCCGGGCGAGCGGTGCACCCGCGTGTTGGAGGAGGTGCGGCGCAAGGGTTTTGAGGACCTCTGGCGGGCTCATCTGCGGGATCATCAGGAACGGTTCCGACGGGTGAGCCTTGACCTGGGACACGGCCCGGGAGACGAGCTGGCCACTGACGAGCGCCTGCGGCGCGCGCGCGACCATGACGATCCGGGGCTGGCGGCGCTGGTGTTTCAGTACGGTCGTTATCTGTTGATGGCCAGCAGCCGTCCGGGGACGCAGCCGGCCAATTTGCAGGGTATCTGGAACGAGAGTCTGCGTCCGCCCTGGGACAGCAAGTACACCTGCAACATCAACGTGGAGATGAACTACTGGCCGGCCGAGGTGACAAACCTGCCGGAGTGTCACGAGCCGTTGTTCGATGCATTGGACGAGCTGGTGGTCTCCGGCCGGCGAACGGCCCGGAATCATTACAATGCCCGCGGCTGGGTGTTGCATCACAACTTTGATCTCTGGCGGGGCACGGCCCCGATCAACCACAGCGATCACGGAATCTGGGTGACGGGCGGGGCCTGGCTGAGCCTGCATCTGTGGGAACATTATTTGTTCGGTCAGGACCGGGATTTCCTGGCGCGGCGGGCCTATCCCGTGATGAAGGAGGCGGCCCTGTTTTTCGTGGATTACCTGGTGGAGGATCCGCGCACGGGTTACCTGATCAGCGGACCGTCCAACTCGCCCGAGCATGGCGGCCTGGTCATGGGCCCGACGATGGATCACCAGATCATCCGCTCCCTCTTTGCCGCGGTGAGCGAGGCGGCGCGAATCCTGGGGACGGACGAGGCTTTTGCGGCGGAACTGGACCGGTTGCGCGCGCGGATCGCACCCAACCGGGTCGGACGCCTGGGCCAGTTGCAGGAGTGGCTGGAAGACAAGGACGATCCGAACAACAAACACCGGCACGTGTCGCATCTGTGGGCCGTGTATCCCGGCTGTGAGATCAACTGGCGCACGACCAACCTGTTCCAAGCTGCCCGGCAGTCGCTCGTGTTCCGCGGAGACGAGGCGACCGGCTGGAGCATGGGATGGAAGATCAATCTCTGGGCGCGGTTCCTGGACGGCGATCACGCCTACAAGATCCTGCGGAACCTCTTGGCTCCGGTGGGCAGCCGGGCCGACGGCGGGTTGTACCCGAACCTGTTCGATGCGCATCCGCCGTTCCAGATTGACGGAAACTTCGGCGCCACGGCCGGGATTGCCGAGATGCTTTTGCAGAGTCATATGCGGGATGAGCAGGGTCGGTTCATCCTTCATTTGCTGCCGGCCCTGCCTTCCGCATGGCCGGATGGCAGGGTGCGCGGTTTGCGCGCGCGGGGCGGGTTCGAGGTGGACCTGGCCTGGCAGGGCGGCAGGTTGACCGAGGTGACGGTTCGCAGTCGGCCGGGCCGCGAATGTGTGCTCCTGTACGAGGGGCGCGAACGCCCCATCCAGCTTCGGCGCGGGGGCAGCCTGACTCTCGACGGTCGTCTGGAGCGAAAAGGCACGTAGCGCGGTCAACCCGGGTTCTGCCCTGCGCGCAACCGGCCGCGTGTACGGGATGCGGGCGGGCGTGGTGGTTTCAGGGGGAGGCATGGACAAATGCACGGAAACGCTGGCGGTCGTCATCTTCGCGCTGACGTATCTGCTGATCAGCGGCAGGCGGCTGAAGATGCTGCCGTTGAACCGGCCGGCGGCGGCCGTTTTGGGCACGGCGCTGATGGTGGCGGCCGGGGTGTTGACGCCGGAGGAAGCCTACCGGGCGGTGGACCATGACACGCTGGTGCTGTTGCTGGGGATGATGCTCATTGCCGCTTATCTGCACCTGGCCGGGTTCTTCGAGTGGTGCGCGGATCGGATCCTGCGGTGGGCCCGGACGCCGGTCCGGCTGCTGGCCGGTTTGATGGCGGTTTCCGGTGTGGCATCGGCGTTGTTGGTGAATGACACCGTCTGTCTCATGCTGACGCCGTTGGTGGTGGCGGTGATGGTCCGTGGCGGTCTGCCGCTGGCGCCCTATCTGCTGGCGCTGGCCATGAGTGCGAACCTCGGCAGCGTGGCCACCCTGGTGGGGAATCCGCAAAACATGATCATCGGCTCGCTGTCGGGACTTTCCTTCGCGGGTTTCACCCGATCGCTGCTGTTGCCCGCGCTGGCCGGTTTGGGGATCGCGTTTCTCATTCTCTGGTTCGGGTTCCGCCGGATCCTGCGGTCGGCCCGGATCCGACGTCCGCAGGGGCCGCCGCCTCCGATGGACCGGCGATTGGTGGCCCTGAGCCTGGTGGTGCTGGCGGGTGTGTTCGCGGGTTTTCTGGCCGGTTGGAACCTGGCGTGGACGGCCCTGACGGGTGCCGCGGCGCTGATGGTGTTGGCGCGGCGGGATACGCATGAGGTGCTGCGACAGGTGGACTGGCATTTGCTGGTCTTTTTCGCGGCGTTGTTCGTGGTGGTGGAGGGTTTCAACCGCACCGGTCTGCCGGACCGGTGGTATGTGCAGGTCCGACCCCTGTTCGGCGAGACGGCGGTGTCGCAGGCGGTCCATCTGACCTGGTTTTCGTTGGTGGGGTCGAATTTGTTCTCGAATGTCCCGTTCGTGCTGGTGGCTGGTCAGTGGATGGCGAACTTTGCGGATCCGGCGCTGATGTGGAAGGTGATGGCGCTGGCCACGACGTTTGCGGGGAACCTGACGATTCTGGGGTCGGTGGCGAACATCATCGTGGTGGAATCGGCCCGCGGTCATTGCGAGATCGGCTTTTGGGATTACGCGCGGGTGGGAATCCCGGTGACGATCTTGAGCACGGCCATCGGGCTGCTGCTGTTGGTGTGGGTGGGGTGATGGCCGGGTGCGGATGGGCCGGCGCGGTTTCCCCCGGGGATCTTGGGCCGATTTGAGGTTCGAAAGGTCCGTTCCTTGTTGTCTCCCTTCGGCGGGGTTCGCACAATGGCGGCTGTCTCATGAACCTTGTAAGCCCGATTGAAACGGAGCCGAAGAAACTGCTGGCGGCGAACCGGAGCGAGATTGCCATCCGGATTTTCCGGGCGGCGACGGAGCTGGGCTTTCGGACGGTGGCGATCTACGCCCAGGAGGACCGGTTTTGCATCCACCGGTTCAAGGCGGACGAGGCCTACATGGTGGGCGAGGGCAAGGGGCCGGTGGGTGCCTACCTGGACATCGAAGGGATCGTGGGCCTGGCGAGGGAGAAGGGTGTGTACCTGGTACATCCGGGCTACGGCTTTTTGTCGGAGAACCCTGATTTTGCGCGGGCGTGTCGGGAGGCGGGCCTGGTTTTCGTCGGGCCGCGGACCGAGCTGCTGCAGTTGATGGGGGACAAGACCGCGGCGCGGGCGGTGGCCGAGCGGGTGGGGGTGCCCACCCTGCCGGGCACGCCCGAGCCGGTGAGCGACCGTCGTGAGGCCCTGCGGTGGGCGCGGCGGATCGGTTATCCGCTGATGATCAAGGCGGCTTTCGGGGGAGGGGGCCGCGGCATGCGGATGGTGCGGGACGCCTCTCAACTGGAATCGCTACTGGGCGAGGCGCAGGCCGAGGCGCACAAGGCCTTTGGCAATCCGGCCGTCTTCCTGGAGCGCTACATCCCGCGGGCCAAACACATCGAGGTGCAGATCCTGGGCGACCAACACGGCAACGTGATCCATCTGCACGAACGCGATTGTTCGGTGCAGCGGCGGCATCAGAAGGTGATCGAGGTGGCGCCGGCGGTCGGGTTGGATGAAGGGCTGCGTCGGGCCATCTGCGAGGCTGCGCTGCGGATCGCCCGGGAGATCCGGTACGACAACGCGGGCACGATCGAGTTCCTGGTGGACATGGACCGGGGCGAGTGGTTTTTCATCGAGATGAATCCCCGGATCCAGGTGGAACACACCGTCACGGAGGTGATCACCAACATCGACCTGGTCCGCTCCCAGATCCTGGTGGCGCTCGGTCATTCGTTGTTCGATCCGGAGCTGGGGATCCCGCCGCAGGAGGAGATCCCCCGCAACGGTTACGCCATCCAGTGCCGCATCACCACCGAGGACCCGGAAAATCATTTTGCCCCGGATTACGGCCGGATCCTGACCTACCGGTCCGCCGGCGGGTTCGGTCTGCGGCTGGACGGCGGGATGGGCTTTGCCGGTGCGGTGATCACGCCGTTCTACGATTCGCTCCTGGTCAAGGTCACCGCCTACGGTCGGACGTTCGAAATTGCCTGCCAGCGCATGGACCGTGCGCTGCGCGAGTTTCGGATCCGGGGCGTCAAGACCAACATCCCGTTTTTGGAGAACGTCATCCGGCACGAGGTGTTCCGGCGCGGGGCGGCCACGACCACGATGATTGACGAAACGCCGGAGTTGTTCCGTTTCACGCCGCGCCGGGACCGGGCCACCAAGTTGCTGACCTTTCTGGGGGAGGTGATCGTCAACGGGAATCCGCAGGCCAAGGGCTGGCAACCGAAGTCGCTGCCCAAACCGCGGGTGCCGGCGTGCGATCTGCGTCAACCGCCGCCGCCGGGGACGCGACAGCTCTTGTTGGAGCTCGGCCCGCGGCGGTTTGCCGAATGGATCCTGCAGCAGAAACGGGTGCTGGTTACCGACACGACCTTCCGCGATGCGCATCAGTCGCTCCTGGCCACGCGGTTGCGGACCTACGACATGGAACGCGTGGCCGGTGTATTGGCCCGGCGGGTGCCCAATCTCTTCAGTCTGGAAATGTGGGGTGGCGCGAAGTTCGACACCTCCATGCGGTTTCTGCACGAGGATCCCTGGGTGCGACTGCGCCGGCTGCGGGAGCAGATCCCCAACATCTGTTTCCAGATGTTGTTCCGCGGGGCCAACGCCGTGGGTTATTCGAACTACCCGGACAACGTGGTGGCGGGCTTCGTGAAGCATGCAGCCGCCAATGGCATCGACCTCTTCCGCATCTTCGATTCGCTCAATTACCTGCCGAATTTGAAGGTGGCGATGGAGGCGGTGCAGGAGACGCACGCGCTCTGCGAGGCGGCCATCTGCTACACCGGCGACATCCTGGACCCGCGTCGGACGAAGTACTCGCTCGACTACTACCTCAAACTGGCGCGCGAGCTGAAGCGGATGGGCACGCACATCCTGGGGATCAAGGACATGGCCGGCCTGTGCAAGCCCTACGCGGCGCGTGCCCTGGTGAAGGCGCTGAAGGAGGAGATCGGCCTGCCGGTGCATTTTCACACGCACGACACCAGCGGCGTGGCCTCGGCCAGCGTGCTGGCGGCGGTGGAGGCGGGGGCCGACATTGTGGATCTGGCCATCGCCCCGTTGTCCGGCTCCACCAGCCAGCCGTGTTTGAACTCGATCGTGGCGGCGCTGCAACGGCAGCCGCGGGATACGGAGCTGGACCTGGACGCGCTCAATGAACTGGCGGACTACTGGGAGGCCGTGCGGGAGTTTTACGCCCCCTTCGACACGTCCCCGCGCGCGGGCAGCGCCCTGGTGTACGTGCACGAGATGCCCGGCGGCCAGTACACCAACCTGAAGGAACAGGCCGCCGCCATGGGGTTGCTCGATCGCTGGCCCGAGATCGAGCGGACCTATGCAGAGGTCAACCAGTTGTTCGGTGACATCGTGAAGGTGACCCCGAGCAGCAAGGTCGTCGGCGACATGACCATCTTCCTGGTCAGCCGCGGGATGAAACCCGCCGACGTGCTGAAGCTCAAGCCGGGCAGCGTGTCGTTCCCCGAGTCCGTGGTGGACATGCTGATGGGCGGGCTCGGGCAGCCGCCCGGCGGTTGGCCGCGCAAGCTGCAGAAGATCGTGCTGGGCGATCGCAAGCCGTACCGCGGCCGGCCCGGCGCAAGGTTGAAACCCATTGACCTGGAGGCGGTGCAGCGCGAGTTGAGCAGCCGGTTGCGACGCGAGGTGTCCCTCGACGACGTGTACTCCTACCTGATGTATCCGGATGTCTTCCTCAAGTTCGCCAGAATCCAGGCGGCCTACGACGACTTGTCGGTCCTGCCCACGCCGGCGTTCTTCTACGGCATGAAACCGGGCGAGGAAATCACGGTGGATCTGGAACCCGGCAAGACGTTGTTCATCCGCCTGATCAGCGTGGGCCCGGTGGACGAGGAGGGCAAACGGGTGGTGGCTTTCGAGCTCAATGGCATGCCCCGCCAGGTGGTGATCGAGGACAAATCCGTCCAACCGAAGGTGAAATCGCGTCCCAAGGCGGATCCGCAGGATCCCTGGCAGGTGGGCGCGCCCATCCCGGGCGTGATCACCACCCTGCCGATCAGCGTGGGCATGACCGTCCGGAAAGGCGACAAGCTGGTGGCCTTGGAGGCGATGAAAATGCAGACCAGCGTCCAGGCACCGCAGGACGCCGAGGTGGCCGAGATTCTGGTCGCACCGGGGGACGTCGTGGAGGCCAAGGACCTGCTGGTGCGGCTGCGCCCGGTCTCGCCGGGGAAACCCAGAAAGGATTGAGCCCGGTCCGTGCTGCGCGATGGCCTTGCGGGGGCGCGGCCGGCTGCCGGCCGCCCTCCGGCCAAACGGTTCGAACCACGGAGGGTCGCGGGCAGGAGGGGCGGGCCTCCTTCCGGAACGCAAGGGCGGGCCGGTTCGGCTACGGGTTCCCGGGACCGGATTCCTCGGGAGAGGTTGTCTCCGACGGCTCCTCGGGCAGGGCAGCGGCGCGCGCGCGCGTGCCGTGCCGGCAGATTCCGCGCCGGCTTTGTTCGATGAAGCGAATGACGGTCTGCGCCGGTGCGGATGTGAACCGGTTCCGTGCGTCGGCCAGGACGTCCCGGAGGGGGCGTCCCGAAAGGAACAGCAAGCGATAAAGCTGCTTCAATTCCAGCCGCTCGGCGGCGGAGAACCCTGCGCGACGCAGGCCCACCAGGTTCAGTCCGCACAGGGAGTTGTCGCCCCAGGCCATCGTGTAGGGAGGCAGGTCCTGACTGATGGCGGCGCCCCCCTGCATCATGGCCAGTGTGCCCACACGCACGAACTGATGGACCAGACAATTCCCCGACAGGAAGGCGCGGTCTTCCACCACGGCGTGTCCGCCCAGCAACACCCCGTTGGCCACGATGACGTGGTTGCCGATGACGCAGTTGTGGGCCACGTGACTGTGGGCCATGAAAAAGTTGTGCGAGCCGATGACGGTGTCCTCCTCCGGGTTGTTGCTGCGGTGGACGGTCACGTGTTCGCGGAAGACATTGTGATCCCCGATGCGCACACCGGTGGGTGCTCCGCGGTACTTGAGGTCCTGTGGTGCGTCGCCGATGACGCATCCGGCATGGAAACGATTGTGTGCACCGGCCCGCAGCCGGCCATACAGGACGACATGCGGCCCCACCACGCAACCCGGGCCCAGCTCCACCTCCGGCCCGATGACCGCGCAGGGCCCCACCTGCACGGTGGGATCCAGTCGGGCGGCGGGATCAACGACGGCGGTCGGGTGGATCATCGTTTCAGGCTCGTCAGAGGGGCGGACCTGCGGGGCCTGCCGGGTTCGGGTCGTCGAACCAACCGTCGCGTGGGTTTCACGGACCGGCATGTTGGGTCGGATGGCCCCTTCTGAAAAGCCAAAACCCCCGCCGGGCGGGGGTGAGGCAAAATGAAACGACCGGTCCGATCCGGTTCAGGCCGCGGCGGTCAGTTTGGCCTGCTTTTCCTGCAGGGCCTTTTTGGCCAGCTCGATCAGTTGAGCAAACGCAGGCGCGTCCTGGGCGGCCAGGTCGGCCAGGACCTTCCGATCCAGCGTGCATTGGGCTGCTTTGAGCCCTTCCATGAACCGGTTGTAGGTCAGGCCGGCGGCGCGGACGGCGGCGTTGATGCGGATCTGCCAGAGCCGGCGGAACTCGCGCTTGCGGGTCCGGCGGTCCCGGTAGGCGTACTGCCGCCCGTGATCCACGGCATCGGAGGCGTACCGGTAGAGTTTGGAGCGGCGCAGGCGATAGCCCTTGGCCGCTTGGATCATTCGTTTCCGGCGTTTCCGGGAAGCTGGTGCGTTGGTGACTCGCATAGGTCCGTACGGATCAGAGGGCCGGGTGCACGGGCATCAGCCGCGGTGGCTGAAAGGCAGGTTGGCCAGGACGCGTTCGGCGTCGGCCTCCGGCACGAGCACCTGCTTGCGCAGCGAACGGCGGCGTTTGGGGCTCTTGCCCTGCAACAGGTGCCGGCGTCCGGCGCGCGAGCGCAGGACCTTGCCCGTGGCGGTGATCTTGAACCGTTTGGCCACGGCCTTGCGTGTTTTTACAGCTCGGGGACGTCGCATACAGACTGTCCTTTCGTTCAAACAGAGGCGCAATCATAGGTGAGGCACCGCCGCTGCGCAAGGGCTTTTCAGGCCGGGAGGAAGAACTTGCACCGGGGCGGTTGACCGGCCGCGGTGGCCGGAACCACGAACCGAGTTTGGACTGTTCACCGCCCGCCCGGAGGCGTATGGTGCGGCGCCCGATGAACCAACCGGATCGTCTCGAGGAATTGTGGCGGATGCAACGCGCGCTCAACGAGCGGATCGGAGTCCGTACCGAGGGCATGACCGAGGCCGACCGGGTGCACTGGATTCTCAACTACTGCCGGGCCATGTCCCAGGAGATCGCCGAACTGACCGACAGTGTACCGTGGAAGTGGTGGGCCCGGTACCAGAAATTCGACGAACAAAACGCCCGGGTGGAGGTTGTGGACCTCTTCCACTTCCTGATCAGCCTGGCGCAGGTGCTGGGCATGAGCGCCGAAGACGTCTACCAGGCCTATCGCAAGAAAAACGAGGTGAACTTCCGGCGCCAGGAGACCGGCTACACCACCAAGGACGAAACCGACTCGCGGCACATCTGAAACCGGCTCACCGGCCGGTGCCGGATGGGACGCCCCTGCGGCTCGCACGGTGGGCGCGCGGCTCGGGGGAGGGGGACGCCGATCGTGCCGGTGGCCGCCGTTCCCCGGCCCGTGACGCAGGTCCCGACCAGTCCCCGGTTTTCAACCGTTCGGGCGGCGCCCGCCGCCCGGGCCGCGCGCGCCGGCTATTTCGGCAGGTGCGCCTCCAGGAACCAGAGAGCCTTGTCGAGGGCGCGACCGACCTCCGTGAAGAGGTCCGCAGTGCCGGCGTCACCGGCCTGGGTGGCTGCCTCGATGGCGGCACGAGTGGAAGCGGCCAGCGCGGCATATCGTTCTGTCAGGAGCTGCACGCACGTCAGGCCGTCCTGGAACCCGGCTGGAAACTCGGGCAGACGGGACGTCGCCGCGGCCATGCGAACGGTGCCCTGGGCGGCGCCGCCCAATGCCGTGGCCCGCTCCGCCAGCAGATCCACCTGACCCAGCAACGTTTCTGCCAGCTCGTCGAACAGTTCATGCAACTGGTGGAAATGGGCCCCCACGACGTTCCAATGTGCCTGTTTGGTCTGGGCATACAGGTCGAGCGTATCGGCCAGCTGCCGGTTGAGGAGAGTCACCATGGCCTCACGCGCCGGCGATGCGAGGTCGATTCGAGTTGTCCGTGTGTTGGGTGCACTCATATCAGCCACATTAATGGCAGCAGAACGGTTCCGGGTCAAACAGGGATGGAACGCAGCGGCACGCTGCCGAAAGGTGGTTGGATCCGCGGCCGGCCGCCTGCGGCCGGTTCGCTTTTATGGGCGGTGGGCGTGGGCGGAGCTCCCCATCAGGGGCGGAGCTGACAGGCTTTCACCGGACCGGCGGCATGCGGGTTGCGGGCCGTTCGGTGGGGGGATGTCGCGGCGGGGATGACCGTCCCGGCGCGGGAGGGATTTCGGCTTTGCAGCGCGGGAAGGGGCTTCGTTACTCTGCGCGACCGTCGCGAGGCATGAAACTCTTCAACACGCTGACACGAAGTCTGGAGACCTTCGAGCCACTGGACCCCGGGGGGCGCCAGGTGGGCATGTACTGCTGCGGTCCGACCGTGTACGACTACGCCCACATCGGCAACTGGCGGACGTTCGTGTTTGCGGATCTGCTGCGGCGGTATCTGGAGTTTCGCGGGTACACGGTCCGGCACGTGATGAACATCACGGACGTGGAGGACAAGATCATCCGGCGCGTGCAGGAGACCGGTCTGCCGCTGCGGGAGTACACGGTCCGGTACGAGACGGCGTTTTTCGAGGATTTCGAAACCCTCCGTTGCCGCCGGCCGCATCACACGCCGCGGGCGACCGAGCACATCCCGGAGATCATCGAACTGATCCGGCGGCTGATGGACCGCGGCATTGCCTACCAGGCTCCGGACGGGTCGGTCTATTTCAGCATCGAAAAATACGTCGCCGCCGGCGGACAGTACGGCCAGCTGGCGCGGGTGCGTCTGGACCAGTTGCGGGTGGGCGAGCGGGTCCGGTCCGACGAGTACGCCAAGGAGACCCCCGTGGATTTCGCGCTTTGGAAGGCGCGCACAGCCGAGGACGGGGACGTCTACTGGCCCAGCCCGTGGGGGGAGGGCCGGCCCGGCTGGCACATCGAATGTTCGGCCATGAGCATGAAATGGCTCGGGCCCAGTTTCGACCTGCACCTCGGGGGTGAAGACCTGATCTTCCCGCATCACGAGGATGAAATCGCCCAGAGCGAAGGGGCCGGACTGCAGCAGCCGGGCCGGCGATTCGTCAAGTACTGGGTGCACGGGGCCTTCCTGTTGGTCGAAGGCCGCAAGATGAGCAAGTCGCTCGGGAACTTCTTCACCCTGCGCGACCTCCTGGCGCGCGGCTTTGCCGGGCGGGAGGTCCGTTACGTCCTGTTGTCCGGCCACTATCGCGAGACCCTGAACTTCACACTGGAGGGCCTGCAGGCCGCCCGGGGGGCACTGGGCCGACTTGACGAGTGCCTGGCGCGACTGCGCGAGCTGGCCGAAAGCCACACGGGGACGGCTTCCTCCCTTTCCGGGGCGGAGGCGCCGGTGCCGGATCTGCTCGGACCGTTCGAGACGGCCATGGACGAAGATCTTAACATCTCCGCCGCCTGGGCGGCCGTCTTCGAGTGGGTTCGGGAACTGAACCGCCGGATGGCTGCCGGCACGCTGACCCCGGCCGGGGCCGCCGCGGCGCTGCAACAATGGGCCCGGGTGGACGACGTGCTGGCGGTGGGCGAACATTCGGAGGAAACCGCCCCGCCGGAGGTGCTGCAGTGGGTGGAAGAACGACAAGCCGCCCGAAAAGCCCGGGACTTTGCGCGGGCAGATGCCCTGCGGGAACGGATCCGGTCAGCCGGCTGGCTTGTGGAAGACACCCCCAAAGGGCCGCGGCTGAAACGGCTTCCGCGAACCGCCTGACCCGGCCGAGGTCCGGCCCGGCAGGACACCGGCCGGTCCGGGTGCGATGAGGAACCGAGGTGAAAGGGTTGTTCATCACGTTCGAAGGGACGGAGGGCAGCGGCAAGACCACCCAGGTGGCGTTGCTGGCGGACAAACTGCGGGAATGGGGCCGCCGCGTGTGCGTGGTGAGGGAACCGGGCGGCACACCCATCGGTGAGGAGATCCGCCACACCCTCAAACACAGCCACCAAAACCACGCCATGGCGTGGGAAACCGAGCTGCTCCTCATGAACGCCAGCCGGGCACAATTGGTCCGTGAAGTGATCCGCCCGGCGCTGGCCGCCGGTGAGATCGTCTTGTGCGACCGATTTGCCGATTCGACCATTGCCTACCAGGGGTACGGGCGTGGACTGGACCTGGAGACCGTGCGGCGGGTGATCGAGGTGGCCGTGGGCGACACGTGGCCGGACTTGACCCTGCTGTTGCGTGTGCCGCCGGAAGTGAGTGCCGAGCGACTCCGGCGGCGCCAGGCCACCCTGCCGTTCGTGCGGGATCGGATGGAAGAGGCCGATGCCGCATTTTTCGAGCGCGTGGCCCGGGGATATGAAGCCATCGCGGCGGCTGAACCCAACCGGGTGCGCGTCATAGACGCCTCAGGCTCGGTGGAGGCGGTGCATGCAGCCATTTGGCGCGAAGTGGCGCCCTTGGTGGCGTTGGGCAAACGCTGAGCAAGAGGCTCTCCCGGGCTCGACCTGACGCTGCACGGGCCACTGCGCAACGTGGCCACCGGGTTTTGCGCTCCCGACCGGCGCGAAGAAACCGAGGAAAACGGCCTTCGTTACCGTTAAACGAAAAAGTCAAAAAAATCCCTTGCAACGCTATATGTTGGGTCTAAGGTGGCCGTGTTGCCCAACCGGTTGGGCAATGCCGATCGGCGGGGTTTCCCCGCGATGCGGCGCGGATTTGTGACAGTTTTGAATCGAATTTCCCCCGGACAGCCGATGGCCGGCGGTGGCTTTGTGCGCGGCGGGTCCGGGGGGCAGCAACCGAATCCCAAGCAACAAACCTGACGCCATGATCGAAGCACCGACGGTTCAGCAGGTAAAGGCACGGTCCGATCGTCCCGGGGAGGACGGGGCGCGGCACGTTTCAGCGGGCGCGGGGGCGGAACCGCCCATTCGGCAGCCGATGGACTGGCCCCGGGTGTTCAGTGATCCGAAGGTCAAGCCGTTCGACCAGGTGGAGTGGGAGCGGCGCACCGCCGAGATCACGGACGATTCGGGCAGGGTGATTTTCAAGCAGGAGGACGTGGAGGTGCCCAGGAGTTGGTCGCAACTGGCGACCAAGGTGGTGGTCTCCAAGTACTTCTACGGTGAGATGGGCACACCGGAACGGGAGACTTCGGTGCGCCAGCTCATTCACCGCGTGTGTCGGACCATTGCGGACTGGGGGGTGAAGGACGGCTATTTCACGCCCGAGGGCGGGGAGGTTTTCTACGACGAGTTGGTGTGGTTGTGCCTCAACCAGTACGGGGCGTTCAACTCGCCGGTCTGGTTCAACGTGGGACTCTACCATCAGTACGGGATCGGCACGAAATCCGCCCCGGGCAACTGGTTCTACAACCCCCGGACCGGCCAGGCGGAGCGGGCCCGGACTCAGTACGAGTACCCGCAGTGCAGCGCCTGCTTCATCCAGTCGGTCGAGGACAACATGGAGTCCATCATGCGGCTGGCGTACTCGGAGGCCATGCTGTTCAAGTTCGGCTCGGGCACGGGCACGGATCTGTCGCCCATCCGGTCGAGCAAGGAGAAACTCAGCGGGGGCGGCCGGCCGAGCGGGCCGTTGAGTTTCCTGAAGGTTTACGACCAGGTGGCCAACGTGGTTAAAAGCGGCGGCAAGACCCGGCGTGCCGCCAAGATGAACACGTTGTACGACTGGCACGGTGACATCGAGGAGTTCATCGAGGCCAAGGCCAGGGAGGAGAAAAAGGCCTGGGCCCTGATCGAGCAGGGTTACGACGGCAGCTACAACGGCGAGGCCTACGGCAGCGTGATGTATCAGAACGAGAACCTGTCGGTGCGTGCCACCGACGCGTTCATGGAGGCGGCCCTGCAGGGTCGCGAGTGGTGGACGCGCGCGGTGACCACCGGCAAGCCCCTGGAGAAGAAGGACGCCGCCAAACTGCTGTGGAAGATCGCCGAGGGCACGTGGATCTGCGGCGATCCGGGCATGCAGTTCGACGGGGCCATCCAGAAGTGGCACACCTGCAAGGGCACCGAGCCGATCTACTCCACCAACCCCTGCTCCGAATACGTGTTCATCAACAACACGGCCTGCAACCTGGCTTCGCTGAACCTGATGAAGTTCAAGCGCCCGGACGGATCGTTCGACGTGGAACGGTTCCAGGCGGCGGTGCGGGTGTTCATCACGGCGCAGGACATCATCGTGGACAACGCCAGCTACCCCACCAAGGAGATCGCGGAAAACTCGCACATCTTCCGCACCCTGGGCCTGGGGTACGCGAACCTCGGTTCGCTCATCATGAGCTACGGCTTACCCTACGATTCGGACGAGGGACGGGCGCTGGCGGGCGCGATCACGGCCATCATGACCGGCACGGCCTACGAACAGTCGGCACGGCTTGCCGAGGCGTTGGGGCCCTTCCCGGGTCTGCACGACGCACGGTGCGCCCACGTGCCCAAGCCGCTCAAGCCCGACAACGTGGAGTCCATGTTCGAGGTGATCCAGCTCCACCGGGACGCGGTGGAGCAGATCCAGCCTGCCGCGGAGTTTGCCCATCTGAAAGAGGCGGCCCGGGCCTGTTGGGATCGTGCGCTGCAGTTGGGCCGGTGCTTCGGTTACCGGAATGCACAGGTGACCGTGCTGGCGCCCACCGGGACGATCTCCTTCATGATGGACTGTGACACGACGGGGATCGAACCGGACATCGCGCTGGTGAAGTACAAGCTGCTGGCGGGCGGCGGGCTGCTGAAGATCGTCAACCGCACGGTGCCGGAGGCGCTGCGCCGGCTGGGCTATTCCCGGGAGGAGATTGACCGGATCGTGGCGCACATTGACCGGTACGACACGATCGAGGACGTGGAGGAGAACGGGCAGGTGGTCCGCAGCGGGCTCAGGCCGGAGCATCTGCCGGTGTTCGACTGCGCGTTCAAGCCGGCCCGCGGCAAACGCGCCATCCATTACATGGCGCACCTCAAGATGATGGCCGCGGTGCAGCCGTTCATCAGCGGGGCGATCTCCAAGACGGTGAACATGCCCCAGGACAGCACCATCGAGGAGATCCGGGACGCCTACGTGCAGGCGTGGAAGATGGGGTTGAAATGCGTGGCCATCTACCGGGACGGTTCGAAACGGTCCCAACCCCTCAGCACCCGCAAGACAGGCGAGGCCGGCGATCGGGAGACGATCGAGTCGCTCCGGAAACGGATCGAGGAGCTGGAAGCCGAGGTGCGGCGGCTGCAGCAGGAGGCGGGTCGGCCCCGGCGCCGTCGCCTGCCGGATACGCGCCGGTCGGTCACCCACAAGTTCGAGATCGCCGGTCATGAGGGTTACCTGGTGGTGGGTCTGTTCGACGACGGTTCGCCGGGCGAACTGTTCATCACCATGGCCAAGGAGGGCTCGACCATCGGCGGCCTGATGGACACCATCGGCACGCTGACCAGTCTGGCCCTGCAGTACGGCGTGCCGTTGGAGGCCCTGGTGAAAAAGTTTGCTCACCAGCGGTTCGAACCGAGCGGATTCACCCGCAACCCGGAGATCCGGAACGCGTCCTCGATCACCGACTACATCTTCCGGTGGATGGCGTTGCAATTCCTGCCCGGTTACCGCGAGCAGCAGGCCGCCTCCCAGCAGCCGGAGCTGAGCTTCCCCGGCCTGATGGAGGAACTGAAGCGGACGGTCAACCGGCCGGTGCCCGAACTGCCGCGCACGGCCGAGGAGGGCGAGGGCGAGACATCCGCCAGCCCTGCAACGGTCGCGGCCGGCGCCCCGGCGGCCGGTGCGGGTCCGGTAAAATCGTTGAGCGACACGGTGGCGCATTTCCAGCTGGACGCGCCCACCTGCCCGAACTGCGGCCACGTCACGGTCCGCAACGGCGCCTGTTACAAATGCCTGAACTGCGGCGAGAGCCTCGGTTGTTCGTGACCGCCCCTTCGGGCGGCTGACGCGGTCCAGGGCCGTGCCGCCCCCGAAAAGATCACCGGCCCGTGCGTCGCATGCCGATGCGACGTGCGGGCCGGCGCAGTTTTCGGGAAGGGCCGCTTCGGGCCTCACCTCGAACGGGGTCGGGCCATTGCGCGCGGCGTGCGGTTCATGCCGTCGGGATGGCGCGGCCGGACCCGCGCCCGGGTCATGGTGCCAGCGGCGTGATTTCCGCCACCGAAGCCCACGGACCTGCGCCGTGTCCGCTCCAGGCCCGCAACCGGAGGGCGCGAATCTCCATCGGCGGGTCGAATCGAACGGTCTTGGGGCCCGCATCGGCCGGCCATTCACCTGCCGCCACGGGACCCTCCCACGGGCCGGAAGGGGACATGCGCACGTGAATCTCCCAGCGCCGGATCCAGCCGTTCCGGTTGCCGTCCTGGCGGGGCCGGACAATCACGCCCGCCACGGCCCGGGGATCGTCCCATTCCAGCGTCAGGTCGTGTGGAAATGGATCGGCGTCCTCGCCCCAGCGGGTGTGCCACAGGGTTTCGGGATCACCGTCAACGGCCCGCGCGGCTTCGTAACCCGGCTGTTCGCTGGAAGCCGACACCCGGTCGGGTCGCAACGGGTCCGTCCGTTCGGGATCGATCAGCGCCCGGACCTGTTCGGGTGTGAACTCGGCGCGGGGCCGGCAGCGGTCGGACGCCAGATAGGCGGTCAGACTGGCGCGCATCTGGCGGCTGACCGGGTCGTCCGCTTCGCGAGTCAGATCGAACCCACAAATGAGGATGCGGCCCGGGCCGACCCGGCCTTCGACGATCAGTGCCAGGGGCCGCGCGGTGAACCAGTCGTCTATGACCCGCACGATGGGCTCTGTGTCCGGTGGCAAAAGATCGAGTCGCAGCGCACCGGCCCGATGGATCAGGTACCACCACTGCCAGTTGCTGTGGGACTCGGTGGGGAAGTCTGACAGGGCGGGGTGGCGCGGGTCGCAGAGGATGCCCAGGGTCGTGGGGGCCTGACGGCGGGTCCAGGCCGTGTTCCAGAAGATCGAAGAGAAACCGAGCTTGACCGGCAGGTCGTCATGGTTGCGGACGCGGTGACCCGGCAGTGTCAGCAGCACGCGGCCGCCCGCGGCCAGTACGGATTCCACGGCCCGGTCGAATGCGTTGGTGACGAGCACGGATGGGGGTGGCGGGTGCACCCTGTCCGGGTAGACCCAGAGGTCCCAGTCGTTTTCGAACCGGACGCGGCGGGCACCCGAGGGGTGTGGTTCCTCGCGTCCGGACAGGGTCACGACGAGGCGGTATTTTGCAGGGACGACCAGCCCGGCCAGATCCCACTCCACGGTCCCGAGCTCGAGCCCGTTGCCCAGGGGAAGCCGGGACAGGAGACCTTTCTGGCGCCGGACGGTCCGGCCCCGCCCGTCCACCAGGCGCGCGGTCCACTCCACATCCCGAAGGGGCGCGGGCCCGAAATGTGCCGCTTCCAACCGGGCCTCGATCCGGTCGGAACTCGTGAACACTCGCCGGGCCAGGCGTGCCAGCGGGACGGTGGAATTGCAGAATCGCCGGTATTCCTCCGCCGTCACGTATCCCTTGGGTTCCCAGAAGGGGTCGAGCACGCCCACCAGCGCGGTGCCCTGGCCGGGGAAATCGTGCAGGTCCAGCAGGTGAAACCCGCCCATGCCGGTGGTGCGCAGCGCCGATTCGATGTCCTCTTTGTAACAAAGGACCTGAAGCCGCCCACTGGCGTGGAGAAAGTCCCGCGCAAAGCGGAGCAGACCGTGGGCGCGGAGGCGGTCTTCAAATATGTCGAAGTTCCGGGCCTTGAGATACCCGGTGTACTTAGTCCGCTCGTCGAGGTGGGGGTAGGCGCACCATTGACCGATCTCGTGACTGATGACAGGGACGGAACGGCGCCGGATATAATCGCCGTAATCGGTGATCGTTTCCGGCGGCCGGGCGTTGATGCGGGATCGGAGGCCGGCACCCCACGCCTGGATCCGGGGGTCCGGCGTCACGTGAAACTGGTTTTCCGGCAGTTGGGGCCAGCCGGACCCGCTGGTCCAGAGCCGGCGGGGATCGAGCGCTTTGAAGTGGTTCACGTACCGCCGGAGATACGCACCGGCGTTGCGGCCGCCGGGCTCGTTCCCATGCGCCATGAAGAGGAAGGAGGGATGATTGCCGTAGGCTTCGAGGATTCGCTCGGTTTCCTCCCAGACCCATGCGTCCACCGGTTTGCCGTCTCCGAGTGTGGTGGATTGGTTGGGCCAGCAGGTCTCGACCTGCAGGTAGAAACCCAGTTGATCGGCGGCGATGAAGGCGGCTTCGGGAGGACACCAGGAGTGGAACCGGAACAGGTTGAGTCCATGCTGCCTGGCCACCCGGATGATGCGTTCCCACGCGGCCACGTCGGTGGGCGGATGCCCCGTGCGGGGGAAGATGGCGCACTCGAGCGTCCCGCGCACGAACAGCGGCCGGCCGTTGAGGGTGAATCGCGTCCCTTCCGTCCCCGGCTCGCGCAGCCCGAACCGGACGGTGCGTTCGTGCCGGACCTTCTGACCGCCGGCGCGGCCCTCGAGCCTGGCCCGCAGCCGGATCAGAGCAGGATGAAACTCGTCCCACAGCGGTGCGTCGGGGCCCAGCGGCAGGTTGAATTCGCCCTCCCAATCACCCTCCTCGAAACGGAGTTCTCCGATCTGCTCCGCGGCCCGGCCCGGCCGGGCGTCATCCGTCTCGAGACGGAGATGGCCTTCGAACCGGACGGCCGCCGGGTTGGTCAACACGACGCGAATCCGCGCGCTGCGGTCGGCAACGCGGGGGTACACCTGCAGATCCCGGATCCACACGGGAGGGAGCGCCACCAACCGGATGCAGCCCACGATGCCGTTCCAATTGCCCTGGGTATGATCGCTGATGGCATGGGAGTTCTCGCCGATGTCAATCACCCGACGGTTGTCCACGCGTATGGTCAGGGTATGTCGGCCGGGTTCGACAAAGCCCAGTTCGTACACGTGCGGCGTGGCCAGCGAGCGGTTCGTGCCCAGGAACCGGTCGTCGAGCCACACCCGGGTTTCCCAGTGGGGCCGTTCCAGTTCCAGGCGGAGCCAGCGCCCGCGCCAGCGGGCCGGCACCTGCAGGTCGCGTTGGTACCATGCGGGCCCGGCGTAGTAGCGCTCCGGTTGCAACCAGAAGGGGATCTTGATCCGGCCGGGCAGCCGGTAGGGCGCGTACTCCGGGGCGTCGAACCAGGAACGGTCCACGATCCCGCCGGTCCAGGGCGTGTCCACCCCGACGGGGTCTCCGATCCCCTGCGCCGGGAGCGATCCGGGCAATCGCACGGTTCCGGGCAACGCCCGCGTGTGCCATTGCTCGTGTAACCCGACATCCTGCGGGTCCGGTGCAAAGCGCCAGCGGCCGCCGAGGTCCAGCGTGTCCGGATCCGCTCCGGCTGGCGTGGTCCAGCCCAGCCAGGCCATCGCGAGCAGGCACCATCGGAGCCTCCAGGTTGTCCGCAGCATCGGTTCCGTAGGGTGGTGGCCGGGGCATCCGGGTTGGGGTGCGGGACCGGTTTCGGCCCGGGCCGCGCGGCCGCGCCCGCAGACATGCCCATGTGCCCGGCCCGGTTGGATCAGGCGCCGGCACCCCCGGCCCGGCCCCGGGCCAGCTCTCGAAAGATCCGGTCCGCTTCCTCCAAGGTCTCTTTGGACCCGATGTCGAACCACAGTCCCGGCACGCGCCAGGTGTAGAAGGGCGTGCGCGTGTACATCCACTGGACGAGACGGCCCGGCTGATCCGGGTTGTTGCCTTCGGCCACGTACTGCCGGATCAGCGGCAGGGTCTGCCGCGGGTAGTAATAGAGCGCGATGCCGGTGAGGGTGCTGCGGGGTTGGGCGGGTTTTTCCTCGAAAAACCTGATGCGCCCGTCGGCGTCGGTGGAGATGGCGTTGTACTTTTTGATCTGTTCGAGATCGCCCACGTCGTAGACACCGAGCACGGGGGCATGGCGCTGGCGACAGTACTCGCCGAACCCGGCGAGGGGTTCGCTGAACAGGTTGTCCCCGGCAATGATGACCAGATCATCGTCCACGCCCTGGGTTTCCAGGACGAAGTGGATGTCGCCGATGGCGCCGCGTTTGTTGGAGTCGTCTGTCGTGCCGTCGTTGACGACGGTGCAGGGGAAAGGGGCGTGAGAACCCCGGGTGCGGGCCCATTGCTCGAATTGGTCGGCAAACCTGGCATTGGTGACGATGTAGACATGGGTGATGTCGCGCACCGGTGCCAGGGCGGCCAACACGTGTTCGAGCATCGGCTGGCCCGCCACGGGCAACAAAGGTTTGGGTCGGTTCAATGTCAGCGGATACAACCGGGTCGCGTAACCGGCGGCCAACACGATGGACTTCATACGCGGCTATGGAACGAAGAGACGTGCCTGCGATCAACCTCAAAGCTCCCGGGCGGGCCTGCCGTCCGGGCACGGTCCCGGCCCGGGAGCCCGGGCCGTTGCGGCTTGTCACGGCTGAGCGGGTCTCATTAGGCTCGGCCTGCTTGCTCAACAGCCTATGAAAGCGCCTTTGTGGGTCCGAGGGTTGGCGGTCTCTCTCGCCGTGGCGGTACTGGCCGGCGTTTACTGGCTCCAGCGGCAGCAGAGCGCCGAACTGCGACACCGGGCCGAGGAAATGCTCCGCGGCATCGCCGAGCTGAAGGCCCGGGAGGTGGTGATCTGGCGCGGCGAACGGTTGGAGGATGGGGAGGTCTATCGCCGGTCAGCCTCGGTGGCGCAGGCGTTCCAGCAATGGTTGAACGAGCCCGATGCCCAACGTGAGGCCGTGCTGCGGCGGCGCGTGGAGCAGCGGTTGCCGGTCCGCCGGTACACCCAGGTGTTGCTCACCGACGCCGGTGGCCAGGTGCGTTGGGTCCTTCGGGAGGAACCGCCGCCGTTGACCCCTCAGCTTCGTCAGGCCCTGACCAATGCCCTGGCAACCGGCCAGACCACATTGAGCGACCTGTTTCCCGGCGGACGCGATCCGGTGCCGAACTTTGCGGTGGTGGCGCCCCTGCTTTCCGGGGAAGATTCTCCTGCGCCCGTGGTGGGAGCGGCCGTTCTGGTGGGCAGGATCTTCGAGGACCTGGGCCCGGTTCTCTCGTTCTGGCCGGTTCCATCCAAAAGTGCGGAAGCCCTGTTGTTGCAGCGCCGTGGCGACGATGTGGTGGTCCTGAACGAGGCGCGGAACTGGCAGGGGATGGCCCTGCGCCATCGCATTCCCCTCGCGGAGTCGGCGCTGGTGGAGGTCCGGGCGGTGGGAGGGGAGCGCGGCTTTCTCGAGGGCCCCGACTATCGCGGGGTGCGGGTGGTTGCGGTGGCGTCCGTGGTGCCGGGATCCGATTGGGTCCTGCTGACCAAGGCGGATGCGGCGGAGGCTTATGCACCGGCGCGGCGCCGGGCGGCGACTCTCTGGGCGGCGGGTCTGTCGGTGGTGGTCCTGTTGGGCCTGCTGGTACGGTTGATGAACGCCCGCGCCCGGGCGGAGGCGCTGAGACAGCAACTGGCGGCCGAACGGGAACGACGTCGGTTGGAGGAACGGCACCGGATCACCCTGCAGAGCATCGGCGACGCCGTCATCGTGACCGACGCGGAGGGGCGGGTGGAATTCCTCAATCCGGTTGCCGAATCATTGACCGGGTGGCCCCTGGCCGAGGCCCGGGGCAAACCGCTGAGCCGGGTGTTTCACATCGTCAATGAAGAGACGCGTCAGTTGGTTGAGAGCCCGGTGCAACGGGTCCTGAAGGAAGGTCGCGTGGTCGGCCTGGCCAATCACACCCTGCTGATCGCCCGGGACGGACGCGAGTTTCCCATCGCCGACAGCGGCGCACCCGTCCGGGACGAGGAGGGTCGGATCACGGGAGTGGTCCTGGTGTTCCGGGACCAGACCGAGGAGCGCAGGGCGCAACGGTTGTTGGCGGAGGCGCTGGCGTTGAACGAAGCCATCGTGGCCACGTTGCGGCATCCCTTGCTCGTGCTGGACGCGCAGTACCGGGTGGTCTCGGCCAACCGCGCCTTTTACACCAGCTTCGCCGAGTCCCCCGGTGCGGTGGAGGGCCGGTCCCTGTTCGAACTCTGGGACGGTCAGTTCGATCGGCCCGAACTTCGTGCGGTGTTGGAAGAGGTCCCGGCCCGGGACAGCGGCGTCGAGGATCATGAGCTGACGGTGGAACGGCCCGGCCTGGGGCGGCGCGTGTTACGGTTGAACGCGCGCCGGCTGTATGGCGAGGCCCGGGCGGCGCAGATGATCCTGCTGGCCTTTGAGGACATGACCGCGCGGATCGAGGCCGAGCGCGCCCTCCGGGAAAGCCATCGCCAGATGCAGACCCTGCTGGCCAACCTCCAGGGCATGGCCTACCGATGCAAAAACGCACCCGACTGGCCGATGATCCTGGTTAGCGAAGGATGCAGGGAACTCACCGGGTACGAGCCCGCCTCGCTCATGGAGGGCCGCCCGTCCTACGGCGAACTGATCGTGCCGGAAGATCGCCAGACGGTTTGGGACGTCGTGCAGGCGGCGCTGGCCCTGCGCGAGCCCTATGAACTGAGCTACCGCATCCGGCGCGCGGATGGTCAGGTTCGCTGGGTCTGGGAACGCGGCCGGGGCGTGTACGACGAATCCGGCCAGTTGCAGTTCCTGGAGGGCTTCGTGGCGGATGTCACCGCACGCAGGCAGGCCGAGGAGGCGCTCTTCCAGAGCCGCGAGCGACTACGCATCACGCTGGAGAGCATCGGAGACGCGGTCTTGAGCACCGATGCCGAGGGCCGGGTGGAGTACATGAATCCGGTCGCAGAACGGCTCACCGGTTGGAGCAGGGACGAAGCCCGGGGCAAACCACTGGCCACCGTGTTCCGGATCGCCAACGAGTTCACGCGCCAGCCGGTGGAGAATCCGGTGGACCGCGTGTTGCGTGAGGGCAAAACGGTGGGACTGGCCAATCACACCCTGCTCATTCACCGGGACGGCCGGGAGATCCCCATCGCCGACAGCGCCGCCCCCATCCGCAATGCGCAGGGCGAACTGGCCGGTGTGGTCCTCGTCTTCCGCGACCAAACGTCCGAACGCGAGGCCCGCCGCGCCGTGGAAGAGAGCGAGGCCCGCTTCCGTTCCCTGTTCGAAGGCTCGGGCGAAATGATCGCGCTGCACCGGTTGGTCTTCGACGAAAACGGCCGCCCGGTGGATTACCGTTTACTCGACGTCAATGCCACCTACGAGCGACTCATGGGGCTGAAACGTCAGGAGGTGCGCGGCCGGCTCGGCTCGGAGGTCTACGACACGCATCCCGCACCCTACCTGGAGGAGTTCGCCCGGGTCGCGCTGACCGGGCAGCCGCGTCGCCTCGAGATCTACTGGCCACCGGTGGACCGGCACTTCGAAGTGTCCGTGGCACCGTTTGGTCGGGACGGGTTCGCCACGCTGTGCACGGATGTCACGGACCGAAAACGCGCCGAGGCGCAATTGCGCGAAAGCGAGGAACGCTTCCGCATGCTCACCGAAAACGCCCTCGTGGGCATCTACCTGTACGACGCCAACGGTTTCCTTTACGTCAACCCCGCCATGGCTTCCGTCTTCGGTTACACGCCCGAAGAACTGATCGGCAAGCTGGGGCCGCTGGATCTGACCCATCCCGACGACCGGCCTCTGGCCCGGGAAAACATCCGGCGCCGGCTCAGCGGCGAGGTCCGCGAAGTCCGCTACCGTTTCCGCGGCCGGCGCAAGGACGGGTCCACCGTGTATGTCGAAGCTCATGGCGCGCGCGTGGATTACCAGGGTCGGCCGGCCGTGTTGGGCAGCCTGATTGATGTCACCGAACGACAGCGCTGGGAGGAACGACTGGCCAACGAACGTGCCCTGTTGCGCACGCTGGTGGATCATCTGCCGGTGGCCCTCTACCTCAAGGACACCGAGGGACGCAAAACCCTGGTCAACCCCATTGATCAGAAAAACCTCGGCGTCCGGTCTGAGGAAGAGGCACTCGGCAAAACCGACTTCGACTTTTTCCCGCCCGATCAGGCCGCCGCCTTCTGGGCCGACGATCAGCAGGTGCTCCGCACCGGCCAGCCCGTTTTGAACCGCGAAGAACGAGTGACCCGGCCAGACGGGACCGATCTGTGGCTGCTGACCTCCAAGGTCCCGATCCGGGATGCCCAGGGCCGGATCACCGGACTGGCCGGCATCGGCCTCGACATCACCGAATTGAAGCGCGCGCGCGACCAGCTTGCCGCGGAGCGCACCCTCATGCGCACGCTCTTGAACACCCTGCCCCTGGCCGTCTACGCCAAGGACATCACCGGCCGCAAAACCCTCACCAACCCGGTCGACCTCCGGTTCATGGGTGCGAGCTCCGAGGAGGAGGTTCTCGGAAAAAGCGATTTCGACTTCTACCCGCCCGAACAGGCGGAAGTGTTCGCCGCCGAAGACCGGCAGGTGATGGAAACCGGGGAACCCATCCTCGGTCGAGAAGACCTGATCACCCTGCGCGACGGCCGGCAGGCCTGGCTCCTGACCTACAAGGCGCCCCTCCGGGACGCCCACGGGCGCGTCATCGGGCTGGCCGGATGCGGCCTGGACATCACCGATCGCAAGAAGGCCGAGGAAGCCCTGGCACGCGAGCGCGCCCTCCTGCGCACCATCGTCAACACCGTGCCGATGGTCGTCTATGCCAAGGACCTCGAAGGCCGCAAGACCCTCACCAACCCCGAGGATCTCCGCTACATGGGCGCCAGCAGCGAGGAGGAGGTCCTGGGCAAGACCGACTTCGACTTTTATCCGCCCGAGCAGGCCGCCCGGTTCGCCGAGGAGGACCGTCGCGTGATCGAGACCGGCCAGCCCCTGCTGAACTACGAGGAACGGGTCGTGCGCCGCGACGGGACCGTGGTCTGGAAAATCGCCTCCAAGGTCCCCCTGCGGGACCGGGCCGGCAACATCATCGGCTTGTGCGGATGCGGCCTCGACATCACCGAATGGAAACAGGCCGAGGCACGACTCCGCGAACAGGCCGCGCTGTTGGACGCCGCAAACGACGCCATTCTGGTCTGGACCTTGGATCACCACATTCGATACGCCAACGCCGCGGCCGCAAATCTGCTCGGACGGACCCGGGAGGATCTGCCCGGGCGCCGGCTGGAAGAAGTGCCGGAGCTCATTTTCACGGGCCTGACGGAGGCGGAGCAGAAACTTCAGGACCAGGGGGTATGGACCGGCGAGATCCGGGTCCCGCAACAGACCGGCGGCGAGCGCGTGGTCCTGGCCCGCTGGACCCTGTTGAACGAACCCCCGGACAGCCCGCCGCGCGTGCTGGCCATCCTGACCGACATCACCGACCGCAAGCAGCTCGAGGTCCAGTTCCTTCATGCCCAGCGCATGCAGGGGATTGGTGCCCTGGCCGGTGGAATCGCCCATGACCTGAACAATCTCCTGGCGCCCATCCTCATGGCCGCACCCCTGTTGCGCGAGAGCACCGAAGATCCCGAGGCCCGCGCCATGCTCGAGACCATCGAACAATGCGCACAACGCGGTGCCGATATCATCCGCCAACTCCTGACCTTCGCGCGAGGTGCCCCCGGCACGAGAGTCCCCGTGCCCATCCGCCACCTCCTGCGGGACATGGACAAGATCATCCGCGAGACCTTCCCGCGGAACATCCAGCCCGACCTGCACGCCCCGCGCGACCTGTGGTCGGTGATGGGCGATCCCACCCAGCTTCATCAGGCCTTGATGAACCTCTGCGTGAACGCCCGCGATGCCATGCCGCAGGGCGGCACGCTGCGCCTGGCGGCCGAAAACGTTTACGTGGACGAGGACTTTGCCGCGCTGGATCCGCATGCCCGTCCCGGCCCGTACGTCTGTGTGACCGTCAGCGACACCGGCACGGGCATCCCGCCCGAGATCCGGGACCGTATCTTCGATCCCTTCTTCACCACGAAAGAGGTGGGCAAGGGGACGGGACTCGGTCTGCCCACGGTGTTGGGCATTGTCCGCGGTCACAACGGTTTCCTGCGCTTCAAGAGCATTGTGGGACAGGGCACCACCTTCGAACTGTACCTCCCGGCCACACAGACCGAGGGAGCCCTGCCGGCCGGTGCAGAGCCCGAACTGCCGCCGCCGGCCCGCGGCGAAACCATCCTCGTCGTGGACGACGAAGCCGGCGTGCGCGAGATGTTGCGCCGCTCCCTCGAAAAACACGGCTACCAGGTCCTGGTGGCCTCCGAGGGGCGCGAGGCGCTCGAGCTGTTCCAGCGGTTCACCGACCGCGTCCGGGTCATCCTCACCGACATGCTCATGCCGGGGATGGACGGACCGACTCTGGTCCGGGATCTGCGCCGGCTCGGTGTCTCGCTGCCCATCGTGGGGATGACCGGCGTGGCCGAGCGCGTCGCCATGGCCACGCTGGAAAGTCTCCATCTGGAGAGTCTGTTGCGGAAGCCGTTCCTGACCCGGGACCTGCTGTGGCTGTTGCACCGGCTGTTGCATCCCGACGCAGGCAAAACGGAGACTCCCCCCGCAGATCCAATGATCTGAGCCCCCGCCGGAGCAACGGCATCCAAACACGATTGCCGCGCCACTCCAAGGCCGGCCGGGGCCGGGGCCGGAACGATCTCCTGTCACGAAATCGGCACCGCCCGGGCATTGCCCGGCGCGCGCGCCCGCCTATCCTGTGTCTGTGAACAACGCCGAGAAGAAAGAGAAACCGCCGCCCGACCCGGAATTGCAACGCCGGATCCAGGAGCTCATCCGCTACAAGGGCGGCGGCCACAACGAGGCCATCGTGGCCGACATCATCGAGAATGCCCTCAAGCTCCTGACCGACGTGGCCGACCGCGGCGACGTCCGGGTCATCCAGATCGCCAATCGGGAGCTGCGTTACGCCTTCCGGTTGTTCGCCCCCTACGCCCATGTGCGAAAGGTGGCCGTGTTCGGCTCCGCACGCACCGCACCCCACAAACCCGAGTACCAGCAGGCCGTCGAGTTCGGCCGCAAAATCGCCGCGGCCGGATTCATGGTCATCACCGGAGCCGGTCCCGGGATCATGCAGGCCGCCCACGAGGGGGCCGGACCCGAAATGAGCTTCGGCGCCAACATCCGGCTGCCCTGGGAACAGAACCCCAACCCCGTCATCCGGGAGGACAGCAAACTGGTCACCTTCAAATACTTCTTCACCCGCAAACTGATCTTCATCCGGCATGCCGACGCGGTGGTGCTCTTCCCCGGAGGGTTCGGCACACTGGACGAGGGATACGAGGCTCTCACCCTGATGCAGACCGGCAAAAGTCAGTTGATGCCCCTGGTGCTGGTGGACCGGCCGGGCGGCACCTACTGGAAAACCTGGGACCGGCACGTGCGCGAACACCTCCTGCGGGACGAACTGATCTCGCCCGAGGACCTGCATCTCTATCAGATGACCGACAGCGTGGACGAGGCCGTCCGCATCATTACACGGTTCTACCGCAACTTTCACTCGACCCGGTTCGTGAAGGATCTCTTCGTCATCCGGCTCAAACATCCGCCCACGGACACGGCCCTGGCGGCCCTCAACGAGGATTTCGCCGACATCATCACCGGCCCGCCCGTCCATCGCATCCCGCCCACGCCGGAGGAACAGGAGGACCGGGATCACCTCGAACTCCACAGGATCGCCTTCGGATTCAACCGCCGCGACTACGGACGGCTCCGCCAGATGATCGACGTGCTCAACAGTTGGTAGCCCGGCCGGTGCGTCCGGCATTCCCGCGCCGCTCTCACCACGGAACCACCGGAAACACCACGGAGAAACTGCGTGCCGCACGCCGCCGGCGACAACCACCGGCACCGGAGTGACCACGGACACCCTGGGCAAGATTTGCAAAGAAACCATAGAAAACAGAGGAGAAACACAGAGTTTGTATCTCTTCCTCTTTGGGACTTTGTCTCTTTCATTGACTCGAGTATGTTGGTCGCCGGCGCCGGGACACATTCGGCAACAGAGCGTGTTCCCCTGCACTGCGCGTGCGCTGTTTGGAACAGGCCGTAACTGTTGGCAACGGCAAGTGTGTTGGAGCATGGTGTGTGTTTTCTCTGTGAGATATCTCTGTGTCCTCTGCGCCTTTGTGGTTGATTGATGGTCCTGGTGTCTCTGTGGTGGACTGCGTCTCTCCGTCGCTCAGCGGCCGAAGGTGGTCGCCGGAAGGAGCGTCGCGGCGGCACGAGGAGCCTGTCCGCGCGGCGAATCCCGCGTGAAGGCCGCCCGCCCCTCCGGGCAACTGCGTGAGGTCCCTGGAAGGAGACAGCCGGAGAACGGCGCTCAGGGTCAGGCCGGCCAGAGTTCGCCCCGGAGGGCACGGAGGCCGTTGATCATGAACTGGACGGCAACGGCGGCCAGCAACAGACCCATCACCCGCGAGAGGATGTTCAGCGCGATGGGATTGAGAAACCGGGTGCTGTGAGCGGCCAGGTGCAGGATCAGATAGCTGGCCGCCATCACCAGCACGATCACGCCGTAAAGAATGCCGTGTTGGATCCAGTCCCGCGCCTGGCTCTGGAGCAGAATCGCGGTGGAGATGGCGCCGGGCCCGGCCAACAGCGGGATGGCCAGGGGCGTCACCGAGATATCCTCCTTGACCGTTGCGGCCTCGGTCTCCTCCCGGGTTTCCTGTACGCGGGATCGTTGGGCGCGCAACATGTCCAGCGCCACCAACAACAGGACCAGGCTGGCGGCGATCTGGAAGGCAGGCAGCGTGATCCCGAGGAAGCGGAAGATGGATTGCCCGGCCGCGGCAAACAGCATCAGCACGCCGGTGGCCACGGCACAGGCGCTCCGGGCCATGCGGACGCGTTGGGCGGGCGTGTTCTGCGGCGTCATGGCCAGGAACGCCGGCGCGGTGGAAATGGGGTCCACGATCACGAACAGCGACCCGAAGGCCAGCAAACCGAATTGCACCCAATCCGTCATACCGGTGCGGCTGCCACGGTTTCCACGGCATCATCCATGCCGTGGATGATCTTTTTGTCGAGCGGACAAATGGTGACCAGCACCCCGCCGAGGCGGGCCCGCGCCTGTTCGCGTTCCCCGTGAACGAAATAGTACGGGCAGAGCCGGACCCGGCCCTCGAACGGGACCGCCCGATCGTGTTCGAAATCGTACCACAAGGCGGGCTGCCGGGTCGGGGCGTGGTAGCGCTGGAGCACCCAGGGTTGGGTGGGGAACTCCCTGAGGGCGCGTTCCACCGCCGCGGCCCAGGCATCCTGCGAGAGATCACTGCCCAACACCACCCCGCGTGCGCCCCAGGCGGAGGGCGAGAACCCGGAGACCTTGAGGATGAGCTGGCGCTGCTTTTGAGAGAGCGTCTTCAACTGCCGCCAGTCGGTCAACCCCAGTTCCGGGATGGCCGCATGCGGCGGCAGCGGCGTCGGATCCACCACCCACGTGTACGGGACCAGGCCGCGCAACCGATCGAAAAACGCGGCGCCCAGTTCACGCCGCCAGAACTCCTGCAGATTCCGGTTCCACAGCAGCGCCAGACAGAGTTTTTCCTCCAGAGCAGGCTTGGGCGGCGGGGTGAGGCGGATCCGCCCCTGCGCGGCACGGTCGAACCATTCTGCGGCCGGGGGGACATTGGCCAGATCGAACAGTTCGAAGAACCGGTACACCGCATCTCCATCGGCCACATTACGGAACTGCACGTCGCGGACGGCATACCGGTTCCCCAGCCGACCGGCCAGCCACGCCATTTCAGGCAGGTACATCGCCGATTCCTCCGAGACAACGACATGCACCTGCGCCGCGTCCCCGAAGATGCCGGCGAACCCCTTCCGCATGCCGTCCGCCCCGCCCATCAGCCGGTGGTCCGGCCCGCCGTCCAATTCCGCATACACCTCCTGCAACCAGGCCGTCAGCCCGATCCCGCCGGGCACACTGTCGAGTTCGGTGATCTTGGGCCCGTCGGCCGTCAGCAACACGTCGGGTCGGATCACCCGGGGCAATTCGTGACGGAACCCGGGGTGCCGCTGCCATGCAATGAGCTCGGGAGGTTTCCCCTGGTCCAGCCACGCGGCCACCCAGGCGGGTTGTTTCCCGGCCACCGACTGCCGGTACAACAGATCCAGCGCGCGGTAGAACTGCAACAACACCCGGCCCAGCGACTCCAATTCGGCCGCCAGCCCGGCCGACAGCCGGAAAGGCAGCGGACTGATCCGCCAGGTTTCCCCAGCGAACAGGCCGCCGGGCGGGACCCGCTCACGGATGCGGAGCGCCCGGTCCCTTGCTTCCTGTGGTTCCCAAACGATGTTCATGAAACCCGCTCCGGTGGCCGCCCAGGCGCGCGGGGAGGCAATCTGCCCGGTTCGGCCGCACCGAACAAGCCCGCCGCATCCCCGCACCGCCGCGCGGTTCAACCACCGCTCAACCGTCGGTCCCGCAAAAACCGCGCGTGCCCGTCCAGCATCAACTGGTTTCGCCCCGCCGGATGAGCGCTGCGCCCGCGCAATTCCGGGGCGACGCCCGGTATGGTGCCGGGAAAATACACGTCCACCACCAGCTCCACCTCGGCCGGGCCATTCGGTCGACCGGCAACAGGGTTGTCCGCCGCCCGTAGCGAAGCCACGCACTCCGACTCCCGTCGGCCCCAAAAGTTGTCCAAGGGCACCGGCTCGTCCACTCGGTCGAACCGCCACATCCAGTATCGGACCGCCGGTGCGGCGTCGTTCGTGCCGCCCTGTTGGAGCACCTGCGGCCGGTCGGCCAGCCCACCGGCACGCGCGGACGGGCAGTCCCAAGCGCCCCTCTCCGGCAGCTGCGCCGCAAGGACCACCGCCGCCCAACCGGCCCGGGGATCGCTCGGCGGCCAGTCCGACCAGGGCCGATACCCGCCGGGCAACGCCGTTTTCAGATCGCGTCGGTCAGGAAATCGGCTTTCGTTCTCGTCCAGATACATCCGCCAGGCCATCCCTTGCTGGCGCAGTTGGTTCAGACAGGCCGTCCGGTGGGCCAACCGCCGGGCCCGTTGCAGCGCGGGCAACAGAAGCGCCGCCAGAATCCCCAGCACGGCCACCACGGTGAGGAGCTCCACCAGTGTAAAACCGCGCGGCCGTCCGCTCCGTCCCCACCGGAGGCCGCCAACGGCATGAGAGCCGGCGGCAGACCGGGGAGCCCGGGCCGTGTACGAACCGGTTCGATCCTGAGATGGTCCCCGTTTTCTCACCACTCTTTTGATACCCGGCCGGGCGCGTGAGGCAATGGGCCCGGCCCGATTGCCCGCCCGCCCGGGGGCCCTGACATTGGCACAAGCGCGGGAGGAACGCCAGCGGACGCGCGTTTTCCCCACTGGCAGACAGGGCCGCACCTGCAGTAAGCTGGAGACATGGCACTGGAACTGTTCCACAAGATTTTGAAAGCCGCCGTGGATGGGGGTGCGTCGGACGTCCACATCAAGATCGACGCCCCAATCGTCTTCCGCATCAACCGGCAACTGATCACCGTGGACGCGCCCATCCCCAACCAACAATGGATGGAGGAGGTCGTCCGCACGATCACGCCGCCTCATCTGAAACAGCGTTTGGAAAACGAACGCGAAATTGACTTCTCGTATTTCGTGCCCGGCATCGGCCGGTTCCGCACCAACCTGTTCCAGCAGCGCGGTCAATGGTGTCTGGCCATGCGTTACGTCAAGACGCAGGTGCCGAGCTTCGAAGAACTGGGACTGTTGCCGCAGATCAAGCGCATTGCCGAATCCCCGCGCGGCATCGTGCTGGTGGCCGGTTCCACCGGCTGCGGCAAGTCCACCACCCTGGCGGCGATGATCGAACACATCAACGCCAACTTCCGCAAACACATCATCACGCTGGAAGATCCCATCGAATACGTCTTCGAGGACAACCAATGCATCATCGAACAGCGCGAGGTGGGGTTGGACACGCTCTCCTTCCATCACGCACTCAAACACGTCCTGCGACAGGATCCGGACATCATCATGATCGGCGAGATGCGCGACGCGATCAGCTTCACCGCCGCCATGAGCGCGGCCGACACCGGCCACCTGGTCCTCTCCACCCTCCACACCACCAACGCCGCGCAGTCCATCAGCCGGATCCTGGACTTCTTCAAGGCCGAAGAACGGGAACAGATCCGGCGCCAACTGGCGGGTACATTGCAGGCGGTGATCTGCCAGCGCATGTGCAACACCATCGCCGGCGGGATGATCCCGGCCTTCGAGATCCTCATCAACACCCCCACGGTCAGGAAACTGATCGAGGAAAACCGCCTGGACAAACTGCCGGCGGCCATCGAAACGGGCACGGACGACGGCATGCTCAATTTCAATCAGTCCCTCTTCCAGCTGGTGCGGGACGGCATCATCACCGAGAAGGAAGCCCTGTCCAAGGCCAGCAACCCGCAGGCGCTGGAGATGAATTTCAAGGGCATCTTCCTCGACGAGGGCCGGCGCATCCTGGGTTGAGCGGCCCCTCTTCGGTAACCACCACCGAGACAGAGAGAGAAAAGTTTTTCTTAAAAAAACCACGGAGATCCGGAGGACACAGAGAAAAACACAGAGGTGCTTGTTGTCCTGCAAGCGAAGTATTTTCCCCGGGAATCCGAAGCGATTCTGCATGCCGGATTCCTCTGCCCACAAACATCGTCGTCCGCCTTGAACCACCCGGCCGTGCCCACGACCCCTTTCTCCAGGTGGAACACGATTCTGTCCACGACCCTTCTTTGCTCTTTTCTGTGAAATCTCCCTGTGCCTCCGGGGTTGATTGACAAGTCCATCCCGGTGTCTCCGTGGTGATCTCCGTGTTCCGGTGGTGCCGCAGCGGCAAGGTGCCCCGGTGCAACCCTGTTGCCAGCCTCTCCCGATCGCCCGTTCCGCGTTCGGACCGGCTTGCCAGGCGACGGCTCCGGGATCATGGTTGACGCGGAAGTTCGGCTCCATGGCGATGGACGGGGCGAGACCACAGGCCGGTGCGGTAGAGCAACCGGACAGGCCGGCACCGGCACGACAGACCGGGCCGGTGGACGCGCGGTCGGCCGCGGCAAGGGCTCCGGTGGTGCGTCCACCGCCGTTTCTGATCGGGGCCGGACTGCTCTTCTGGGGGTGGCAAACGGGGCACTGGGGGTTGGCGATCACCATGGCGACCGTCCTGGAAGCGGCGCGCTGGTTGCCCTTCCGATGGGAGTTTTCCGACGAGGATTTCCGGCGGATTTGGAGCCTTTGTTCGGTGATGCTGCTGGCGGCATTGGTGTGGGCCTTCACCTCCAACGAAGGCCCCTCCGCATTCAGTCAGTTGCTCGATTCGCCGGGTTACTTCCAGCAAAGGCGCGCCAGCCGGGTGACCACCGACACGGCGGCGTCGGTCTTTCGTTGGCTGCCGTTGCTGATGTTTCCGCTCGCGGCGGCCCACGCCTACAGCAACCGTGAAGGTCTTACACTGGGCACCGTATCCCTCCTGGTGCGCCGCCGCCGGCACCGTTTGGAGCAGGCGGGAGTGCCGTTGTTGCCGGAGGCACGGTTCCACCCGGGTTACCTCTACCTGGCCGGTTGTCTGGCGGGCGCCTGCATGCAACCGGCGCCCGGAGGCGGGTTTGCCTGGACGTTGGCGGGCCTGGCCGGGTTGCTGGGTTGGGCGCTGTGGCCGCTGCGATCGCGCCGTTATCCCGTGCTCGTCTGGCTGGGGGTCCTGATCGTCGCCGTGGCGTTGGGCGTGGCCGGCCAGTTGGGGATCTGGAATCTCCAGCGCTACATCGGTGGGTCGGGTCGTCTGGGGGCTTGGTTGGCCGAACTGCGCAGCCCGGGTGGCGACACGGAGATGGGGATCTCCCGGATCTCCTGGCAGGGCCTGGCGCCGTGGAAACTGTCGACGCGCATTGCCGTGCGGTTGGAGGTCCTGGAAGGGCCGGCCCCGGCCTATCTGCGGCAGAGCGTGTATCAGTTGTTCAGACCCCCCGACTGGTTGAGCACCGACGGGGGCAACTCTTTGCTGCCGGTTACCGAATCGCCTCCCGACAGCGGCAACTGGCCGCTGGCAACGGTCACCAACGGCCCCGCCGTGGTGCGCATCGCCACCGCATTGCGCGGGCGCAAGAACGAGTCGCGGGCCGGTCTGTTGCCCCTGCCGCCACGAACCGTCCGGTTGCGCAACCTCCCCGCCTTCAGCGTGGAACGCAACCCGCTCGGGGCCGTGTTGGCGACCGGGCCGGGGCTGCTCGTTTTCGAGGCGGTCCACAACGGTGCGGTCGGCTGGGAAACTCCGCCCGATCCGGAACGGGACCTGGAGGTGCCGGAACAACTGGTCCCCGCACTGGAGAGGGTGCTCGCGGAGCTGGATCTGCCGGAGAACGCCTCCTGGGAGGAGGTGCGGCCCGTGGTGGCCCGGTTTTTCGCGGAGAAGTTCCAATACCGGCTGTGGCAGCCCCTGCCGCGCCCGCTCCGGCGGGGAAGCCGCGCCCTGGAACACTTCCTCCTCCAAAGCCGGGCGGGTCATTGCGAGTACTTCGCCACCGCCACGGTGCTCTTGCTACGCCGGTTGGGCATCCCGGCTCGCTACTCGGTAGGTTATGCGGTTCACGAGGGGTCGGGTCGACGGTACGTGGTCCGGGAGCGGGACGCCCATGCCTGGTGCCAGGTCTGGAACGACCGAACCCAACAATGGGAGGACTTCGACACCACACCCGCCGACTGGATCGCCCACGAACGCACGCGGGAATCGCAGTGGCTGGCCTGGCAGGATTTCTGGAGCTGGGTGCGGTATCAACTCGCCCTGGCCTGGTGGGGTTACACGCGACTGCGCCAGTATCTGTTGTGGTTCTTCGTCCCGATCCTGGGGGTGCTGCTCTTCCAGGTCATGTTCCGCCGGGGACGCCGACGGGCCGCCCGCCGGGCAGCCGGTCAGCGCGCCGGCGCCGGACCGGGCCTGGACTCGGAGTTTTACGAATTGGAACGGTGGCTGGCACGCCGCGGATGGGAACGCCAGCCGCACGAGCCGCCCGCTCGATGGCTGCGCCGCGTGCGGTCCGGCCTGTCTGCACCCCTCTGGACACCGGAACTGCAGGAGGCCCTCCTGCTGCACTACCGCTACCGGTTCGACCCCAGGGGATTGACGGAAACCGAACGCCAACGCCTGCAGACCCTGGTGGGACGTTGCCTGCAACGGCTCCGCTCCCGCAGGCACGGCAGGACCGGCACCGCCGAGACACGGCGTTGAACACAACAGACGCGGGCAGGACTCGGAAACAAACCGCAGAAGCACAAAGACCACAGACGTACCTCACAGAGAAGAAGACACCGAATGTCAGAAAACAATGGTCCCTGCCCATGGCCCCCGGCTGGTCGGAAGTCCGGGACAACACTGCAGAGTAACACCTCCGTCCGGCGGACATGCCCATGACGCAGGAATGGAGCTGCCTGTGGAAAAGCAAACAACCGGCGCGGTTGTCCTTTCCTCTGTGTTCCTTCTGTCTCGATTGGAGACAAGCTTCCCGGTGTCTCTGTGGTTGGACGGACCCGCAGGAACACGGTCCCTCCCTGGGGAGCGGCGAGGACGCCGTCCCTCCCGGAGTTCATGACGGGCCGGTCTGGACCGTGCGCGGTTGGAATCTGACCGCGCGGGTGGGTTGGAAAAACGGCCGCGCCGATGGCCCCCGCACGGGGCACCGGCGCGGTTGTCCCGAAAAGGCGTCGGAAACTGCCGGGCGCCACTCTCAGGCGCCGGTCGCCGGAGCAGCCGGTGTTTCGGCCGGCGTTGAAGCCGGTGCTGTCCCCGCGGCGGCCGGGGCCGATGCATGAGCGGCCGGTTCAGCCGCCGGCGCCTGGCCGGTGGCGGCCGGCTTCTCCTCGCCCTGGGTCGCCTGACGCGCCAGCTTGGCCGCCAGTTTCTTGCGCTTGATGTAGCGCTGGCGGCGGCGCCGTTTCAAAATCTTGTTGTATTGCTTGCCCATAGTTCCTTTACAACCCCGCTCGGATGCGGTTGTTTTGGGCGGAGCAATATGGATTGGCCCGGCAGACAGTTCAATCTCTATTTGGCGCTGGTCCTGCTGATCCCCATGGTGATCGGCTGCCAAACCTCCTCCTCCCGCGCCCGCAAGGAGATCAGCACGTTCCGCGTGCATCTCGAGGTGCGACCCGAACCGACCGGCCAGACCGAAACCATCACCGTTTTCCGCGACAACCCCGTCGAAATGACGGTCGAAAAGTCGCCCTTTCTGACCGAGGTGCACGTTCAATCTGCCAAACTGGTGGACCGGTTCGGTGTTCCGGCCATCCAGATCCAGCTCAACCGTTCCGGGACCTGGTTGCTCGAACAGTACACCACGGCCAACCGGGGCCGGCACATGGCCATCTTCAGTCAGTTCGGCGAAACGCCCGACAAGGCCCGCTGGCTGGCCGCCCCGCTCATCCGGCAGCGGATCGCCGACGGGTTCCTGGTGTTTACTCCCGACGCCTCCCGGGAAGAGGCCGAGCGGATCGTCCGCGGCCTGAACAACCTCGTCGCCCAACGCAAACAAAAGGATTTCTGACCCTGCGATGCGGTTGGTGCAGCCCGTTCCGACGTTGCTTCTGGCCTGCATCTTCCTCCCGCAGGCGTGCTTCGGCGGGGCCGGCGGGCCATTCCACCTGCCCACGCCCAACACCGCCCTGTTCGAACCCGGCGGGGAAGCCCGCTTTTTTGCCCCCACACCCGGCAAGGATTGGCAGGGCGGCGCCTACGGTTGCACCCGTACCGAGGGACGGCAATGGCACGAGGGCATCGACATCCTGGCCACCGAACGCGATTCCCGGGGTGAACCCACCGATCCCGTCACCGCGGCGGCCGACGGCGTGGTCGCCTACATCAACGCCAAACCCGCCCTCTCCAACTACGGCCGTTACATCGTGCTGCGCCACGTCATCGAGGGCATGGAGGTTTACACCCTTTACGCCCATCTCCGCTCCCTGGACGAGCGACTCCGCAGAGGGCAGGCGGTTCGCGCCGGGCAGGTCCTGGGTGTCCTGGGCCGCAGCACCAACACCCGCACCCCCATCGGCCGTGACCGGGCCCATCTCCACTTCGAAATCGCCTTTCTGATCTCCGACCGGTTCGATGCCTGGTTCCGCCGGAACGAACCCAACCAGCGCAACGACCACGGCAATTACAACGGGCAAAACTTCATCGGGCTCGACCCGGCGGAGATTTTCCGGTTGCAACAGGCCCTCGGCACCCGTTTCTCCCTCCTCCACTACGTGCAGCAACAAACGCCCTTGTGCACCGTTCGCGTGCGCGACACGGATTTTCCCTGGCTCCGGCGTCAACCCCGGCTGGTGGAACCCGCCCCTGCCGGGACCGATCTGGTGGTCGGGTACGAGATCACCTTCGCCTACCAGGGCCTGCCCGTCCGGGCGGTGCCGGTGACCGCCGGTGCCTGGCCCGGCCACGCCCGTTACCAGCTCGTGCAGGTGAACGAAGCCGAGGTTCGAGACCGCCCCTGCCAGCGCATGGTGACCCGCAGGGGAACCGGCTGGACGCTTGCCTCCCACGGGGAACGGCTCCTGGACCTGCTGACGTATTGAGTCCGCCAACCCTCTGCCGGCCGCGGGTCAGGTGGCCTGTTGAACAGGGCCGCATGCGAAAGTGCCGCCGTTACGGTGACGTTGCGGCGAAGGTCTGCGCATCGGGTGGGAGATCCTCCGGCAAGGCCGCCGGCCGGCCGGACAGGCCGGCGAACGGGGTCAACAGACGTTGCGTCGCCTCTCTGCCCCGGGTATGCACAGCCCTCGCCATGGCGGCGGAGTCGTGAGGCTCGAGTGGCGCAGGTCGTTGGGATGGTTGGACTTTTGCAGAATGAGGGTGGCGACCCTACCGGGATTCGAACCCGGGCTACCACCGTGAAAGGGTGGTGTCCTAACCACTAGACGATAGGGTCGCGATCGTCGTGTCTTTACTATACGGATGCGCAACGCCGCGTCACGCAAAAATTTGATCCCGGGGTCCGTTCGTCCGGTCGGCCCGTTCGGATCGGCATGATGATGGTCCGGCGCCGGTGGCGGCCTGCCCTTGTGCGGGGCGTTTCGGACCGGTCGGCCCCCGTGTTGATGCCCTGTTCTTGGAGGGAAGGTCGGGGACCTGCGTCCGGCTCGGGCGTGACGGGATTGTCCCGAAACGGGACACGGTGTGTCCGGGAATCTCGTGCCGTTGGACACCCGGGCGCGTGCGTTCGACTGGCGAATGTGCTCAAAGACCGCCGGATCCCGGACGAAACGGGGTCTGACGAGGTCCTGAAGCGGCTGGCATCCGGTCTGCTCATGGGTCGGGTGCGGTTGCAGTCGGCAATGAAGCGAACAGAACCGTCCTGATGGTATGCAACCCGCCGGCTGCTTCGTTCGCGCCGCATGGAGAAGAAAGGCAGCACAGCTATGAAACTGAACACGTATCGTCGCACGGGTGCGTTCACCCTGGTGGAAATCATGATCGTGGTGGCCATCATCGGTCTGTTGGCCGCCATTGCCATCCCGAACTTCGTCCGGGCACGCGAGACCGCGCAGCAAAACACCTGCGTGAACAACCTGCGGCAGATCGATGGCGCCAAGGACCAGTGGGCCTTGGAACAAGGGAAGAATACCGGAGATGCATGCCACATTAACGATATCGCGCCGTACCTTCGAACTGTACCGACCTGTCCCGTGGGCAATTCGGCCTACAATGTGAACGTGATCGGCACGGCTCCTGCGTGCACCAGTGCGAAGGCGACTGAGCACAATAACGCCTACGCAGGTAGCTGATCGGAGGCGTCGCGTAACCAGAACTGCCCTTGGGAGGGAGCAGCCACAACGGCTGCTCTCTTGCTTTTACGGTGCAGCTGCGACGAACAAATCAAAAAGAGAGAGTGAGGCGCCGCAGTCTGGAGGTCGCCGTGAGTCGTGTTGTCTGGTTGTCGAGGTGCCCCGGGGGACCCTTGGTGGGGTTTGGCCCGCCGGACCGTTCGCTTCACTGGCTCGCGGTACCATGCTCCGGACCGGCCCGGAAACTGCTTCCCCTGAATGGGCCCTTGGCGGTTGCTGTGGAGTGAAGACGTCCTAATATCATAGATGGTCCCTATAGCAGGCCACCAAGAGCCCGCCAAAGAAAGCATGCATTGAGGTGGAGCCATGAAACTCCAGCATCGGTTGCAAAGCGGGTTCACGCTTGTGGAAATCATGATCGTGGTGGCCATTGTGGGCCTCCTGACGGCGATCGCGGTCCCGAACTTTGCTCGGGCCCGCAGCCAGACACAGAAGAACATCTGCATCAGTCACCTCAGGGAGATTGACAGCATCAAGCAACAATGGGCCCTGGAGTACAAGAAGTCTTCTGAGGATCCCGCACCGGAGCCGGTGGATCTGGTCCCTTACTTCCGGGGCGAACGCTGGCCCGAGTGCCCGGCAGGCGGGACCTACACCATCAATGGTGTGGGTGTGGCGCCCACCTGCAGCCTGGGCGAAAGCCTCGGGCATGTCCTGGAAGATTGACAAGGGTGTCCCGATTCCGGACCGCCCGGCCGTCTTCACCACGGAGACACCGAGTCCACCACGGTGACACGGCGAGGATGTGATATATAAACCACAGAGGCACAGAGAACACAGAGACCTTCACAGAGAAGAGGAAAAATGCTGCGGAGTGTGTGCCGGAGTCAACGGTTGGCGGGCGGTCGGAGCTCCGACAGCGCATTACAGAGTAAGATGCTCTGTTGCCAGCCGTGACCAGGATGCAAGCATGGACGTAAGCGGTTGAAAGACGAGAAGAAGGCTCTGTGTTTTCCTCTGTGTGCTCTGTGCCTCTGTGGTTCGTTTTGGAAAGGGCGTCTTCTCTGCGTCTCCGTGGTGAACGGAGAGGGTCGGTGCGTGGAAGCAAGGGCGGGGTGGAACCGGACAGCGCCAAGGTTGCGGCTCAGACCAGGCCTTCGAGGATGTGGGGCAGGCGCTCCAGGCTTCGCTGCAGCGATGCCTGGGCAATGGCCTGTTCGGCTTCCTTGGGGTTGGGGAAGAGCAAATGCCAGCCGGCACAGCTCTGGCATTGCTCCCGGGTCACAGGGAGGTAGTTGCCGCTGCAGCCGATCCCCTCGGCCCGCAGCAGCAGGTCCGCCACCTGCACCGACGCCACCAGGGCCGTGTACCGCTCCGCTTTGTCGGGCTGGTGATGATATCGCGCGGCCTGGACCATCAGATCGGGCAGCCGCTGGCGTTCCAGGTACAGGGCCCCCAGTTCCGCGTGATCCACCCCCAGGACTTCCCGTTCGATGTCGGTCAGATCCCGTTCGCCGGCCACGGCCTGCCGGTGGATCTCGGCGAAGTGTTCAGGGAAACTCCAGGCCATGACGATCTTGCCCACGTCGTGAACGAGCCCCGCCACGTAATCGGATTCGTCCATGGGGGTCTGCACCGTGCCGAGCACCTCACGCGTCAGAAGCGCGACGCCGATGCAGTGCTGCCAAAACTCGCGCCAGGGGAAGCGGCATTGACGGGTGAGCCGCTGAAAGTCCTCGATGATGGGGGTGACCAGCGCCAACTGACGGATCTGCCGGATGCCCAGGTAGAACACTGCTTCCTCGATGCTGTTCACCGGTTGGGCCAGGCCGTAGTAGACCGAATTGACCAGCCGCAGCAGTCGCGAGGTCAGGCTGGGATCGCGCCGGATGATCTCAGAAATCTGGGCCGAATACCGTTGCTCCGCGCCCAGCAACTCCTGCAACGCCTTGTTGATGCTGCTCAGGGAGGGCAGCGAGGGACATCGGCTCAGCTGGGCCTGAATCTGGTTTAAGCTCAGCGGCCGGACGGTTTCGTTGGCTGCGGTTTCAGGCATGGCGGTTTCCGCGTTCCTGTTCAGCTTCTCCATCGGCCATCCGGGAGGAAAACCTAAGGGAAAAATTTGCCGCCCGACCCGGGGCCGGGGGGGCCCGGTCCGCCGGTGGCCCCGGGGTCGAAGGCGAGCGGAGGGGGTGAAGCCCGCCGACCGTGGCCCCCGCGACACCACCCGGGACACGGAGTTCACCACGGACACACCGCGAGGGATTGACGAATAAACCACGGAGACTGTGGGAACACAGAGGTTTTACACAGAGGAGAGGAAAGCCAATTTACCGCAGGTGGCGTGGGTGTCCGGCCGGGTGACCGGGTGGCATGGGAGCTGGGGCACCGGTCGGGCCCGCCGCTGCCGGTTGGGGTGCCGGCTGCAGTCGGCACCCCAACCCCCTGTCCCCACCCGGGGACCGGGCAAAGTCCACATCGTCCACCTTGCAGCCGAAGTCATAAAGGGGGAGATACAAGACGACAGACCAGAAAGAGATTTCACAGCGAACAAGCGGGAAATGCCATTGAAGGAACGGCACTGGCAGGCGACGGACGGCCGGCGAACCCGGCCGGATCCGCCCGGCTGCCCGCCATGACCAGGGTCCACACGCACCGAAAAGAGAGAGGGTCGCTTTACACGGACACACCCATGCGGCGCTTGTACACGCAAAGCAATCCCTCTGTGTTTTATCTCCGTGTCCTCTGCGCCCCTGTGGTTGATTTATCAAGTCCGGCTCGGTGTCTCCGCGGTGATCTCTGTCTCTCGGTGGTGAGGATCAGAGCGGGGTGGGGTCGGCGGCGTCAGGGTGAAACGCGGGCGCGGTAGAACCGGGCGGGTGCATGGACCGCGGTGGTGTCAATGAAGTCGAGCACGCCGTCGCCGCTGGAGTTGGTTCGCAGGGGCAGCCAGGTGGGTTGGACGAGGGTGGGGGTGGATTCGATCACGTACCGCACGCCCGGTTGGCCCAGGAGACGGAGCCAGACGTGGCCGCCATTGGTTCGTTCCAGGAGCAGGAGCCGGGGCCGATCCTGCGCGGCGCGCGCCGTCACGCGGAAGTTGTCGAACAGCAGGTAGTTGTCGCCCGGACGGTTCGGGTCGTAGTAGGCCCAGACGAGGTCAATTTCACCGAGTGTGAGGGGCAGGCCGGTGGTGGTGATGGGTTGGTTGGTGGCGACGAGGCGGCCGCCGTAGGTGGCGCTCCAGCGGTTGGCGGCGAAATCCATCGTGATCACCAGCCGCTCCGGCACGCCGTTGGTGAATTTCACCGGGGTGACCACCCAATCGTTGGTGCCGTCGAGCCGGTAGGAGATGTCGAGGTGATAGTTGTCGAAGTCCAGGGTGAAAAGGCGGTTCGTGCGGTCGTTGTAGATCTGCCACTGGAAGTTGTCGTATTGCCCGTTTGCGGCCGAGGAATCCTCGACGCTCATCAGCACGGAGAACTCCACCAGGGGCAGTCCGGCCGCCGCCGGATTGAAGTTCAACGGCCGCCAGATGATGGTTTCGGTTTCGTTGGTTTGGAGGGGTGGCCAGTAGCCGATGTACGCCTGTTGCCCTTCGCCCGGGAAGAAATCCGGCACCAGACCGTTTCCACCCGTGCCGGTGCCCAGCCAGCCGTTCTGGCCGATGAGGGTGTAGTTCGTGTCGTACCCTTCGGCACGTTCAAACGCCGTGAAGAAGAGGTTGGTGCTGTCGGCCCGGAGGGACGAGACTGGCAACGCCAGCGTCAGCCACCAGACCGCCAACCCGTGCAACAGGCGGGCCGTGGCGTCCGGGATACGTTGTTTCCGCGGCGGACAGGTCCGCGTGAAGGCGGAGCGAGACACCCACTGTTCCGTTCCGATCCTTGGAAGATTCATGGGAACAACCGACCGATGAAAGACGGGCGAGGGGTGTCAACGTTCGGATCGCGGCCTGCCCGGGGCGGCGGCGCCGCGGCCGGTTGCGGAGGGTGCCGGCGCCGGAGGTGTCGCGGGTGCCGGCCGGAAGGAGGGTGTGGGCGCGGGACCAACCTCAGCCGGGGGCGTGGCCGGTGTGGGGGCCGGTCGTTGGAAGGACGGCGGCGGTGCCATGGGCCGGCTTGGCGGCGTGAGGGCCGGGGCGGGGACACCTCCGGGCGCGGGCGAGGGTGGGGACGCTTGGGCGGGGCTCACCTGCCTTGCCGGCGGGGAGGAGAACACGCGATAGCGCGAAGCGGAATCGCCGCCCCGCCCTCCTGGATGCGCGGCCGGGGCATTGAATCCGGGCGGTGTGCTGGGACGGATGACGATGACATTTTGCGACGGGGACTGTGGCGCGGGTGCGGGGGGAGTCGGCCGGGTCGTGGGTGCCGGTGCCGGTGCGGGTCGAGGTTGCATGACCGGCGAAGGTTGGGGCGCTGCGGCCGGGGCCTGTGGAACGGCGGGGGCGGGCCGGGTCCAGGTGTAGGTGGCGCGACTCTCCGGCCGGGGAGTGACCGGTCGGGCCGGCACAGCCGGCGTGGATGCTTCGCTGCGTCGGGCCGGAGCGTCGGTTCCGCGTGCCGTGCCGCTTCCGGGAGCAATAGCGGGCCGCTCGATCGCGGCGCGGGGTGCGGTCGGGCGCGGCTCGGGTGCGCCCTGTGCGGCCAGTTCCGGTGTGCGTTCGGGGCGGGCTGGAATGTTGGATTCCGTGGTGCCGGCGGTGAGGGAGCGGGTTTCGACGAGCCGGGAGCGTGCCACGGGTGCGGCCGAGCGTGTGGGGGTGATGGCTGCGGTGCCGTGGGCATCTCGCAGCGCTGCAGCGCCGGCTCCGGCGGTGGGCGGGCTCGCAGCCGGCGGGGCCGGGGCACGTTCGGGTCGGCCGGCCCCGGGGGCTCGGGCGGCGGTCAGGTCGGCTGGACGCAACCGTGGGGCCAGCACTTCGCCGCGGGCCGGTTCGTAGCGTTCCCGCGCGGCGCTCAAGCTGGCCGGTTGGGCGGTGTCCACCGGCTGGGGTCGGACGCGCAGCGGTCGCATTTCCCGACCCGTATGTTCGCGCACCCGGTCGGGGTCGATCCCGCGGTTGACGATCCGGTCTCGCTCGCGCACCAGGCCGTCTTTGACCGGGCGGGATTCGCGCACGAGTCGGCGGCAATCGTCGTCTTTCACCCGGTGACGGTGGAGGTGGCGATCGTGGAAATGGTCCCATGAGACGAAGGTGAACCAGCTCCAGCCGAAGCCGTAGCTGCTGTAGGCGAAGCCGAATCCGCTGAAGTGGCCGTAGGGTGGCAGGGGCGCCCAACCGCAGTAACCGGGGTGGTAACGCCATGTCACCCAGGCCGGCGCCCAGATGGTGTCGGGCCACCAGCACCAGCCCCAGCGGGGGTGCAGGAACCAACGACCGTAATGGAAGGTGGCCCAGCCCCAGGTGTAATCGGAATGCCAGTACCAACCGTAATCGGTGTAGATCCAGCGACCGCCGTGGCAGTAGGGTCGCCATCCGGGCTGGAGGATGACCACGCTGGGTTGCCAGCAGTAACCGTAACCGTCCACGTACACCCAGGTGCCGTAGGGGGAGAGCGCCTCGTAGAAGTATTGGTAGGTGACGTTGGTACCGGCGGTGGGTGCGGCAGCGGTTGTTTCGGGGGAGGGCTCGGCCGGCGCGTTGGTGGTGGGGGCGAACCGGGGCGCGGCAGCGACGGGCGATTCAGATTCGGGCGGGGTCGTGTTTGTGGCGGGGGCCTGGTCCGTGAGGGGGGGCAATTGACCGCCCAGTTCACGCAGCCGGCGATCCTGTTCGATCATGGCGCGGATGACCTCGCTGGAGACGCCCAGGTCGTTCAGGTAAACGATGTGGTCGGCCAACAGGTTGAAGGTGCGGGTGCTGTTGGTGACGTAGGCGAGCATGACGGACTCCGGCACGGCCGCGCGGGCCAGTTTGACCAGTTCGAGTGTGGCGGGGGAGAACTTGAGGGCCTCGGGAACCACCGGCTCCGCGACGGCCGGAGCCGGCTCGGGTTTGTCGGGTGGCAGTACCGTGGTTGCGTCGGCGACGGGTTCGTCCATGGGCACCGGTGGCAGGTTGGCGTCGGTTGTGTCCGTGGTTGGCCCGGGCGGGGACACTTCTGCGTGGGTTGGGCGGGCATCTTCGGGGCTTGGGTTGGCGACGGTATCCCGGGGCGGGGCCGGGCTTTCGGCCTGGGTGGTGCGGGCGCACCCGGCCAGGGGCAGGCAGAGCAGGAGGCTCAGCAGCCCTGCGGCTGCGATGGGGATGCCGGTTTTCATAAGCCTCTCCAATGTACGCTTTTTCGGGCGGGTTGCCACCGATCGTTCGGGGGGGCTTCCCAACAGGTTCGACTTCCGGCCTGGGGAGGGTATTCATGGGGTGTGCGGGTGGGCGGGGTGTGCAGCCAACCCGCGGTGGGGGACGAGGAGGGGCTGTCACGGACGTGGCCTGCCTGACGGTTTCGGGACGCGTGGAAGGTGTCGGTGGGTTGGCGTACTTGTGCCGTATAGACCATGAGCACTCCGGGGAATGGAGTTCCGTGGCTTGAGCGTGGGAGAGGCAGCCCTTCAATCGAGCATGGGTATGCCCAATTCACAGAAGTAGTTGAAGGTTGAATCGTAGAACTCTGCCCTGCGTGTCGGATCGTTGCGATCTCCGGGCGGTACAAAGATGACCATGCCTTGGCGGGCGCGGGTGAGCAGGACACGATACGCATTGAGGACGTACTGCTGTCTCTCCCGGGTTCCGACTCTGCACCATTGGGTGCCTCGGAAATCGTAGCGCCCCCAGCCCTGAGCCTGATGCCGCAGGTCCGCGTCCCAGGCCACGCAGCTCCAGTCGAGCTCTAAGCCTTGGACTTGAAACTCCGTAGCGGCGTCCTCCAGGTAGTAGCTGGAGCGGATGTCGCTGCGGTCGTTGAGAAACCAGCAGACAGGGTCGACGCTCACCCGGATGTCAATTGCGTGCGGTTTGAGCCGCATGGCACGGGAGGATGCCAGTAGGCCGTATCGCTCGGAGCCGCGAGCCATGTGGCGGAGCCATTGCTTGGCCATGTTCAAATCACGCGTCAAAACGATGGGATACGTACTGCGGATGGATTCCCAGTGGTCGCGAGCGGTTTTGATGTCGCAATCCAAAAGGGCCTTCACGAAGGCCGACAGGTTCTCTGCACGGAAAGATCGCATCGAAACCGCCAAGTGAAGGCACTCATCAAAGTGGGTGTTCGGACGCGATTGGATGAGCTGGAGGACTTGGCCGCTGGCATACTCGGTATCCGTGAGACGAGGCGAAATGTAGGCATGCCAAGCAGGGAACCTGGAGTTTATGGCCTCCAGCCACGCGCTGATACCGGCTTCACCCGTATGGATCTCTTGCCCGCCTCCGACCAGGCAAACGACGACCGCCCAGTCAGAGTGGCGGTCCATGCAAGAAATGAGGAACTCAGGTTCTGATTGGGTCCAGTCCAGTTTGCGGCGTTTTTGCCGCATGAATCGAGCGGTTTGAGTGGCGTCCCAAGCGCGCTGGGCCTCATCAAAGATGGCAACGTGTTCGGCAGGTGGTCGCAGGTCTAAATCTGCATCATCGCGAAAATGGTGAACGTTTTGGATGAAGGCCTTAACCTGGGACAGCACGGTCTTTTTGCAAACAGCTGGATCCCGGTACTTCCGCCTGCGGATTTCGTCCCGGGCCAAGGCCTCGCGGAGGACCGCTACTAGGGGCCCGTTGCCCGAGAGGAAGACGGAGTGAAAGGCTGACTCCCTCTGGTGGCACCGCGTGGCGAGGTTGAGTCCGGCCAATGTTTTGCCGGCCCCTGGTACCCCGGTAACGAAGCAGATGACCTTTTTGCGCTCGGTGCGTGCTTCTTGGATGAGCGCCTCGAGCCGGGCCGACGTCGCAGTCAGGTTTTGGGCGCCCGCGTCGTTGCGAGCCAACTCTTCAACCGAGTGGTTTGCATAGAGGGCCCGTGCAGCTTCGATGATCGTGGGCGTTGGCCTGTAGGCGCCTTGACTCCAGAGGATGGGGTCCAAGGGGTCCCCGCTGGCCAGAGCCATCACGCGGCTGAGAACGTCGCCGAGGGTTTTCGGGGCGCTGCCGATGGGGCGAAAAACCTTGTCTGCGTCATGTCGGATGTCGAACAAGAATGGTTGAGCCGCTGCTGTTGGGACCAGGACGGGCGCGATCCAGGCGAGGTGGCTCGTTTCGTGAAAGTTCTTGAGGTCAAGGGCGTAGTCCCAGACCTGATCGAAGGCCCAAGTGGCAAAGGTGTTTTCGCCCACCTTGAACTCGAGCACGAAAACAACAGGCCCATGGATGAGGATCGCATCAACACGGGCGCCCATCCGCGGAATCGCGAACTCCAGGAAGATCCAACCAGTAAACGGCTTCAGTTGGTCGCGAAGGATACGGATTTCCTCCATCCACGCGTTTCGCTGGGCTTGGTCAACATCGAAAGTGCTGCTGTGAACGAGTTGCCCAAGAATGGCCGTCAGAGGGGTCCGGCAAAAAGTTTCAACAGGCGCATCGTACCATGCCCTTGAGAGTTTCGGGCGTCCGAGATCCCGAGTCACGCGAGCTTGCACGCGTACATTCTGATTCGGTTTCGGGTTGTGAGGGAAGGCTTTTCAGCGAATGGCCTGTTCCTGGGTGTGAAGGTGGTAGCCCTCGTACACCAGAGTTTTGCACAAAAAGGCTTGTTCAGGTGCTTGACAATCCTTGGTAAACCGCTACAAGGGAGGGCGCAGAGCTGATTGAAGAATGGTGTGAGCAGCTCTTATCGTGTGTCGGGTCATGGTGCCACCGGGGAGGCTGCAGGGCCGCAGTGATCGTGAGCCATTGTGAACGGGCCGGATCCCAGACGTGAGTTCGAGTTGGAGGCGCTGGAGCCGAGGATCCTCCTTTCGGCGGATGCGCTGGGCCTTTCCGGTCTGCGCTGGCCGGGGATGGCGGCGGAACCTTTTCCGGCAGATCCCCTCGCAAAGTCCAGTGACGTCCCTCAGTCGGAGGCGGTGGTTCGTTCGCCGGTCTCGTATGCCCCGAGTGCCGAGCTTTTCGAGGAAGCCTCGGGCGATTCATCCGAAGCGTCGGCAGGTCAAGCCTTGGGTCAAAGTGACACAGATTTCATGCCCGGGCGTGACCAGCTTGCCGGGGCTGAAGATGTGGTTTCCGGGGGTGATTCTGCGGGCGCGGCAGACGACGGGTTTGGTGGGTTGGGCTCTGCGGTTTGGGTGACCTTGGCAGGGGTGGAATCGGCGGGGTCGGCCCGGACCGAGTCGGTTGTGGATGGCTTCACCGGTGTGGCTGGGCCCGGTACGGAGGAGCCGGGGGCTGACCCGGTTGGCGGGGTTCCCGAGGTCGTGTCCGCGGATGCTGTTGTGGCTGTGGAACCGGACGAGGTCACCAAGGGGGTGGCAGCGGCGGTGGAGCTCGAGGACGGCGAGGGCGGGGGAGTGGATGCGGCTTTGTCTCCTTTGGCAGCGCAGTTGGTCGAGACCCTGCGGGCTGCAAACGGTCCACCGATCGGGGAGGAAGGGATCCACCTGAATCCTGATGAAGTGTGGGATTTGGGTGGGGGCACACTTTACCTGCAGGAAGGTCAGGTTTTGAGCGGCAACGGCACGATCTTGGGTGCCGTGGCCGGCAATGGTGTGATCCGGCCGGGCAACTCGCCGGGGCACATTGTTGTTTCAACCTTCCAACCCGGTCCGGATGCCGTCACAGAGATTGAGATCCAGGGACTTACGCAGGGAACAGCGTATGACTGGATCGAGGTCACCGGATCGGCGGTCCTCGATGGAACCCTCAGAATTCTCTTTGATCCCCAAGGCGGTTATACCCCCTCGCTGGGTGACACCTTCACCGTAATTACCTGGCCGAGCGGGGGGCGTACGGGTGAATTTGCGCGTTGGCTGGGCACGGCTTCCATCCCCGGCCAACCTGATTGGGCCCTCGTCCCCACCTACACCGCCACGGGACTGCAGCTCCAAATCGTCGCCACGCCCACACTGGTGTCGGGTGCGGACACGGTCATCTTGAATGCCATTGACAAACTCGGTTCGGTGGCCGACGCGCTGGACGCCTTTGGCAGCTTTGCGCAAAACCTGCCGTTGATCGGGTCGGACCTGGGCAATCTGGCCAACATGGGTACGGGCCTGGTCAACGGGTTGAAGAACCGGCTGCAATCGGTTTTGAACGCGCTGCCGTCGGCGGCGACGGTGACCCGGACGGTCGAAAGTTGGGATGGCACGACATTTGGCGGGCTGACCTTCCGCGTGCGTGGCGTTTTGGCACACTTTGGTTCAAGCAGTTCGGATCCGATGTGGTGGGATCTGGACCTGGAGCTGGAACCGGGCTCGGTGAACCTGGCGTTGCAGAACGTAACGGGTGGGGTTTTCGGTGCGGTATTCAGCGGGGCGGCTCCGACGGTCACGGTGCAGAGTTCGATCGTTTTGGATCTGTCGGTGGGGCGGGAGGCGGCCGGACTGATCCTGGAGGTTGACGAGATCGGGGCCAGGGCGTCGGTGAACGTCACGGGGTTGAGCGGGTACGGCTTTCATTTCAGTCTGCCCACCGGGTCGGCCGGTTTGAGTGGCAGTGGCGGGTCGGTGTTGATGGATGCGTTTGTGCGGGCGGAACCGGACGCCAGCGTCCTGACGGGCGGCCGCATCACGGCCGGTACGTTGGGGCAACTGGCCTCGGGTGGGATTGCGGTGGGCGATGCATTCAATTTCAGCAAGGGCGGGACGTTAGATGCGCAATTTCCGCTGTCCGGCTGGTTGACGTTCGCCGGGTTCAGCCTGACCGGCAGTTACCGGGTGCGGGTGGAATCTTCGGACGTGTTTGCGGAGCCGCCGAGGCTGAGCCTGGACGTGAACAGTACGCTGGTTGTGATGGGGCAGACGCTCAACGGGTCGTTCACGTTCGAAGACACCGGGACGGAAACGATTCTGAAGGCGACGGGGGTGAACTTCCAATTGGGCACGGGAGGCAACCGTGTGCTGAGTGTGCAGAACGGGTCGGGCACGTTCGTTCTGCTCGATACCGGACTGGCCGGGGTGCTGACGCTCGATTTCGATCTGGGTCCGGCGATTCCGGGCCTGGGGATGAGCGTGACGGGCCTGACGCTTTCGTTGAACACGTCGGCCGGGGCGGTCCCGACGGTGGGAGGGGAGACGGTGAATCTGCCTGCCGGTCCGTATTTCCGGGTGTCGGGGGCCGGCACGCTGACCCTGGCCCAACCGCAGGCCTCCTTGAACGGGTCGTTCCTGTTCGAACCGCGCGACGTGGACGGCGTGCCCGGGGACGAGGTGGCGGTGGCGGTGTCAGGTCTGGATTTTGTGTTCACGGATGGGACGGATCCGCTGTTGGAAGTGAGCGAGGGCACGGGTGCGTTGGTGTTTCTGAGCAACGGGCTGGTGGGGAGTTTGTCAGCGCAGGTCTCGGTGGCCGTGCCGGTGCTGAGCCTGGGCGGCACGTTCGATGTGTCGCTGAACACGACGGGGACGGCTTTCAATCAGACGTTCATCGTGGGTGGGCGGTCCGTCACGGTGAACGTTGCGGCGGGGCCGTTGCTGCGGGTGAGCGGGGTGGGGGCCACCCTGACGGTACAGGGTATCGGGGTGAACGGGGATTTCGCGTTCGAACGGCGTCAGACCACGACGGGTGGCGAGTGGGTGGTGACAGTGGCGGCTTCGAACCTTTCGCTGCAGTTCGGCGGTGTGGCGCCGAATCTGCTCGTGGTCAGCAACGGGACGGGTGCGTTCATTCTGACGGCGCAGGGCCTGGCGGGGACGGCCTCGGCCGCGGTGACGTTGACCGTCCCGGGTGTGACGTTGTCGGGCTCGTTTTCCGTGGAGATCAATGACGCCGGTGTGGCGGTGAACGAGACGGTGACGGTGGGAGGTTCACCCGTGACGGTAAACCTGCCGGCGGGACCGTACCTGCGGGTGGGCGGGACGGGGGTGACGCTGGGCGTGTTTGGTGCGTCGTTGACGGGCAACTTCGCCTTCGAACAGAAGACCAGCGACAGCGGCGACCGGCTGATTCTGGTGACGGCCTCGCAGGTGTCGTTCACTTTTGGGACCGGCCTGCTGACGGCCAGCAACGGGTCAGGTTTCTTCATGATCACCGACGCCGGCGTGGCTGGGCAGGGGCAGATCACGGTGGCGGTGGCGGCCTTCGGCAACACGTTCTCGCACACGTTCGACTGGAGTTTCAACACGACGGCGAGCTCGTTCGAGCAGACGGTGGGCAATCCGACGAGTTTGAACCTGCCGGCCGGGCCGTTCCAGAGGCTCGATTCCGGTCCGGTGCCGGTCAACATCCAGGTGCAGGTTGGTTCGTACACGCAGACGTTGCAGGGGCGGTTCGTGCTGGGGCTGGTGCCCGGGAGCACGCCGTACGTGACGGTGGCGGCTTCGAATGTGACGGCGACGTTGGGGGCGGGACCGGTGAGTCTGACCGTCTCGGGTGGGTCCGGTGCGTTCGTGATCCACTCGACCGGCCTGGCCGGCGAGGTGAAGGTGACGACGGCCGGGTTGTCGGGTGCCGGTGCACTGACGCTGACGGCTCAGAACCTGCGGTTGCGGATCAACAACACGGGAGGGGACGTGGGCGTGCCGGATCCGGTGGTGGTCCCGGTGAGCTCGGTTCCGGCCGAGGACGTTTCCATCCAGTTCCAGGGGAGTTACTACCACGACTTCCTGGGTGTTTCGGGCACGGCCCAACTGGGCGGCCTGGCGGGAGCGGTGGTGTTGGGGGGAGACTTCACCTTCGAACGTGCGGTGGTGGGCGGCAGTCCGGTCATCAAGCTGGGCGCCTCGGATCTGCACTTTGCCTTGAAGGCGGGCAGCTTCACCGTGGTGAGCTTCGATCAGGGGCAGGGGGCGTTCTTGATCACGGGTGGCGGCATTGCGGGCGAGGCGGATTTGCAGTTCGAGACCGGGGTGGTGGGCTTGTCCGGGGCGATTGCCCTGCAGGTGAACACGACCGGCGCCGCCGTGAACACCACGGTGACGGTGGCCGGCGGGCCGCGAACACTGAACCTGCCCGCCTTGTTGGGGCTGCAGGTGCGGGTCCAGGGCAATTTGCACGTGGGATCGTTCGCGTTGCCCTTCGACCTGATCGTGCGCGTCAGCGGCGGGACGGTGGAGTTTCGCGACGCATCCAATCAGTTGCTCGTCTCCGTGGACAGTGCGGGCAACATCACGTTGGGGCCGCCGCTGGCCTCGCTGGCCAACTTCGATTTCGCGCGGGCCAACCCGTTGGAATGGGTGACGCTGCTGCGGCAGCTCTGGCAGTGGTTGGACAGCTTCCAGAATTCGAGCCTCTTCGACATCACCCTGCCGTTTACCGACGGTGTGAAACTGGGGGAGGTGCTCAACTGGACGCAACTGTACACGGACGTGCTGTACAAGTTCATGGTGAGCGTGGAGCTGCAGTCGCGGTCGGTGTTTGAGACGACGGTGCATTCGGGGCCCCTGAGCGGCGCGCAATTGAAGATCCGGCTCAATGATGGGCCGGTGCAGACGTTGACCGTGACGGATACGGTGGGCAATCCCAACAGCCGGACCGGTACGGAACTGGTGCAGCTGCTCAACAACGCCATCAACGCCGCCGGTCTGGCGGGGTCTCTCGTGGCGCGGATCAACAAGAACAAGCAGGTGGTGATCGCGTTGCGCGAGGGGGAGATCGCCAGGAACACCACGCTGGTGCTGGTGGATGCGGATGCGCAGGCTGCGTCGCTGGGGTTTGGTCCCGGGGACGGCAACACCGGCACGGTGGATCAATCCGCCGTGTTGGTGGAGCGGTTTGGTACGGAGGATTTCTTCCCTGCGATCGCCGATGTGTTGAACGACGGGCAGTTGGACGGCGACGGCGGGGTGCTCTACGACCCGATGCGCCGGATGTACACCTACACGGTCAACAAGTCGGCCACGTACAACACAAACGACCTGTTCGGCACCGGCACCGTGCCGTTCCGGTTCGACACCGCGTTGGGACCGATCGGCGGCGCCTCGGTCACCGGCGCCCTGCAGTTCCAGGTGACGGTCGGTTTCCAGTTCACGCTCGGGTTCGACCTGGGCGCCGCCGACGTGCCGCGTGTCTTCTTTGGAAACGGGGTGCCCGTGCCGGTGCACGGGCGACTGACCGCGGACGCGCATTTCGGGATTTACCTCAACGACGCGGAACCCAACCCGCTGGGGACGTTCGGGCAGTTGTTCCCCATCACGCTGACCGCGGCCCAGACGGCCGACAACAACAGCGTGAGCGACCTGGCCGCCGACCTGAACGCCGTGTTGGCCGGTGTCCCTTACGGGTCGGGCACCCTGGGCGATGTGCTGGTGGCCCAGCCTGCGGGCGGCACGGTCGTCTTGTCCGCCCGGGCCGAACAACTGGGGATCGTCAACCGCATCGTCATGATCGCCCCGCGGCAGGATCCGTTGACGACCGAACTGGGCTTTGGAGACGAGATCCTCGATCTGGACAACGATCCGGGCACCACCACGGATCAGGTGTCCATGACGGTGGCGGTGTCGCCGATGCGTGGACTGTTCATCGAGGATGCGTCCCTGCAGGCGTCGGTGGACATCGGGACGGTGGCGCCGGGCATCCAGGGCACGCTGCGGCTGGGTTTCGTCGAGATCCAGACCACCGGGGGCGCCTTCGGAACGCGTGCGTACGACGGCGTCACTCCCGCACCGATCACGGCCTCGCTGAGCCTGGAGAATCAAACCACCGGCGAGACACGGTTCTACATTTCGGAACTCTTCCAGAACACCTCGTCCGATCGGATTGCCAATCTGGTGCCGGCCTTCCAGTTCCATGGCAGCTTCCTGGCGCGTCTGGACAACATCAGTGTCACGGGCCTGGGCTTCTCGTTGCCGCTGACCAATCCGGAGATATCCGTCTGGATCCCCGACATCACCCACCTCGATTACAACCCGGATCCGTATGATCCGGCGACCAACCCGCACGGCATCTTCGTGACCTATCCGTCGTTGGGGAGCCTGGAGAACCTGACGCAGTTGAACTTCGGCACGATCGTGCGGGCATTGCAGGCGGTGGCGGACAACCTTTCCTCGCTCAGCGCTTTTTCCTTCCTCGACGAGCCGCTGCCCTTCGTGGACCTGAGCGTCCATGACATGCTCGATTACGCCGGGCAGATCGCGCAGTGGTTGGAGGGTCTCTCCGCCGCGGGTTCGCAGCAAACCCTGCAGAACACGCTGGCCCAGCTGAAGCAGCAGCTCGACACGTTGTTCAACCTCGATCCGGGCATCCTGACGATTTCACTGGATGAGAACGGCGTGCCGGCCGGCAGCCTGGTGACCTCGGGCGGCAGCCCGAGCCAGCCGAGCTCGCTCCTGATCAACTACAACGGGGACAACAACGCCTTCCGGATCACCGCCAACACCAACGGCGCCGCGCTCAACGGCACCGTGGTGCGGATTCTGGGCGATTCGACCATCCAGGATGCCACCGCCCGGGCCGCCTGGGATGCCGGTCAGAAACTGCTGACGATTCGGATCCAGCCGGGTCGCACCACCGCCTCGGCCATCGTTTCGGCGATCAATGCCCTGAGTTCGCCCTGGAACGCGGCGCTGGCCCCACCGGACAATCCGGCCTCCGGCAACGACGGCACCGGTACGATCTCCACCGCCGCACTCAGGTTCTCCCTCCAGTTTTCCACGGCCTACTCGGATCTTCTCCCCTTCAACCTTGACCTTCAGGATCTGCTCCGCCACGTGGCGGGCGACAACCCGACACTCCGCTCCTTCCTCGAGCTCGCGACGACGCTCGTCCAGATCAAGGGCGAGGGCCAACTGGCGGTCAGCGCCAGTGCGCAGCTGCAGTTGGATTTCGGCTTCGACATCACCGATCCGCTGCGGCCACGGCCGTTCCTGGCCGACACCACCGGAGCGACGGTGCTGGCGCGTGTGGCCGGCACGGAGATCGAACTGGAGGCGTCCCTGGGGGCGGTGTTCGGCATCTTCATCAAGGACGGGACGGTGACCCTGGACCAGGACGGCGATCCTGACACCGGTCCCACGCAGGGCGATCGCGGCGCGGTCTTCCGCCTGGGCCTGCAGGATCCGAACGGTGACGGGCGGTTGTACTTCGACGAGGATTGGCTGAACGGCGAGGTGGTGGACCTGCAGTTGGAGGGAGGGGTAAGCGCCCGGCTGCCGGTGTTCGCCCCGTTGGAAAGCACGCCCCTCGGCGGCAACGCCGACGTAAACGGCGACGGCTATCCGGACAACCACCTCGTTGTCGAGATTCCGGACCTGGTGCGGCTGTTCATCGAGGAAGCCGTCTCGACGCGCGCCTCGGGCGCCGGCAAGGTGGTCCGGTTTGCCGGACTGCACAACGATCTGCTGATCCAGAGCAACGGCACGATCACCAACTACCGCATCGTTTTCCTGGACACGCTGAGCGGGGACACCGCCAGTGCCTCGTACAACCCCTCAACGAAGACCCTGACGGTACAGATCGACCTCGGCACCACGCGGGCCGTTACCGCCCTGTCGGCCATTCAGTCGGCGGCCGGGGCGGGCGGCGCTTTTGGCTCCAGCGCGTTGACCGCCGATGATGACGGCGATCCCCAGACCACCGGCAACGACGGGACCGGCGTGCTGGAAAACGTCTTCCTGGTCACGCCCGACTTCGGCGCGCTGTTCGACGGCCTCGAGCTCTGCGACGTCATTGCCAACAGCCTGGACGAGATCCTGGCGGGGCTGGATCGCTTCCTGGGCCTGATCGAGGACGGGTTGAACACGGTGGTGTACAACACCGAGCTGCCGCTGATTGGAGACGGGTTGAAAGGTGCGGCGGATTTCATCGGCGGTTTCCGCAACGGGCTGTTGCGGGAGTTGCGTGCGGAGATCGAAGCCGCCGGCGGCAACGGGCTGACGGCGGTCGAGAACGCCATCAAGAAAGCGCTCTGGAACTCGCTGGGCCCGGGCGGATTGAACCTCCTGGTGGACGCCGCGACGGGCGACCCGCTGGATCCGAGCGCCGGGTTCAGTCAGCTCGATGTGGTCCTGGATTGCGAGACCGGCCTGGTGGTGAACATCCGCCTGGCGCGTGAGATTGCCCTGCTGGACACCACGCAGAATCCCATCGATTTCAACATTGGCATTCCCGGCTTCGGCCTGGCGGTGGATGGCAACGTGGTGCTGTCGCTCGGGTTTGACTGGAAGTTCGGCTTCGGTGTGGACCTGACCAACGGGTTTTACTTCGACACCTCCGCGCCGGCCACGGATCCCGAGCTGATGATCTATTTCCGGGCCGAGATCCCCGGTCTCCACGCCAGCGGCCAGTTGTTCTTCCTGCAACTGGACGTGATGGATGATGCCGACCAGCCCAGCTACTTCGACGGCAGCTTCCGCGTGGATCTGAAGGATCCCAACCGGGACGGCAAACTCACCATGGCCGAACTGTTCTCCAGCGGCACGCAGTTTGGCGACGTGTTGCATGCCGTGCTCGGGGCCACGGCCTGGGTCAACCTGGATCTCATCGCAAGTTTCGGCGGCAACACCGCCTTTCCGCGGGTGCTGGCCGATTTCACGCTGAGCTGGACGGCCAACACCGACCAGGGTGTCACCAAGCCGGTCATTGACTTCACCAACATCCGGCTCGACCTGGGCACGTTCGTCAGCGATTTCCTCGGCCCGATCCTCAAGGAGATTCGGAAGGTGACCGAGCCGGTCCAGCCGCTGATCGACATCGTGACGATGCGCCTGCCGGTGTTGTCCGATCTGGCGGGCCGGAAAATCACCATGCTGGATCTGGCGGCCCGCTTCGGCTACCTGGAGCCCTCCACGGTGGACTTCATCGAGGGGGTCCTGCAGGTCGTGGACCTCATCAACAGCCTGGACAGCCTGGGCGAGGGCACGATTCTGATTCCGTTCGGTTCATTCCGATTGAACGAGGGCCCGGACGGTCGCCGCACGCAGATCCAGCCCCTGGAGGCGCTGGCCTCGCGGACCCTCCAGGACATCGCCGCTGCCGCCCAGGCTGCCACCGGCCCGGGCGCCAGCAGCAGCTATACCAGTGCGGTGTCCGGGTTCGTCAGCGACGTGGGCAGCCTCGACAACTTCTCCATCCCGGTTTTCAAGAACCCCACCGAACTGTTCAATCTGTTCATCGGTGAACCGGTCCGCCTGGTGGAGTGGCGGATGCCCACCTTCAAATTCATGTTCACCTACACCCAGTCCTTCTCCATTTACGGCCCGCTCTTCGCCCGGTTCGGAGGCACCATTGGCGCCGACATCAACATCGGCTTCGGCTACGACACCTTTGGGATCCAGAAATTCATCAGTTCGGAGGACAAGAACTTCCTGGACATCCTGGACGGGTTCTACGTTCTGGACTTCGACGCCAGCGGTCACGAGCAGCCCGAGGTGCGACTGTACGGCGAACTGTTTGCCGGGGCCGAGATCAACCTGGTGGTGGCCAAAGCGGGTGTCCAGGGCGGGCTCGGGTTCGAGGTGACCTTCGACCTGAACGACATCAACGACGACGGTCGTGTGCGGGTCAGTGAGATCGTGGCCAACGCCCAACAGGATCCCCGCTGCATCTTTGACATCGAAGGCCGGATTTACGTCTTCCTGGAGGCCTTCCTGAAGGTGGACCTGTTCTTCTTCAGCATCGACAAGACGTGGCGCTTTGCCGAGATCACTCTCTTCAGCTTCGAGATCACGTGTCCGGAACCGGTATTGGCCGAGTTCTCCGGCACCGATCTCATCCTCAACATCGGTTCGCGCGCCGATCGGCGGCAGGAAATCGACACCACCGACGGCAGCGAAACCTTCATCGTGCGTCACGTGGGCGGTTCGGCCGGTGCCGAAACCGTGGAGGTCCAGTGGGGCAACTGGAAGCAAACCTTCGAAAACGTGGGCAGGGTGATCGTCGAGGACGCCGGACAGGGCGACGATTACCTCGACTTCCGCGGCGTGCTTTCGACCGTGGAAGTGCACGGCGGAGCCGGTAAAGACACGATCTACCTGGGTGACGGGCCCAACTCCAGGGCCTGGGGCGACGACGGTGACGACCTCATCGTGGCCAGCAACGCCAGCGGCGTGACCGGGGTGATCCTGTACGGCGGCGCCGGAAACGACACGCTCACCGCCGGCGCCTCCGCCATCGTGATCTACGGCGGGCCCGGCCATGACCTCATCACCGGTTCCCCTGAAGCCGACGAGCTTCATGGTGACGACGGCTCGGGCACGGCTGCCGACGGCAACGACGTCATCCGGGCCGGCGCGGGCGACGACATCCTGCGTGGCGGGCGCGGCAACGACGAGTTGTACGGCGAGGAGGGCAACGACTGGATCCGCGGCGACGACGGGAACGACCGGCTCTACGGCTCGACGGGCCATGATGTGCTGGAGGGCGCCGCCGGCGATGATCGTCTGTACGGCAGCGCCGGCAACGACATCCTCCTGGGCGGCGCCGGTTCCGACTGGGCCAACGGCCATGGTGGTGTGGACCTGCTCATCGGCGATGACGACCCCGCCACGCCCCTGACCATCAACGGTCTGGCCATCACCCCGGCAAACCTCGCGGCCATCCGGGCCGCCCTGGCGGCCATTCCGACGGCCGGACTGACCGTCCGCAACCTGCCCGGCGCACAAAACACCGCCAAGGGCAACGACATCCTCATCGGCGGCGGCAACGTGGACATGATCTTCGGCGGGCCCGGCGACGATACCCTGTACGGCGGCAATTTCATGAACCAGGGCGAGACCACCGTTATCGAAGAGGATCACAACGATTTCATCGAAGGCGGCCCGGGCAACGACAGCATCTTTGGCGACGATTCGATGGGCCGGACGGGCGATCGTGACACCGGCATCGCCATCCAATCGGCCATCTTCTACGACCTGAACCAGAACGGCGTGCGCGACCCGGATGAGACCGGCTTTGGGGGCGTGACGGTGACGTTGTATCGCAACGACGGGTTGCTCATCGGCTCCGTGAAGACCGATGTGGACGGCTCGTTCAAGTTCACCGGCCTGGATCCGGACCGGTATTACCTGACCTTCAGTGCGGTGCCGGGGTTGAACTGGATCGCCCAGTTCGGCGGCGGGGCGGCCGATGCCGAGGAGTCCGGTCTGGACAGCGATGTTTATCCCACCGGACCGCTGGCCGGTCGCACGCCGGACTTCCAGCTCACTTTCGATGAAACCGAGCGGAACATCGCCGCCGGGTACGAGGGTCCGTCCCGGCTGTCGGTCGAGGACGTGTCGGTGTTGGAGGGCAACGACGGCCAGACGCTGGTCAGCATGCGCGTGACCCTCTCCGGCCCGCAACGCGTGCCGGTCAGCGTGCGTTACGCCACCGCGGACGGCAACGACGCCGATCCGTATCGCAACGCCATGGTGGCTGCCGGCGACTACCTGGCGGCCACCGGCATCCTGACGTTTGCCCCCGGCCAGACCAGCAGGACACTGACCTTTGTCGTCCTGGGCGATCGGGTGTACGAGGAGCACCAGCAGTTCCGCGTCCTTTTCTTCGATGCCTCGCCCGAGATCGTGATTCCGCCCTCGGCAGCCGTGGCTTTGGTCACCATCCTCAACGACGATCCCATCCCGGTGATCCACGCCGGCGACTATGTACCGCCCTCGACCCTTCTGCCGGACGGCAGCCGCATTTACCTGGTGCCGGAAGACACGACCGCCGAATTCGTCATCACACTGTCGAACCCCAGCGAGCGGGTGATCCAGGTCCGGTACCTCGTGGATTCGGCCTGGGACTGCGGTTGTGATCCGAACCCGGCCAAGCCCTTCCCGTTGTATGCGGACGGCGACTACGTGCAACCCGCGCCGGGCACGCTGGTCTTCAACCCGGGCGAGACGGCCAAGCGTGTGACCGTCCAGCTTCGCCAGGACACGCTCGACGAGTACGACGAGAGCTTTTATCTGGAATTGTTCGCACCGGAGTACGCCCGGATCGGTGACGCGCGCGGCTACGGGATCATTCCGGACGACGACGCCCCGGTGAGCGTGAGCATCCATGAATCGGGCGATCCCACCTCGTTCTTCACCAGCGTGTTCGAGGGCGACCACGGGTATCAGCTCGTGCCGGTCGAGATCAGCCTTTCAGCGCCCAGCGGGAAGGAGGTCACCGTGACCTACGCCACCTCACCGGGCACGGCCGTCGAGGCGGTCTATTCCGGAGATCCCACCGAGGCCGCCGATTACCTGGCCCATCCGTACGAGGGCGTGCCGGAGGACCAACAGGTGCTGGTCTTCGCCCCGGGCGAAACGTCGAAGACGGTGTTCATCAAGGTGTTCGGGGATTTCCGGGACGAACCGGACGAGTTCTTCTTCGTGAACCTGTTGAGCGCGGACAATGCCGAACTGGCGGCGGACCCGCTGAGCCAGAGCAATCATTTCGTCATCGAGATCGTGGACGACGATGGCGGTGCGCCGGTGGACGCCGGGCCATGGAGCGTCTATTTCGGCGAGGATACCTTCGTGGTGCGGGAGCCCCAGTCGGGCACGGCGTATGCCTGGATCACGCTGCATCGCACTCCGGGCAGCTCTCAACCCGTGGCCGTGTTCTACACCGTGAACGGCACGGCCACGGCCGGCAGCGATTACACGCCCGTCCAGCGGCATGTGGTCTATTTCCCGGGCAATGCCACGACCCGGCTGGTGGCTGTGCCGATCCATGCCGACGGGGTCACCGAGGGTGACGAAACCGTGCAACTGTTCCTGCGCAATCCCACCGGTGGACCGGTTCGCGCCGGCCCGGACAGCGCGATCCTCATCATTCGGGATGCGGATCTGCCGCTGGTCTCGGTCAAGCCCGGCACGGTGGTCACGGAGGGAACCGGTGCGGGCACGACAACCGCCACCTTCACCATCCAGTTGAGCGCTCCGGCGCCGGCCGGCGGGGTGTCCGTGGATTGGGCCACCGTCAATGGCACCGCGCGGGCCGGCCAGGACTTCACTGCCGCAGCCGGTACGGCCTTCATCCCGGCCGGCAGTCTGACCACCACGGTGAATGTGTCCGTGATCCGGGATGCGGTTCCCGAACTGACGGAACGGTTCGGTCTCCGGTTGTCGAACCCCGTACGGGCCGTGCTGCATCCGCAGCAGTTCGTCGGGTCGGCGACCATCCATGACGACGACCTGTACACCGTTGAGGGCCGGGTCTTTTACGACGCCAACGGCAACGGGTTCCTCGACATCGGCGAGGCCGGCATTGCCAACGTCAGCGTCGAGATCACGTGGGTGCAGAACGGGGCGAACCAGGTGGCCACGGTGGTGACCGACGACAATGGCCTGTACAGCCAGGCGGTGACCCTCGGACCGGTTTCCGTCCGGGTGGATGGTTCGACGGTGAAGTCGCCCTGGCAGAAGGGGTTTGGTCCCTATCTGTTGATGGGCTGGTCCGGCACCTGGACCAACACCACCAACAATGAGAATCAGAGCGAACAGTTCGAGGGCATCACCGGGCTGTCGCCCTTCACGCCCGTCGGGTACACCAACAGCTTCACGCTGAGTGCCGGAGGCACCTCAAGGGACGTCGGCCGCGGCGGCACGGATGACACCCTCTTTGGCGGGCCGGGGAATGACTCGATCGACGCCGGCGGCGGTGACGATCACGTGGTGGGCGGTCATTGGCAGACCGCCACCGACACCAACATGCCCGTGAACCGGCTCGTGTATGATGCCGAGGTTGTGGTCGTCACCTCGGCCACGGATCTGGTGGCCGAGTACGGGCTGCCTGCCGGTTCGACCCTGCACCCGATCTACGACGACGGCCCCGTCTTTTCCGTGGTCCCTCAGCTGTTCCCCGGTCGCATCGGGGGCCAGATCTGGCGCGATCTGAACCTGAACCACCAGCAGAACGCCGGTGACCCGCTGTTCACCCAGGGCGTGCTGGTGACGCTGTTGGACGCCGCGGGCAACCCGGTCAATGCCCTGTTCACGACCACCGGCAACTACGAGTTTACCAACCTCTACATCGATTCCGACCCGGCCAAGCCGAGCCGTTACGTGGTCGAATTCACGCTGCCCGACGGGTTCACCTTCGTGGATCCCAACGTGGGGGATGCCAATCCGGCCACGGATTTCTCCCTGATCGACAGCGATGCCGAGTTCGTGAACCGCACGCGGGTGATCGAGCTGAACGTTACCAACCCGCTCAAGGTTTCGATTGATGCCGGTGTGGTCCCGGCCGGGGTGTACGCCGAGCTGGGCAACGTGCACTTCAGCCGCGGCACCTACAGCGTTTCGGAGGTCCAGCCCGGTTACGTGGAGATCACGGTGATCCGCGGTGTGGCCACGCATCCGGCCGTGGTGGTGGCCCGCACCTTCGACGGCACGGGGCCCAACGGCGCGGTTTCCGCCCCGGTCTCTTCGCGCAACTACACCGCCACGACCGCCGTGCTGGTGTTCGATGTGGGCGAGACCCTGAAAACCTTCCGCATCCCGGTCCACAACCGGAACCTCGACTTCACCGAGTTCCGATACTTCACGCTCAGCCTGCACGACGCGACCGGCCGGCCGTACGATACGGCCACCGTTTACATAGTGGGCGAGGGCAATCCGACCGTGACCGATGACGACTTCATCCTGGGCGGCGTGGATTGGGACATCATCCTCGGCGACTCGGGCAACATCCCGGGTTACGCGGTGACCGCCGAATGGGCGGACATGAACCAGCCGGCCAAACTGGGCAACCTGCAACGGTTCGGTGGCCCGGGCCATGACGTGATCCGGGCGGGCATCGGCGCCGATTTCGTGGACGGGCAGCTGGGCAACGACCGGCTTGCCGGTGAGGATGGCGTGGACATTGTCCTGGGCGGCCTGGGCGACGACCGGATCGAGGTGGGCCAGGGCGACGACCAGATCCGGGGTGACCACGGCGACGACACCGTTGTCTCGCGCCGGCCGGTGCCGGGCATTGTCCTGACCTCCACCTCGCTGACCCATCAGCAGTGGCAGGCCGGCTCGTTGGTCACGCTCAACGTTCACACCCTCCACGACACGTTCGAAAAGGCCGAGCTGTACGGAGATGCCCAGGACAACCGGTTCGACCTGAACGGGTGGTCCCGGACCGCCTTCATTGACGGATCGGGCGGACGCGACACGTTGCTGGTGACCCACGACACCGACATGGTCCTGAAGGATGCCTCGCCGTTGGAGCACCTGCTGTGGACGGTGCTGCTCGGGTTCCCGAAAGACGCCGCGCTGGCCCTGCCCACCGGCGCCACCTACCACCTGGCTTCGTTGGAGGATGTGACCCTCCAGGGCGGGCCCTCGGCCAACGTGCTGGACGCCACCGCCTACTCGCGGCCGGTCACCTTCGTCGCCACCCCGGGCGGCGACACCTACCTGGGCGGCCCGGCCGCGGACGTGTTCCGGTTCATCGTGGATCAACCCCTGGGTGTCATCACTCTCCGGGGCAATGGCGGCGCTGACACGCTGGACTTCTCCGGCACCGCCGACGGCGTGACGGTGGATCTCGCCATTCTCGGCACGGCCCAGACGGTCCATGCGGACCTTGACCTGCTACTGCAGGACGAAATCGAGAACGCGATCGGCGGCGACGGCGACGACATCCTCCGGGGTAACAGCCTCGACAACCTCCTGCAGGGTGGCCCGGGCAACGACTGGCTCGAAGGCCGTGCCGGTCATGAGACCTACGTCTTCGACACCGACCTGGCCTGGGGCGACGAAACGGTCGTGGAACAGATCGCCGATCCGGGCGTGGACACCCTGGACTTCTCGGGTACCACGACCCGTTCGATTCACCTCAACATGGGCCTGCTGGGCGTGTTCCAGGTCGTCAACGACAACCTGCGGCTGCGGCTGGTGGGCGAGGGAATCGAGGTCGTCCGGGGCGGCGCACTCGACGACGTCATCCGGGGCAACGGGAATGACAACTGGCTGGTGGGCGGTCCGGGTGATGACCTGCTCGATGGCAAGGGCGGCAACGACCGCCTCGACGGCGGCTCCGGCAACGACACGCTCCTGGGCGGCGCGGGTGTGGATCGCATTGTCGAGTCGGCGAACACCGACTTCAGCCTCACCGACTGGGAGCTGCGCCGCGGCACTGGTGAGGTGGACACGCTGGACAGCATCGAGATCGCTCATCTGAGCGGCGGCCCCGGCAACAACACCTTCACGCTGACCGGCTGGACCGGCCAGGGCAGCATCCTCGGTCAGGGAGGATGGGACACCGTGGTATGGGCCGCCAACGCGGACTTTGTGGTGACCGACACCGCCCTGGCGGTCACCGTGGCCACCGGGCCCATGGTCCTCAACTCGATCGAACAAGCTCGGCTGACGGGCGGCGAAGGCCCGAACCTGCTGGATGCCTCGGGCTTCTCGGGCCGGGCCTTCCTCACCGGCGGCCTGGGCAACGATGTTCTGATCGGTGGCAGTGGCGCGGACGTTCTGCAGGGCGGCCCGGGCCATGACATCCTCACGGGTGGACGGGGCAATGACATCCTGGACGGCGGCACGGGGGTGAACCGGGTGATCGAAGACCTGTCTGCCGCCGCCTGGCCGGTGGAATTCGTGGCGCGCAACGACCTGCTCTTCATCACACAGCGGGATCCCTCCCCGACACCCACGGACGACACGGTCTACGAGGTGGATTTCCTGGCGGGCATCCAGGAATTGGAACTGACCGGCAGCGCCCAGAACGACTCCTTCGATGTCAGCGGTTGGACGGCCGGTTCGTTGAACCTTGCCGGTGGCGGCGGAGCGCAGGACACGCTGCGGCTGCAACTGCCCGTGCCCCACGTCCCCGCGCCCACGGGCGCCACGGTCACCCTCACCAACACCCAGCTTTCGTTCACGGGTGCCGGCGGGACGATCGCGCTGTCCTCCATTGAACGGGCCGTGCTTACGGGAACCGACCGTGACGAGGTGTTCGATGTCACCCAGTTCACCGGTACGGCCTGGGTCCATGCCGGAGGCGGCGACGACCTCGTCCTGGACGGCCCCGGTCCCAACTGGTACGAGGGCGGCCCGGGCGATGACCGATTCGTCTTCTTCCCGGACGGTGCCGTGTGGGCCGACCTGAACGTGGTGGTGGGCGGGCCGGGGACGGATGCGCTCGATCTCTCGGCGTTCAGCACCGGTGTAACCGTGGACCTGGGCCTGCTGGGTACGATCCAGACGGCCGTGGCCGGTGAGTTGCAGTTCTTCCTCCCCGACGAGGATCTTGAGAACCTCGTCGGAGGTTCGGGCAACGACACGCTCCGCGGCAACGGGCTGGACAACATCCTGACCGGCGGGCCCGGTCAGGACAACCTCGACGGAGCCGGCGGCCGTGACACGGTGCGCGAAAGCGCCGATGCCGACTTCGTCCTGACCGACGTGGCGCTCACCGTGGGCGCTGTGAGCGACACCCTGGCCAACATTGAAATCGCGCATCTGATCGGCGGCGCCGGCGACAACACCCTGGACGCGTCGGGCTTCTCCGGAACGGCCATTCTGGAGGGTGGCGACGGGAACGATCTGTTGGTGGGCGGCAGCGGCAGGGACATCCTCGTGGGCGGCGCCGGCAACGATACCCTCCGGGGCGGTGCCGGCCATGACATCTACCGTTTCGACGTGGACCTGGTCCTCGGCCATGACACCGTGGACGAGGCTCCGGGTAACGGCACGGACATGCTGGACTTTTCCGAGACCTCCGGTGTGGGCGTCACCGTTCGCCTCGGTGTCAGCTCCGTCCAGACCGTGGCGGCGGGTCGCCTGCAGCTCACCCTCGTCCACGGGGACGGCATCGAATACCTGCGGGGCGGTGACGGCGACGACCTGCTGGAGGGCAACGCCCTCGACAACTACATCAGCGGCGGCCGGGGGGATGACCAGATCCTCGGCGGCGCCGGCAACGACACCGTGTTCGAAATCCGCGATGCCGACATGGTGCTGACCGATACGAACCTGCAAATCGGCTTCGAGCTGGATGATTTGCAGAGCATCGAACGGGCGTTCCTCCAGGGTGGCGACCGTGGGAACGTTTTGGACGCCACAAACTTTACGGGTAGCGCATGGTTGTACGGGTTGGGTGGCAACGACGTGCTGTACGGCGGTAGCGGTGACGACATCCTGTCCGGCGGCGACGGCGATGACGTCCTGCGGGGCAACGGTGGCGACGACACCCTGCTCGGTGGCCGCGGCAACGACATCTACATCTTCGATCTGAGCTTCGACCAGGGGACCGACACGGTGACCGAATCCCCGGGTGAAGGTTACGCCGACATGTTGTTGGGGATCGGACTCAGCGGCCTGGTGGTGAACCTGCATACCACCCTGCCGCAAAACTTCCCCAACCTTGTTTTGATCCTCAGCGTGGCTTCCACGGTGGAGTACTCCTTCTGATACAGGCCATGAGATCCCTGATTCCCATTCGAAACCTGCATGCGCGTCCCACGGCACCGGGACGCGGCCGGGAACCGGCGAACCCCGGCGGACATGCCTCCTCGCTCTTCTCGCCTTCGTCGAAACCCGGCCGGTTTTCGATGCGGTTGCCCGTTTTGCTGGCGCTGATGTTTGGCGTTTCGGTCGGCGATCTGCGTGCGCAGAGGGCCGATTTCGGCGATGCTCCCGAGCCGTATCCGACCATGCTCGAAGCCGGCGGCGCGTGGCACCCGCCGGGGGGACCGCGGCTCGGCCAGTGGGTGGACGTCGAATCGGACGGTCAGCCGGATCCCAACGCGGTGGGCGACGATCAGAATCCGGTGGGCGCCAGCGACGACGAGGATGGGGTGGTGTTTTTGACGCCGCTTGTGCCGGGCCGGGCGGCCGCGGTGGAGATCGTCATTGGCGGCAGCGATTTCCAAACGGCGTTCGTGGATGCGTGGGTGGACTTCGCCCGGGACGGCGTTTGGGACGACCAGGCCGATCACATCATCGCCGGCATTCAGGTGGGACCGGGAACGCACGTGGTGGACTTCGCGGTCCCCCGGGATGCGGTGCCCGGCGTCACGTTCGCACGATTCCGTGTCAGCACGGTCCGTGTCGGAATCCCCTTCCAGAAGGCGGCCGACGGCGAGGTGGAGGATTACGAGGTGTCGATCGGCGGCGGGTCCGCCGACTATGGAGATGCCCCATCCCCGTATCCCACGCTCGAACGCGACGGCGGCGCCAGTCACGTCCCCGGCGGACCCAGGCTCGGCCTGCAGGAAGACACGGAGGCAGACGGTCAACCCGATGCGGATGCACTGGGTGACGACAGGAATCCGCCCGGGAGCGATGACGAAGATGGCGTCACATTTCTTTCGCCCATCGTTCCCGGCACCACCGCCACCGTGGAGGTGCGGGTTTCGGGCAACTTCGAGATCGCTTTCCTGGATGCCTGGATCGACTTCGGCGCCGATGGAAGCTGGGCCGAGTCCGGCGACCAGATCTTCAGGGCCAAGCCGGTCTCCGCGGGGACAAATCTGCTCTCCTTCACCGTGCCGTTCGAGCTTCGTCCGGGTGATACCTTTGCCCGTTTCCGTATCAGTACGGTCCGGCAGGGACTCGGGCCGAAGGGCCCGGCCGAGGACGGCGAGGTGGAAGATTACCGCGTGACCTTGAGTGCGTCGGACCTCGATTTCGGGGACGCACCCGGCAGGTACCCCACGATGCTGAACGCCGATGGGGCGCGTCACCGCATCTCGCCCGGATTCCATTTGGGCGCTCGAATCGACACCGAGAGGGACGGGCAACCGGATGCCAGTGCCACCGGCGATGACTTGAATCCGCCCGGGGCAGCCGACGACGAAGACGGGGTGTTCTTCCTGACCCCCATCTCACCCGGCCAGACGGCCCGGGTTCTGGTCATCCTTACAGCGCCCCTGAACCCCAATGGGGGACCGGGGTTCGGCGTGCTGAATGCCTGGTTGGACTTCAATCGGAACGAGTCCTGGGCGGACGCCGGGGAGCAGATCTTCACCAACCGGGTCATTCAGGGGGGCAGCAACATCCTGACTTTTGCCGTGCCCGCCAGTGCCGTGCCGGGAACCACCTTCGCCCGGTTCCGCCTCGACCAGGAAGGAGGATTGAGCTTCCGCGGGTTTGCCGCCGCGGGCGAGGTGGAGGACTACCAGGTCAACATTCAACAGCAGTTGGATTTCGGCGATGCCCCGCCGCCCTATCCCACCCTGCTCAGGGACGACGGTGCGCGGCATTTCGTGGTGCCGGAGACTTACCTGGGGTTCAGCGTGGACGTCGAGGGCGACGGCCAACCGAACGCCGCAGCCAACGGGGACGATCTCAACCCCACGACCAGTCCGGATGACGAGGACGGCGTGTTCTTTGCCTCACCGCTGGTGCCGGGTCGCACCGCCACCGTGGAGGTGCGGGCCTCCCGCAGCGGCCGTCTCTATGCCTGGATGGATTTCAATCAGAACGGTTCCTGGGCCGACCCGGGCGAACAGATCTTCGCCGGCCAACTGCTGAACAGCGGGATCAACACCCTCTCCTTTGAGGTGCCGGAAACGGCCGCGGTGGGCGCCGTGTACTCCCGCTGGCGGTTTACCGTCCAGGGACCGGACCTCGGCTTCGTGGGGCCCGCTCCGGATGGGGAGGTGGAGGATCACGTGGCGCGCATCATCCCGGACCGGGAACGTTGCGATCTCGGTTGTGAGGGGCGCGAGTTCTGGTTGACGTTTCCCGGGAACTACGCCCCGGACCCCACCAATCCGCCTCAACCGGAGCTTTGCATTCAGGGACCGGCGGGCACGGTCGGCACCGTCACGATCGCCGCACTTGGTTTCTCCACCAATTTCATCATCCCGGCCGGCTTCACCGCCCGGGTGCCGCTACCTCCGCTGGCCGACCTGGGCGATTTCAATGACGTGGTTCTGCCGGGTCGGGCCGTGCATGTGAAAGCCTCGCGGGACGTGCGCGTGGTTGCGTTCAACCGTGTGCGGTACACCAGCGACAGTTATCAGGCCTTTCATGCCAGCACCCTGGGCACCGAATACCGTGTGCTGGCCTGGCCGAACCTCCACACCGCTGTGCCGCCGCTCAACGGCAGCCAGTTCGCCATCGTGGGCACGGAAAGCAATACGGTGGTTACCATCGTGCCCTCCGCCACCTCGGCCATCAAACCGCCGGGCGCGGCCTATACGGTCGTGCTCCAGCCCGGAGACGTCTACCAGCTCCGGGACACCAACGATGCACCGGCCGATCTGACCGGCACGCTCATCAAGGCCACCCGGCCGGTGGCGGTGTTTGCCGGCCACACTTGCGCCAACGTGCCCACGACCAATCAGTGGTACTGTGACACGCTGGTCGAACAGTTGCTTCCCGTGAACACCTGGGGCGGTGAATACTATCTGGCGCCCCTGGCCACACGCGGCAACGGCGGTCCGTACCGTGTGCTGGCGGCCTACGACGGCACCAGCGTCGCAGTGAACGGCACCACGGTCACCACCCTCAACGCGGGGCAGGCTTTCCTCGGCCTGGCCACCGGCCCTGTCCGAATCACCGCCTCCCGGCCGGTCCTGGTGGCGCATTATGCGGCCAGTTCGGACTGGGATGCCAATGCCCAATCGGACCCGTTCATGGCGCTGGTGCAGTCGCCGCGGCATTTCTCGACTGCGTACATCGTTTGCACGCCCACCAACGGGTTCTCGGCCCACTATGTGCAGGTGGTGACGCCGATCTCGGTGACCAACAGTGTCCTTCTGGACGGCGTGGCCATCAACCCGGCGCTGTTCCAGCCCGTTCCCGGCAGCTCCTATGCCGTGGCCAACGTGGCCGTGAGCGCCGGCGCGCACATCCTGACGGCAGGCGCGCCGTTCGGGATCCTCACCTACGGTTGGGGCCTGTACGATTCCTACGGGCACGCGGGCTGTTTCCACTTCGGAGACGTGGCACCGCCCGCGGTGGTGCCGGCCCTCACGCATGTCACACTGGACGTTACTCAGAACCCACAGCAGCCCGGCACGGCGTTTGTGCCCGACCTGCGCACGCTGACCACCGTGGAGGACAACTGCTCGCTGGAACTGCCCCGACCCCAGCAGGTGCCCGTGCCCGCCACCGCCGTTCCGCCCGGGATTTACGCTGTGGAACTCTCCGTGGTGGACGAAAACGGGAACATCGGCACGACCAACGTGATCCTGACCGTGGTGGATCCCTCGCCGGTGACCATCGAATGCCCGGCCGACCTGGTCGTGCCCTGCGATACGCCCGAGGGCGCCCACGTCCAGTTCAGCGTGCGCGCGCACACGCTCTATGAAACCAACGTGGCGGTGGTCTCCGTGCCGCCGTCGGGCAGCCTCTTCCCCGTGGGCACGACCGTGGTGACCAATGTTGCGACCAGCCTGGCCGGTAACACGGCCACCTGCACCTTCCGTGTCACGGTGGTTTGTGAGCGCAGGATCACGCTGGAACGGGGCCCGAACGGGCTGACGCTGAGATGGACGGGTGGGGGCGTGCTGGAGCAGGCGCCTGCGGTCACGGGTCCATGGCAGCCGGTGGCCAACGCCACCAGTCCGTACACCGTGCGTCCCACAAACCAGCGTCTGTTCTTCCGCGTCCGATACTGACCTGCCGATGCCGTCCGATGGGACGGAGGCTCGCGGCCGGAAACTCAGGGTTGGTGTGGTTGCAGATTTCAGGCCGGGGCGGCTTGTGCCCGGGGCGACCGGCTTGGTGTCCGCCTGGGCAATGGCGCATCCCGGCGGCGTGTGCCGGACGCGCTGCTCATCCCGTGACCGTGAACTCCGCGCAGGGCCGTACGGACGTTGCACCGACCCCGAACCATCCAGACCTCGCTTGGCGCATGCAAGGGACGGGCGCGGCAACACCCGGGCTGATCGCGCGCTGTCTCGGGTGACTTTTGAATGGGAAGCGCCCCTGCCGACTCTTTTTGCGCCCGGCAACCGCCGGGTGGACAAGCCCCGCTGGACCGGTTTCTTGCGGGACCACACGGACCTGCGAGGTTCCCGGGGCGGAGCCTGCGATTGGCATGACGACGGGTGGACCGGGTGTTTCGGCGCCGTCGGGCGGGCTTTCAGGAGGCAGGGGACGGTTCCGGGCCCGGGGATTTCAACCCGGCCTTTGCACGGGCGGCCCCCTTGCGAGCGTGGACGTTGCCAGCACAAGGTTGCTGTGGTTAGCTCCGTGGGTTGCATGAACAGTGCGGTTCCATCGTTGGAGACGTTGGGTTGGGATCCGGGCTGGGAAGAGGCTTTCCAACCCCATCGCGAGACGGGGCTGCGGCCGGCCCGGGTGATCACCCAGGAGAAACATCGCTACCTTTTGTGGGGCGAGGAGGGTGAGTGCGAGGCACAGGTTCCCGGGAAGATGGTGCGGCTGGCCGAGAGCGAGGCCGATCTGCCGAAGGTGGGCGACTGGGTCGGTTACCGTACACCCGGTGCACCGGGGCAACCAGCCCGGATTGAAACGGTTCTGCCCCGCCGGACCCGACTGGCGCGCAAGGTGGCCGGCCGCGAAACAGAAGAACAGGTCCTGGTCACGAACGTGGATGTGGCGTTTTTGGTCCAGGCACTCGATCAAACCTTCAATGCGCGGCTGCTGGAGCGGATGCTGCTCATGTGCCTGGAGGGCGGGGTGCAGCCGGCGGTGGTGCTGAACAAGGCCGATCTGTGCCAGGACCCGACGGCCCTGATGAACGAGGCGCGGCGCCGGGCCGGGGAGGCTCCGGTGATCCTCACCTGCGCGCGATCCGGCGCGGGTATCGAGGAGCTGCGGCAGCTTCTGCCGCCGGGACGCACCGGCGTGTTCCTCGGCCCGTCGGGCGTGGGCAAGTCCAGCCTCATCAACCGGCTTTACGGCGAGGAAATCCAGCCCACGGCGGAGGTGCGCGAACGCGATCACAAGGGCCGGCACACCACGACATGGCGCGAGCTGATCGTGCTGCCCGATGGCGGGCTGGTGATTGACACCCCGGGCATGCGTGAGTTCCACCTGTGGATGGCCGGGGAAGGTCTGCACGAGGCCTTTCCCGACATCGAGTTGTTGGCGCTGCGTTGCCGGTTCCGCGACTGTCACCACGCAACCGAGCCGGGCTGTGCCGTGCGCGAGGCCGTGGCTGCCGGGGAACTCGATCCCGAACGACTGGCCAGCTACCAGAAACTGCGCCAGGAACTGGAGTATCTCCACCGGGTGCGCCACTGGCAGCGACCGCCGCGGCAGCGTCCCCGGCCGCTGCGGCCGCGTCAGAAACCGGGATGACGCACCGGCCGCGACGGCGGTACGAAAGGCACGCGCCCGACTTGCCTGCCCGGTCTGCGCAACCGACAGTGGGCACGTGAAACGAAGAGCCCTGCTTCAACTTGCCGCACTGACCGTGCTCGCTTGGTTGGTGTCTGCGGATGCGGCGCGACCGGATGCGGATTCCGATGCGCATGCGGCGGCCCGGCTGCCGGGCAGCGGCACGGTGACGGTCCGGGGAGAGTTGAAACAGTGGCACAAGCTGACCCTCGACCTGGACGGTCCTTTCGCGAATGAACGGGACACCGATCCCAATCCGTTTACCGATTATCGGTTGACGGCCGTCTTTCGGCATCCGGCGACGGGGCGCAGGTACGTGGTGCCGGGCTACTTTGCAGCCGATGGGCGGGCGGGGGAAACCTCCGCCGATGCCGGGTCCTGCTGGCGGGTCCATTTCGCCCCGGATGCCGTGGGCCGCTGGGAGTACGAACTGACGCTCCTGCAGGGCAAGGGGGTGGCCATCGACGACGGCGCGGTGCCGGGCGCCCGCGCCCTGTCTCATCGCAGCGGGTCGTTTGATATCGGCCCTTCCGACAAGGCGCCGCCGGATTTCCGCGGGCGGGGCCGGCTCGAGTACGTCGGCACTCGATATCTCCGTTGCGCCGGCTCCGGCGAGTTTTTCCTGAAGGTGGGCGCGGATTCGCCCGAGAATCTGCTCGCGTACGCCGACTTCGACGGCACCGTGGCGCCGGGCCGGCGTGCGGCCCGGCCGGGCGAGAACGCCCCCACCGGCCGTCTCAAAACCTGGGAACCGCATGTGCGTGACTGGCGTCCCGGCGATCCCACCTGGCAGAACGGCCGCGGTCGGGGGTTGATCGGTGCCCTCAACTACCTGGCCGGCTGCGGCATGAACGCCGTCAGCCTCCTCACCTACAACGCCGGTGGCGACGGCGACGATGTCTGGCCGTTCGTGACGCGCAACGACAAGTTCCACTACGACTGTTCGAAGCTCGACCAGTGGGCCGTCGTGTTCGAGCACGCCAACCGCCGCGGCCTGCTGGTCCATTTCAAGCTCCAGGAGACCGAAATGGACGACAACCGTGTCGGCGCGGGCGGATCGGTACGGGTCGTTCCCGAGGCGCTCGACGGAGGAGACCTGGGCCCCGAACGAAAACTTTACCTGCGCGAGTTGGTGGCTCGATTCGCGCATCTGCCCGCGCTGCAGTGGAACTTGGGCGAGGAAAACTCGCAAAGCACCGAACAGATTCGGGCGATGGCTGCCTGGTTGCGGGAACTGGATCCCTACGATCATCCCGTCGTGCTCCATACCTACCCGAACCAGCAGGAGCACGTGTACAACCCGTTGTTGGGCGGTCGAGCCGTGTTGACAGGCGTTTCCCTACAGAACCACTGGAGCGCGGCGCATCAGCGGGTGCTGCACTGGATTGAAGCATCCGCGCGCGCGGGGCATCCATGGGTGGCCTGCCATGACGAACAAAACCCTGCCTCGGGCGGGGTGCCTCCGGACCCGGGTTTCGCCGGGCACCCGGGTACGGCACGGGACGGCGACCGCACCTACTCCCTGCACGACATCCGGCGGTACTGTCTCTGGGGTACGCCGATGGCCGGGGGCGCCGGTGTGGAGTATTACTTTGGTTACGACCTGCCCCAGAACGATCTCCAGTGCGAGGACTGGCGCAGCAGGGACCGCAGTTGGCGGTACGGCAGACTGGCCCTGGCCTTCTTTCGGGATCACCGCGTCACCTTCTGGGCCGCGTACAATGCCGACGCTCTCGTGGGCAATCCCACCCACGACAATTCCCGCTATTGTCTCGCCCTGCCGGGAGAGATGTACGTGGTGTACCTGCCCCGGGGAGGCACGGCCACGCTGGACCTCGGGCCTGGCCGGGAAACGTTCGAGGTCAGGTGGTACAACCCGCGGGAGGGCGGCCCGTTGCAGACCGGCACGGTTGGCGAGGTGGAAGGACCCGGTCCGGTCCGCCTCGGCAACCCGCCGGCAGACCCCGGGGAGGACTGGGTGATTCTCGTTCGGCGCCGGTCCTGAGCATTCAAACGGCCGGATCGCTTGCACGAGCGGAGCGTGGGTGCCGTGTCCGCGCGTGGCCGGGGTTGTCTCCGTGCCGGAAACGCGTCCTGGCCGGCCGGGGAGATTGGCCCCGGGCCACCCGGGCCGTTACATTGTGGCCCGTGGATCGTGTGACCGTGCTGCGACGTTTCACCAGCGTGTGGTTGGCAGCCCTGCTGATGGGCGCTGACGGGGTCTGGGGAAGTACATCATCGGAATCGCCCGAGGATGCCCTCCTTCCCATCAGTCTGCGTTGCGAATACGACCCTTTTGCGCGCAGCGTCGAGCTGCAGCATCCCCGGCTCTTCTGGAAACTGGCCGGCCCGGGCCGGAACCGCGCCCAAACCGCTTACCGGATTCTTGTGGCCTCTTCCCCCGGTTTCCTGGCACGAGACCGGGGTGACCTGTGGGACTCGGGCAAGGTTGTTTCCGACGAAACGATTCACATCCGTTACGCCGGGAAGCCGTTGTCCTCCTCGCAACAGGTCTTTTGGAAGGTTCGCGTTTGGGACGAAAAGGATCGGCCCTCGCCCTGGAGCACCAACGGCACTTGGATCATGGGCATTCTCGACCCCGCCGAGTGGCGCGGCCGGTGGATCTGTGCACCCGCTGAAACGGAGGCGCTGATCCTGCGCAAAGAGTTCGAGGTTCGCACCGGCCTGACCCGTGCCGTCGTTCACGTCTGCGGCCTGGGCCATTACGAGATGTTCCTGAACGGCCGGCGGGTGGGGGAGGACCTGTTCACCCCCGGCTGGACCGATTACCGCAAGACCACCTTGTACGACACGTACGACGTCACCGAGCTGCTCCGACCCGGACGGAACGCAATCGGCCTCATGCTCGGCAACGGGATGTATCACGTGGTGCGGCGTCATCGCTTCGCCAAGTTCACCGGATCTTTCGGTCCCCTCCGTGCCATCGTGCACCTGCGGTTGGAATACGCCGACGGCACCACGGCGTTCGTGGGCACGGACCCCAGCTGGAAGGTTCATCCGGGTCCCATCACCTACAGCAGCATCTACGGGGGCGAGGATTACGATGCGCGGAAGGAACCGCGCGGCTGGAAACTGCCCGGATTCGACGACCGTGATTGGGAGCACGCCGTGGCCGTGGTCCGACCGGCACCCACCCTGCGCGGCCATCATGCCGCCGCCCTGCCGATCCGGCCCATCGAGACCCGCAAACCGGTGGCCGTCCGGAAGCTGGCACCGGACGTCTGGATCCACGACCTTGGTCAAAATGCCTCCTGGATGCCCCGTCTCACGGTTCGTGGTCCCGCCGGCAGCGCGGTCCGCCTGACACCTGCGGAGATCCTGTTCCCCGATGGTTCGATTGACCGTCAGACCATGGGCAGCACCAACCGCGGCATTTCCTGGTGGCAGTACACGCTCCGCGGCGGTTCACCCGGGCAGGTCGCCGGATCGGACGGTGACCCGGACGAGACCTGGTTTCCACAGTTTTACTACGTCGGTTGCCGCTATCTCGAGGCGCGCCTGTTTCCGGCCGAACCGGGTGGTCCGTTGCCGGAGATCGTCTCTCTGGAGGGCGTGTTGGTTCATTCCACATCCGAGCCGGTGGGCGAGTTCGAGTGTTCCAACCCTTTGGTGAACCAAATCCGCGACCTCGTTCGCTGGGCGCAACGGGCCAACATGGTCTCGATTCTCACCGACTGCCCGCACCGTGAGAAGCTGGGCTGGCTGGAGCAGTACCACCTCAACGGTCCGGCCATCCGCTACGAGTTCGATCTGGGCCGTCTCTTCACCAAGGGTATGCACGACATGGCGGACGCACAGTTGCCGGAGGGCCTTGTACCCAATATCGCCCCTGAACACACCGTGTTCGACGGTGCATTCCGCGCCGCCGCTGAATGGGGCAGTGCCTTCATCCAGGTGCCCTGGCAGCAGTACCTTTTTTACGCCGATCTCGATTTGTTGCGCGAGTATTACGATCGCATGAAACGCTACTTCGCCTGGCTGGACGCCCGCGCGAAGGACGGTCTGCTGGATCAGGGGCTGGGCGACTGGTGCGACTGGGGCCCCGCGCGCGTCAACCGGGCCGAGCTAACTCCTCCGCAGGTGACCGCCACGGCGTTTTACTATCTCGACGCTGCCACCCTGGCGCGCGTGGCCCGGTTGCTGGGCCGTTCGGAGGAGGCCGATGCATTCGCGCGCAAGGCGGAGGCCATCCGCGCGGCATTCCGGCGCGAGTTTTGGGACCCCGCCCGGCGCGGCTACGCCACCGGCTCGCAGGCGGCCAACGCCATCGCTTTGGCCATGGAGCTGGCCGAACCCGGTCACCGGGACGAGGTGCTGGGCTCGTTGATCCGCGATCTCGCCGTGCGCGGTTACGCCATGACGGCCGGGGACGTGGGATTCCGGTTCCTGGTGCAGGCCCTGGCGGAAAACGGGCATTCGGACGTGGTTTACCGGATGATCAATCGGCGGGACCCGCCCGGGTACGGCTGCCAGATCGAGCGGGGCGCCACCGCGCTGACCGAGTTCTGGGACGCGCGGCGCACCGGTTCCCACAATCACTTCATGCTGGGACACATCACCGAGTGGTTCTACAAGGACCTCTGCGGCATCGAATGCGATCCCGAGGGGCCGGGATTCAAGAAGATCGTGATCCGACCCGATCCGGTGGGCGACCTCACCCGGGCGCGCGCACGGTACGACTCGATTCGCGGTCTCATTGCAAGCGAGTGGAAACGCGAGAACCATGTATTCCAGCTCCGGGTGACCATCCCGCCCAACACCACGGCCACAATCTGGATGCCGGCCCGACGGGCGGAGGACGTGACAGAGGGAAACCAACCGGCGGCCCGGAGTGCGTGGGTGAAATTTCTGCGGATGGAGGGCGACCGCGCCGTGTTTGCCGTCGGATCGGGAACCTACGAATTTGAAAGCCATTTTTGATGATCACGACGGGCCACTGGCCACGCCTTGCGGCCGTAACCGGCTGCGATCCGTGCCGGCTGATGAGCCCGTGGAGGAATCGCGGCAATCTCGGAGAGGCGCACAGCGCGCGGCGGGCTTCACAGGGAGAGGAAAGAGAAAAGCCGGAACGAACGGTGTTGATCCGTAGCCGCGGCCTTTTCGGGGACGGTGGGATCGCACGGGAGACAGCACGGTGTCCGGGCGCACATGCTGCTGCTCAGATGAACCCAAACGGGCAGGGGACAGCTTTCGCCCAACGAGGAAGAGAATATCTGTGCTCTGTGGTTTGGGAGAGAGGGTTGTTCTTGTCTTTTGTATCTCTGTGGTTGTGTGGAGGCGGTGTTCTCGTTGATCTCGCTGCTCCGGCGGGTGCATGCCGGGGAGGAGTATCTCCGTGGGAGGAGGCTGTCGGAGCGGCGATCTTCACGCGTGCCCATGGGGGAGTCGGGTCCCTCCGGGCCCGAATGTGGCCGGGGCGTGGGAAGGATTGTTTGTGGCCGGTGAGTGCGGGAGCAGGTCTCAGTGGTCCGGCGGGTCCACCCTGTACCCCGCTTCGCGGTAGCGCTGAAGTTTGTAGACGAGGGTGCGGCGGCTGATGCCGAGCACGCGGGCGGTCTCGGTGCGGTTGAATCCGCAGCGCTGCAGGGTCTCCAGGATCTTCTGTCGTTCGACCTCTTCCAAACGCAGGGATTCCTCCGAACCTCCGGGTTCCCCCTGTTCTTCCACACTGCGGAGGATGCGTGCGGGCAGGTGTTCCGGCAGGACGAGTTCCCCCCGGCAAAGGAGCGCGGCCCGTTCCATCACGTTGCGCAGTTCACGGACGTTGCCGGGCCAGGCGTACCTTTGGAGGATCTCCGCCACCGAGGGCGCGAACCGCGCGCGGCCTCCTGCAAACTGGCGCAGGAAATGGGTTGCCAGGGGCAGAATGTCCTCGGGCCGTTCCCGCAGGGGCGGCACGTGAAGTTCCACCACGTTCAGCCGGTAATAGAGATCCTCCCGGAACCGGCCCTCGCGCACGGCTGTTTCGATGTCGCGATTGGTGGAGGCGAGGATCCGCGCGTCCGAGTGAACGTCCAGATTGGAGCCGATGCGCTGGAAACGGCCGTCCTGGATGACGCGCAGCAGTTTGGCCTGCAGCGGCAGCGCCATGTCGCCGATTTCGTCGAGGAACAACGTGCCGCCGCGGGCCTCCTCGAACCGGCCGATCCGCTGGCGCGTCGCGCCGGTGAAGGCGCCCTTTTCATGGCCGAACAGTTCGCTTTCCAAAAGGGTCTCGGGGATGGCCGCGCAGTTGATCTTGATGAGGGGGCCGTGGGCGCGCGGGCTCCAGGCATGGATCAGATCGGCCAGGACTTCCTTGCCCACGCCGCTTTCCCCGGTGATCAGGACACGGGTTTCGGACCGGGCCACCAGTGCGGCGTCGCGAAGCAGCGCGCGCATCTGCGGGCTGACGGCCACCACGTCCGGCGGCAGTTCCGGCAAGGGCCCGAGATCGGTCCGGTCTGCGGACTGGCCGGTGGCCTGCCGGACGTGCTGGAGCAGTTCCTCCAGGTCTATGGGTTTGGGCAGGTAATTGAGCGCGCCGTCGCGCATGGCCCCCACGGCTTCGCGGATGTCGGCGTAGGCGGTCACCAGCAGGACCGGCAGGAGTGCATTCTGCTGGCGGGCGCGGCGCAGGGTTTCCAGGCCGGAGATTCCGGGCATCCGGACGTCGGAGATCAGCAGATCCACCGGTTCGCGTTGCAGGACGGCCAGGGCTTCCTCCCCGGTGGAGGCCGTCAGGGTGACGTAGCCCCGGCCGCGCAGAAACGACTCCAGCAGGCTGCGTTGGCCGGGATCGTCGTCCACGATCAGGATGCGCGGCGTGCGATTCATGACTGACCGCTTCCATCCTAATTACCGTCAGAGGTCTCACAAGGGGATTCCCACCGACACCGCCCCGCCCGGTGGCCCTGTCGTCGGATGGAGACCGATCGTCGGAGTGACCGGGACGGAGATGGTTGGATGAAAGCCTCGGACATGAGCCCCCGGTGCGCTGCTCCTTTTAGCGGCGCATGGTTCACTTTCCACCTGGTCGGACACTCCCTTCTCTGGAGTCAAGCCGGAAGCGGCCGCTTCAGTCTTTGGACGCGCCGTTGAAGCATCCCGCGCCGTTTGGCCGGTCAATCGGCCGGTCCGGCGAAGACCTTTGATGGCCGGTTCCGTTTTCTGCCCGGGCCTTTCTGACGCGCCGCGTTTTCGCTCTCCCTTGCAAGCCCGGCCATGGGCCGGCCCACCGGTTCGAAAGTGAAGGACTCCTGCCCGGTGGCGACTCGGATGGAGAGAGACGCCCGGCTGCCAGGGGTGGTGAATGCAGCCCCACCCGTCGGTCCCGAAACAGTCCATCCTGCTTTCCCCTCTTCCATCCGGAGCCGGATCCTCACCACATCCGATTCCGTCAGATGATAAAGCCAGAGGGTGTATCCGATGCGGCCCATCGGCTGCGCGATACGCTGATAAGCCACACCCCCATCCCGTTCCTGCAGACCCTTGACACTGGCCGCGTACCAGCCAGGTTGTAGGCCCACGGGACGATCGGCGTGGACGATCGGGTCCGCCTCGCTTGGGTCCACGGGCGGCGGCAGCCAGTGCCATCCTTCCAGTGCCGGGCTGGCCGAGACGGCCGCCGTCACGTAGAGCGGGCGGGCATCCGGATGCGTCTCCGCCCAGCGCCGCAGCCGGGCCAGGTCCTGGCCCCAGTCCGTGTTGCTGTGCAGCAGATGCCGCCACCTGTTTTCCGGACCCCCCGTGCATTTGTTGAAGTAACTCAGGCTGTGAGGGTACACCCGGAGACTGCTGAAGACCGTCCATGCTGCCAGCCCGGTCAATCAGAGGGTGGCGGCGTCCGGATCGAACCGCAAACGTTGCACAACCCGGGCGACTCAAACATAGAAAAACGGTACGACCGGTAACACGTAACGGAAATGATGGTTGAACCCTGTGTGTGAACTGACCAGGGCCACCACTGCCAGAGGTGGCAGGAGCAGAGCCGCCTCATCCGGGAGCACGGGACAGGGTAGCCGCCGTCGGGCCAGCCGGAACCCTGCCGTTGTCTCCAGCAACAACATTCCCACCGGCTCTTTCACCCCCCCGGCGTACAAATCGTAATACCGTCAACCGCCATGACGCCATTGACCCCGCAGATGGGACCGGTTGCCAGGATCGAACTCGCTCTGTCGAACGTCCATTCCGAGTACTTAGTTAAACGGAAGCGGCACCGGCACTGACCCCAGCCATGTGCCTTGGAACCGGTTGATCCTGCCGAGCTCGCCACGGGCTGGGTCTCCCGGCCGGGTCAACCAGCGACAACTGAGCGGGTAATCCCCCAGGCGACGCATCGTGCCTTCGAAGGCGTATCCCACACGGAGGACCAGCCAGGCCGAGGCAAGGACCGCCGCCATCTGCACCGTTTCCCGCCGCCAGGGCGCGGGCGCGCCCTGACATGCCCACCCCACGGCAGAGGAAGAACCAGATCAGTGGCCACAGGGGCACGAGTACGATCCAGGTGAACTTGGTCAGTAGCGCAAGTCCCAGAAGCACTCCGGCTTCCAGCGCGCGGACGGGCGCGGGCTGCCTGTACCACCGCCATAACACGTATCCGGCTGCCAAACCGATCGCCGCCGCGCCCAGGTCGGGCGTGATGAGGTGGCCATGTCCCAAAACGTTCGGCCTCACGCTTGACAGCATCGCAGAGAAAAGCCCGGCCCGTGCCCCAAACACTGCCCGGGCCCGCCGGCGGCAGATCCACGATCCCAGCAGGCTCAGCGGCAGCACCATGAGCCGCGTCCGGAACAGGAGCATTTGGGCCTCCCAACCCAGCTCCTGCACAAACCGGCTCATCAGCAGGAACTCGGGGCGCCGGACCTGAAAAGCCTCTTCAACCCAGGCCGGCATCTGCTCCGCTGCGACCTCCCGTACCGGCCAACAGGCCCACAACCGAACCAGCGGCGGATTGACACGGTACAGATCAGATTCCCCGGATTGCCAGTGCCAGATGCCTGAGGGGAGGTGACCGCCCTCGTCGTCCCCTGCCATGCTGTCGCTCTCCAGGCCGCCTACACCAGCAACCCGACGTGGAACAGCGCCACGACCAGCAGGAGCACGCCCTCGGCGTGGGAAACCCGCCGCGTTGGAGCCATGTTGTTCATTCTATCCATGCGTTGGTGGGGGGGCTCGCGAGACCCTCGGTGCGGTCCACGGCCGCTCCTCCGATCCGACCGTCCTGCCAACACTCCCTTGGTATGGGAGATTGGGAGCTTGGTCCAGCAGGGACCATGCTCGAACCATGAGCTCTTCGGCAGCTGACTGCGGGAAGGTGGGCGGACTCCAGTGGACGCCACCGGACGTTGGGGCTGGGAAAGCCCTCGGAGTCCCGCTCTGTCGGGGCGCCAGAGTTTTCGGACTCAGGCGCGGGAGGCAGCCACTGACGGAACAGCCTACCCCGGTGGCGTTTGTACACAGCGGCTGCCGTGGCGCAGTCATCGTTCCCACAGTACAGGCTGTAACACCATCCGCTGTCCGGTCCGCTTTCTGCCTCCGCCTCTGCAGTTCTCCGGGCCGCCACAAGGGTGACGATCCCCAACACCAACATCCCGGTGGCCATGCCCACTGCCATCCGTTCTTCCGTTTTCGGGCGGGACTCCCTGGTCGGGTCAAGCCAGCCCACACATCCGCACCCTGTGGCTCGATCACCCGCCAGGGCTGCGTGGCAAACCACGAAATTACCGCCGAGCGACAGGAGCAAAAGACCTTGGGCCACGCGCAACCGACCTGTCCACGGGTAACCTTCCATAACCAGCTGCCGCAGCACGGCACCGGTCCGCCCCAGCGCCGGTCCGGTTGCAACACCGGGTCGTTACCCCTTACACTGTCCGTGGCCGGTCCACCGCTTTTCCCAGGGCCGTGAGCCCCAGCAGCACCGCCGTGAAGCGCCGCAGTGCGGTTAGGCACAGGTGCGGCCGACTCCCGACGGGCAAGGCAAGCAACCTTTCGTTGTGTGGACCGCTCTCAAGTGCCCGGCCCGGGGGCCCGGGCATCAGGCCGGCTCATCCCCATGGACCCTCTTTTGCAACCATGTCATGAAAAAGGCGGCTTATGACCGAATGCCCTGCCGGCCGGGGAGATGCGGTGTCTGTAGAGGGTCCAGCCGATGGCCAGCGCCAGGACGAGGCTGCTGGTGATGAGGATCCGCCGGTAGGTCACCGCGCGGCGGGCCTGCCGTGTCTCCGCCTCGGCCAGCCGCTGACCGCGGGCGACGGCCGACCAGTTGCCCTGCGCAAGTTCCCAAGCCGAATACGGCCCCGGCTTTGCCTGCGGCAACTCTTCCAATGAAAGGATCCGGTTGGTGTTGGCGTAAGTCACCAAACCCTGCCGGCCCTCGGAGCGCACCCGGTGATCGTCGACCATGGCTACTCCCCGGATGGGCGGAGAAAGGACGATGGCATCGTTGTGGGTCCGGATTCTTTCGGCCCGGATGTTGACGCCCTGGGTTTCAAAGAAGCCCGTGTGAGGGTCCAGCCGCTCACCCCAGTAGGACTTCAGCTGGTACAGGCTGAGACGGGCTCGCCACGGGACCCGCCAGCCGTCGAAGTCCGGGTTTCGAGGACTTCATAGACGATGTTGATAAAACCCTTGTCGAATGGGACCGGGTGGCGTTCTCCGCGCCCGCGGATCTGCATGCCGACGTACCATTTGAGTTCGCCGTCCTCGGCCATGTGCAGCAGGGCCGGCACACCCCAGGAGCCGGGCAGCTTCTTCCACCAGGTGGCCTCCTGATACCAATGGGCGACCGATGAATTCACGGGGTTGCCCGACGTCACCCCTGTGGAAAAGGGCGTGCTCATCAGATCACTGGGTTTGAGCCCGGCCAGATGTCCGTGTGAAGCGAACGCCAACCACACCGCAGCCGCCATGTGCACCTCAGAAGGCACTCCGTTGGTGTGTTCAGTGATGTGAAGGGTGTTGGGGATGCCCGTTTCCTTTGGAGAAGGTGGGGGGGACAGGGATGACCTGTTTGATGGCCTTGTCCGAGGTTCGTTCGGTGACCAAATACACGGTGTTTTCGTCACCGGCAGCGAGGTGACGGAAGTAGCCGCGGGTGTCTTCGATGGGCGTGAGTGCGGGCTCAAGCCGGATCTCTCACCGCCGGTCCTGGAGGCGTATCTGGAAGCGATAGACCCACGGGTCGGTGGTATCCGGAGTTCCCCAAGCGGCCGTGCCCTCGACGGTCAATGCCGGTACCACCCCCGCCTGCGGTCGGTCGCCCAGGACGATCCAACACAAACCGACCCGGATCGAAGACGCAACGGTCAGGATGATTCGCATGAGTCCAGTGGGTTGGAAACTCCGAACGCACAGGCTGTCAACAAGGGGCCGTCCCGGCGGCCGGGGGGCGGGCTTCTTCGGCTCCACGGGACCTTGATGGGAAAGGTTGCACACCGAGCTTACGGGTGACACCCGATGGAAATGCGAACGGGTAACCATTGCTCCCATGCGTTGGTCTGGGTGAAGTCCTTGCAAGTGCCGTTGGTACAGATTCCTCCCGCGCGCTCGGTGATGGTGACCCACGCCTTCACGGGGGTGCCGTCCGGGTTCGGGATGGTCAGGCACTTGACCCGGAGGCTGCATCGCAGAAGACGATTTGGTTGGCGGTGACCCAGGAACATGGGACGCCGTTATTCTTGGGCCGGGGTCCGGAGTCGGTGCATTCCGTGCAAATGGATTTCAACTCATTGGACGAAAACGCGTTGGGGCACGGCTGGGCCGGCACGGTGGCGATCCGGCCCGGGATGCATGCACCAATGGCCAGGGCCGTGAACGCGGCGGGTGCATTTGCATGTGCCTGCCTGCGGCGAGCAACCGTGTGCGCGAGGGGTTTCCTTGTCGTTCGTTTGGATCAGGTGTGTTCGGCTCCTGCGCAGGCGACCCGGGCTGGAAGTGCGGAAAACCCGACCGCCCGCTTGTGCGGAGACCGAAAGGGGTTCGGACGTCTGCAACCGGGTCTGGTTCATGGCGCTTGGGCTTTACGGGCCCGTTAATGGCATAAAAAACCTGTCAACACGTTTTTCGTTCGTTTGTGATCAGCCCGGTCGGACATGCGGTGGCCGCGCGGAGTCCGGACCATGGGCTGGCGCGGTTTTGTTCCGTGCGGGCACGACCGTGCGGTTGGACTGCAGGCGGAGGGGGGGCACGGTTCGCGGATGGACGCGTCCAAGCGTTTGAGGTCCTGATGGGGCCATGGGGGCCCGTTGCCTCGGGCCCCATGCCTGGGACCCGCAGTGAACTTCGGTTGAGAGTTTGGCTGGCGCCTGGACGGCGGACAGGGAGCTGCGGCGAGGCGGGCTCCTGCCGTTTTCGCGAGGCGTGGTTCGGGTGCGGATGGTTTCGTGTTCTGCGAAGGGCGGGATCGGTTCCTCCGTGGTGGGTTCCCCGGACTGTTCCGTGACGCGGTGCGGGTGGGGAGGGATTCGAGAGGCTGCTGGCGTCCCGGGTGGGCCGGTTTGGTGGCGCCGGGGATCTGATCGCTTTCACTCTCGACGGGTGAGGTTTGAGCCGCTAGGTTGCGGCCCAACGTTCGCGAGGGGAATCCTATGGACGAACTTTTAAAGATCCTGGCCAGCAACGCGCTGGAATCGCGCGAGACGATCGCCCGCATGCTGAACCTCTCGGTGGAGGAGGTGGAGGCTCGCATTCGGGAGTACGAAAAGGCGGGGATCATCCGCGGGTATCAGGCGATTCTGAACGAGGACCGGCTCGACCTGGACAAGGTGACGGCGGTGATCGAGGTGAAGGTCACCCCCCAGCGGGAAGGTGGGTTTGACCGCATTGCGGAGCGGATCAGCCGGTTTCCGGAGGTGCGATCGGCCTATCTGATGAGCGGTGCGTACGATCTGCTGTTGTTTGTGGAGGGGCGGAACCTGCGGGAGGTGGCGGCGTTTGTGAGCGAGAAACTGGCGCCGCTGGAGGGCGTGTTGTCCACCGCCACGCATTTCATGCTGAAAACCTACAAGCGCCTGGGTGTTCTGATGCATCCGGAGACTCCTGATGAACGGCTCGCTGTCTCTCCGTGACCGGGTGGCGCGGCAGGTGCGGGACATTCCCCGCTCCGGCATCCGGGATTTCTTCGACATCGTCAGCACGATGCGGGACGTGATCAGTCTCAGCATCGGGGAACCGGATTTCGACACGCCCTGGCATGTGCGCGAATACACGGTGTTTGCGCTGGAACGCGGGGCCACGCATTACACCAGCAACCTGGGGTATCTGGAGCTCCGGAAGGCCCTGTCACGGTACGTGGCGCGTCAGTTCGGGGCGGAGTACAATCCGGAGACGGAGATTCTGGTGACGGTGGGGGTGAGCGAGGCGCTGGATCTGGCGTTGCGCGCGCTGATCAATCCGGGCGACGAGGTGCTGTATCATGAGCCGTGTTACGTGTCGTATCGTGCCCTGGTTCAGTTTGCGCACGGCGTTCCGGTGGCGGTGGAGACGCGTGCCGAGGACGGTTTCCGGCTGACGCGCTCGATGCTCGAGTCGCGGGTGACGCCGCGGACCAAGGTACTGCTGCTGAATTTCCCCAACAACCCCACCGGAGCGGTGATGGATCGGCGGGATCTGGAGGAGATCGCCGACTTCGTGCGCCGGCATGATCTGCTGGTCATCACGGATGAGATCTATGCCGAGCTCACGTACGACGCGCCGCATGTGAGCCTGGTGAGCCTGCCGGGGATGCGGGAGCGCACCATCTTCCTGCACGGGTTTTCCAAGGCATGGGCCATGACGGGGTTCCGTCTCGGCTATGCCTGTGCGCCGGCGGAGCTGATCGAGGCGATGATGAAGATTCATCAGTACACCATGCTCTGCGCCTCCTCGCTCAGCCAGAAGGCGGCCCTGGAGGCTCTGGCGCGACCCGAGGTGGACGTGCGCGAGATGGTGGACGAGTATCGGCGGCGCCGGAATTTCGTGGCTTCGGCCATGAGGGATCTGGGCCTGCCGTGTCCCGAGCCGCGCGGTGCGTTTTATGCCTTTCCGGACATCCGGCGCTTTGGACTGAGCTCCCGGGAGTTTGCCCTGCGATTTCTGCAGGAGGAAAAGGTGGCAGCCGTGCCCGGCACGGCCTTCGGCGGGTGCGGCGAGGGTTTCCTGCGCTGTGCCTACGCGACGGGGATGGAACAGTTGAAGGAGGCCATGAACCGGTTGGGGCGGTTTGTCGCTCGTTTGGAGAAGGCGGGGGCGTCACGGGCCACCTGACTTGCTCCCGGGAGGTTTCGGGGCGGGCGGGAGCGGGTGGCTGCAGGGCGCGGGTGCGGCAGCCCGGTATCGGCCCTTGGTTTTGCGGGCCGGTGTGGCAGGGGGCGTGGCGCCCGGCCGGTGAGGCGCCGGGCCCCGGCGGGGGGCTGGGTTCGTTGGCCAGAGGTATGGGGTGGCCCCGGGCGGATCGGCGCGGTGTATGGCGCGGCTGGTTTCGGTCATCATGCCGGTCTGGAACGAGGCCGACTCGATCGAGGAGGCCGTCCGATCGGTGCTGAACCAGGAGTGGCCGGGGGAGGCACTGGAAGTGTGTGTGGTGGATGGGGGGTCCACGGACGGCACGCGGGCCATCCTGGCCCGTGTGGCGCGGGAGGATCCGCGGGTGCGGGTGTTGGAGAATCCGCGCCGGATCATTCCCGTGGCGTTGAACATCGGTTTGCGAGCGGCGCGTGGGGAGTGGTTGGCGCGGTTGGACGGGCACGGGAGCTGGCCTCCGGAGTACCTGCGGGAGTGCACCGCCTTTCTGGAGCGCGAAACGGGTCCGGCCGTGGCTGGCGGGGCTTGGGACTGTGTGGGGAAGGGGTGGCTTGGGGCGGCGGTGGCACGGGCCGTGGGTTCGCCCTGGGGGGTGGGCAATGCGCGGTACCGGACCGTGTCGGCGGAGGCCGGTGCGCAGGCTGTGGACAGTGTGCCGTTCTGGGTGACGCGGCGCGAGACGTTCGAGCGGCTGGGGTTGTTCCACGAGGGTTTTCTTTGCCACGAGGATTACGAGTTCAACTATCGCCTGCGCCGGGCGGGCGGACGGGTCTGGTTGCTGCCGTGGGTTCGGGCGCAGTACCGGGTTCGGTCCACCTGCGGTCGGCTGGCGCGCCAGTATTTTCGGTACGGCCATTGGAAGGGCCGGTTTTTGGTGATGGCACCGTGGTCGCTGCAGCCGCGTCATCTGGTGCCGCCGCTGTGGATGGCGGCGAACGTGGGGTGGGCGGCTGCCGCGCTGGCGGACCGGCGGTGGCTGCCGGCGGCAGCCGTCTGGGCCGGGTTGTACGCGGGATGGTTGTTGCTGGCGACGGCGGGTTTGTCGCGACGGCCGCGGCCGGCCGGCTGGGATGTGCGCAGTGCGCTGGTGCTTCCGTGGATCCTGTGCCTGGTGCATGCCGCATGGGGCACGGGGGTTTGGACCGGCCTGCTCCGGGGACCGGTTCATGGGCAGCCACCCGGTTGGCCGGGCGGCGGAGGAGAGTCCGGATCGGAGGAGACCCGGGAGGCCCGCGCAGAGCGGGGTCGGGCAGGCTGACCTTGCCAGCGGGATGGGTCCGGACCACTTTTCTGCCCCGGTGGAAACGACGGAGACAACCCGGACCGGACCGTGCGGGGCGGAGGCCGACGAAGTCGGTTCTCCGTGTCGGCCGGTTTGGTTGCCCGAGCTGCTGGCCCCGGCAGGGGATTGGGAGTGCGCTCGCGCGGCGGTGGAGAACGGGGCGGATGCGATCTATTTCGGGCTGGAAGCGTTCAACGCGCGAATGCGGGCCCGGAACTTCACGGTGGAGGAACTGCCGACGCTGATGGAGTGGTTGCATCTGCGGGGCGTGCGCGGGTATGTCACGTTGAACACGCTGGTGTTCGAGCCTGAGCTGCCGGTGGCCGAGGCGTTGTTGCGGGCGATGATGGCGGCCGGCGTGGACGCGGTCATCGTGCAGGACGTGGGTGTGGCCCGGCTGGTGCGGATGCTTTCGCCGGATTTTCCGTTGCACGCGTCCACCCAGATGACCCTCACCAGTGCCGCAGGTGTGGAGTTGGCACGTGAACTCGGCTGCCAGCTGGTGGTGCTGGCGCGGGAATGTTCGATCGCGGAGATCCGCCGCATCCGGGAGGCGCAGGAGCGGGATCCGCAGCGCCGGCCGATGCCGCTGGAGGTGTTCGTGCACGGGGCGTTGTGCGTGGCGTATTCCGGCCAGTGCCTGACGAGCGAGTCGCTGGGGCAGCGCTCGGCCAATCGCGGCGAATGCGCCCAGGCATGCCGTTTGCCGTACGGGTTGGTGGCCGACGGACGGCCGGTTCCGCTGGGCGACCGTCAGTATCTGTTGAGCCCGCAGGACCTGATGGGACTTGAATTGTTGCCGGATCTGATCCGCGCCGGGGTGGCCTCGCTGAAGATCGAGGGGCGGCTGAAGTCTCCCGAATACGTGGCCAACGTGACGCGTGCGTACCGCCGGGCCCTGGACGAGCTGGCAGCCTCCGCCCGCGCCCCCGATGAGCTGCCCGCGCGGTATGCGGCGGATGCGGAGACGCGTTACGGTCTGGAAATGGCGTTCTCCCGCGGGTTGTACACGGGCTGGTTGGAGGGGATCGACAACCAGGCGCTGGTTCACGGGCGGTATGGCAAAAAGCGGGGGGTGTGCCTGGGCGAGGTGTTGCGGGTGGAAAAGGGGTCGGTGGTCCTGGCTGCGGCGGGGGCGGTCCGCCCGGGTGACGGCGTGGTGTTCGATGCCGGGAACCCGGAAGTGGAGGAGGAGGGCGGCCGGGTCCATGGAGTGGAGCCGGCCGGTCAGGGACAGGACGGCCGGCCGCTGCTGCGCCTGCGGTTTGGAGCGGGAACGATTCGCTGGGCGAGAGTGCGGCCCGGGCAGAAGGTTTGGAAGACCAGCGACCCGGTGTTGGAACGATGCTGGCGCCGCACGTTCGAAGGTGAACAGCCGCGGTATCGGCGGCCGGTGACGATGCGCGTCAGCGGCCGTGCGGGTGAACCGTTGGAACTGGTGGTGCGGGACGAGCAGGGGCGGGAAGTGCGGGTGCTTTCGGAACTGCCGTTGGAGCCGGCCCGGGAGCGGCCGCTGGGACGCGCGGTGTTGGAGGCGCAGCTCGGCCGGCTGGGCGGCACGCCCTTTTACCTGGCCGGCTTGGAATGCGCGTGGGAGGGCGAGGTCCTGTTGCCGTTTCGCGAGCTGAACCGCATGCGCAGGGCGGCGGTGGAGCGGCTGGAGCAATTGCGCCGGCGACCGCCCCGCTGGACCGTGCGGCCTGAGCCGGTGATCCGTGCGGCTTGCCGGGCCGGGCGCGATCCTGTTGAGGAGAGCCCCGCCGGGACCGGTCCGACCCTGGTTGTGCTGGTTCGCTCCATGGACCAGCTGGAGGCCGCCCTTCAGTGGGGCGCCACGACCGTGTATTGCGATTTTGAAAACCCGAGACAATACGTGGCGGCGGTCCGGCGCGTGCGTCGGCATGATGCAGAGGCGACGGCCGCCACGACTGTCTGGGTGGCCGGTCCCCGGATTTGCAAGCCGGGTGAGGACTGGATCCTGCGCCAACTTTCGGCCTGCGGAGCGGACGGTTTCCTGGTGCGCAACGCCGACCAGCTGTACGCCTTTTCGGGCCGCCCCTGTGTGGGCGATGCCACATTGAACGTGGCCAATCATCTGGCCGCGGAGTTTTTCCTGGAACGGTTCGGCCTGCAGCGGGTGACCGCCAGTTATGACCTGGACGCCGACCAGTTGGAGGCGCTGGTTCGCGCCCTGCCGCCCGGCTGCGTCGAGGTCACGCTCCACCAGCACATGCCCATGTTTCACATGGAGCATTGTGTGTTCTGCGCGTTTCTGTCCCGGGGACATGATTATCGCGATTGTGGCCGGCCCTGCGAAAAGCACCGGGTCTGGTTACGGGACCGGGTGGGTGCGTTGCATCCGGTGAAGGCCGACGCGGGGTGTCGGAACACGGTTTTCAACGCGCGGGCCCAGACCGGTGCCGAATATGCCGAGCGCCTGGCGCGGGCCGGCGTGCGACATTTTCGCATCGAATTCCTCGATGAGACGGCCGACGAGGTGGTGCGAACGTTGTCGCGTTACGCCTCGTTGCTCCGGGGCGAGGTCCGCGGGGAGACGTTGTGGCGCGAGCTGCGGCTGGTGCATCAACTGGGAGTGACCCGCGGGACCTTGCGGCGCGACGGCAACGGTGGGCCGCGGTCCGGTGGCGGCGGCCGGCTTGACGGCCGCGGGTGCGTGGTTTAATGGAGCGCGCGGAGTGTGTGCAACCTTCCGTGATCGTGTCCGCCCGATGGTGTTGGTGGCGTGGTTGGCTGCGGGCGCGCGCCTGACGGCCCTCGAGTCGGGGCCGTTGGTTCATCGTTTCCCCCTGACGTTGGAGGAGGGCAAGCGGACCGAGGCACTCGGCCCGTTGTTCGCGCGGGAGGATGACGAGGACACCCGGATGTGGGCGGTTCATCCGGTGGTCTCCGTCGAGAGTTGGAAGGGGCAGGACCGCCTCTCGGTGGATGTGTTGTATCCCCTGTTCACGTACGATCGGACCGGGTCGGAGGCGCGCTGGCAGCTGATGCAGCTTTTGTCCGGCAGCCGGGGTGCCGATCAGGAACAGCGGACCACGGCGCGATGGACGTTGTTTCCCGTCCTGTTTTGGCAGCGTTCGGAGGATCCTGAACGCGAGGCGTTCGCGTTCCTCCCCTTTTACGGGCATCTGGAGAAGCGACTGTTCCGGGATGAAATTGACGTGGTGCTCTTCCCGCTCTGGAGCCGCACCCGCAAGCGCGAGGTGGTGACGGAGAACTGGTTCTACCCGGTTTATCACCGCCGGTACGGTCCCGGGTTGGAAGGCTGGCAGGTCTGGCCGTTTTACGGTCGGGAGGAAAAGGTGCCCACGCTGCAGACCAATGCCTGGGGCGAGACGGAACTTTCCTCCGGGTACCGCAAGCGATTCGTGTTGTGGCCGGTCTTTTTCGACGTTCGAACCGGCCTGGGAACGGAGAGTCCGGGCCATCAGCGCATGTTTCTGCCGTTCTACGCGGAGAGCGCATCGGAGCGGGGACGCAGCCGGTCATGGGGCTGGCCACTTGGGGTCGCGGTGAGCACCCAATCGGCGACCGGGTACCGTGAGGTGGGCGCGCCGTGGCCGTTCGTGGTTTGGGGCGACGGACCCGGTCGGGCCACGCATCGATTCTGGCCGTTTTACGGGATTTCGGTCCGGACCAACGGGCAACGGCAGTTTCTGTTGTGGCCGCTGTGGCAGCAGCGGCGGAGCCGGACGGCCGGGATGGAGCGTGCGGACACGCGCATGGGATTGTTCGTGTATCGCGAGGTGGAGGAACGGCTGGTGGAGGGCCGGCGTCTGAGACGGTCCTTGTGGCCGTTGTTTGCCCATCGGCAGGACGAGTTGGGGCGCAGCCGGCTGCAGGTGTTGGCGCCTTTGGAGCCGGTCCTGCCGGGCAACCCGGGCGTGGAGCGCAACTACAGTGCCCTGTGGTCGGTCTGGCGCGCGGAAGAGGATCCCGTGACGGGCCGGTCTGGGAGGTCGTTTCTGTGGAATCTCTGGCGTTGGGATGGCGGTCCGGCGGGCCGAAAGTGCTCGCTGCTGTTCGGGATGGTTCGGTATGAATCGGACGGGGACGGGTCGCGGTGGCGATTGCTGGGATTGCCCGTCTGGAGGCGGCCTGCGCAACCGCGCGAGGGAGACAAGCCCGTTGGGGTCGCCGGGGGAGCGTTGACACCCGGAAGGGAACGGGAAAGGGCCGCCGCTGCGGATTGAGGGACCGGCATGTTCGAGAACCTGGGCGAGATGGTGATTTTGCTGGGGCGCACGCTCCGGTCGTTGCCGCTGGTGTGGCGGCACCGGCGGAAGGTGTTCGAGCAGTTTTACGAGATCGGCAACGCCAGCCTGCTGATGGTGTGCATGTTGTCGTTCTTCATCGGGGCGGTGGTGGCGTTGCAGACGGGGCCGGTGCTGGTGGACCGCGGGCTGGCGGCGGCGGTGGGGGGAATCGTGGGTGTGTCCATCTGCAAGGAACTGGCTCCGGTGATGATGGCCATCCTGATAGCGGGGCGGAACGGGTCAGCCATGGCCGCGGAGATTGGTTCGATGCAGGTTTACCAGGAGATAGACGCCCTGCGGACGATGCGGATTGATCCGGTGCATTTTCTGGTGATGCCGCGGTTGGTGGCGTTGGCGTTGGCGCTGCCGCTGCTGGTGATGATGGCGATCATGGTGGGCTGGTTCGGGGGCGCGCTGGTGGCGGCGTACAACGACCGGATCGCCATCGGGTTCCGGGCGTTTTTCGAGAATCTGCGGGACGTCGTGGCGCTGGAGGACGTGCTGAACGGTCTGTTCAAGAGTTTCGTGTTCGCGTGGATCGTGGGGGTGATCTGTTGTCATCAGGGCCTGGTGACACGGGGTGGGCCGCGGGGCATCGGCCGGTCGGTGACCAAGGCGGTGGTGAACTCGATCGTGTTGATCGTGGTGTCGGATTACATTCTGACGCGGCTGTTGCTTTCATGAACGCGGCTTCGGACCAACGTTCGGGCGGTGTGGCGATGGAGGTGCGGGACCTGCGCAAGCGGTTCGGCGCCGAGGAGGTGCTGCGGGGGGTGAGTTTTTCGGTGGACCCGGCCGAGGTGTTTGTGCTGATGGGGCCCAGCGGCAGCGGCAAGAGCGTGTTGTTGCGGCACATCATCGGGTTGGAAGAGCCGGATGCCGGTGAAATCCGGATCAACGGTGAACCGGTGCGGGGACCCGGTGTCCTGGACCGCTACCGGGTGGCGATGGTGTTTCAGTCGGCGGCGTTGTTGAATTCGCTGACGGTTGCGGAGAATGTGGGGTTGTACCTGAGCGAACACCGCCTGTGCCCGCCCGAAGAGATTCGGCGCATTGTTTCGGAGAAGCTGGCGCTGGTCGGTCTGGCCGGCACGGAGGACAAGCTGCCCGGACAACTCTCCGGGGGGATGCGCAAACGGGTGGCCATCGCCCGTGCGCTGGTGATGGAGCCGCAACTGATCCTGTACGACGAGCCGACGAGCGAACTGGATCCCTTGTCGGCCCAGGTGATTGCCGAGGAGATCGTCAGCCTGCGGGATCGGATCGGGGTCACCTCGATCGTGGTGACCCACGATCGTGCCCTGGCGTTCGGTGTGGGTGACCGGATCGGTTTTTTGAACGAGGGCCGGCTCGTGGCGGTGGACCGGCCGGATCGGCTGGCGAGCCATTCGGACCCGGTGTTGCGAAGATTCCTGCAGGCGGCCAGCCTGCAACCTACCCAGGAGGTGCGCGCATGAAAGATTCGCTGGAGACCCGGCTGGGCATGTTCGTGGCGTTGACCCTGGTGGCCGGTGTGCTGGTCATGGAGCTGGCCGGTGGACTGGAGCGTCTCCGCCAGGGACCGCGCGTGCATGCGTTCTTCCGCAACGCGCTCGAGTTGAAGGTGGGCGACCGCGTCAAAATGGCGGGCGTGGACATCGGTCGCGTGGAAGCGATCCGTCTCGAGGGCGATCGGGTCCGCGTGACCATGAAACTCAGGCCGGATCACCCGGTGAACACGGAGTGTGTGGCCACCATCAAGTTCACAGGGTTGATGGGGCAGAACTATGTGTCGCTGGATTTCGGGCGGCCGGATGCGCCCCGGGCCGAGGACGGGACCGTGCTCAAATCGACGGAGCAACCGGATTTCGCCGCGCTGATGGCGCGTCTGGACAACGTGGCCTCCGGCGTGGAAAACCTCACACGCAGTTTCACCGGGCACAAGATTGACAACTTGCTCGGTCCGCTGACCGATTTCGTGCGCCAGAACAGCGGCACGCTGAGCCAGACCCTGACCAACCTGCGCGACGTCACGGCCCGGATCCGCTCGGGCGAGGGGACGGTGGGACGCCTGATTTACGACGAGACCCTGCACGCGGCGGCCCTGAACACGGTGTCGAACCTGGACCGGACGCTGGACACCGTCGATCGTGCGGTGGAGGAGGCCCGTGGGTTGGTGGCCGAGGCGCGCGCGGGTCAGGGTACCCTGGGCCGTTTGATCACCGATCCGGCACTTTACCGGGAGTCCACCAATGCCATGACCCAACTGCGCGAAATCCTGCAGAAGATCAACCGGGGCGAGGGTTCGGCGGGCAAGCTGGTGAACGATGACGCGCTCTACCGCAACGCCCGGCTGACGTTGCAGAAGCTCGACAAGGCCACGGAGGGCCTCGAAGACCAGGGGCCGCTCAGCGTGATGAGCCTGCTGGTGAACACGTTGTTCTGATCGGGGCGGCGTCGCCGCAGGGAGTCCCTGCCATGACACGACGGATCTACCAGGAAATGGCCCGGCTGTCCGCCGAGGGCCGTCCATTCGCGTTGGGATTGATCGCGCGGGTGAAGGGCTCCAGCCCGCAGCGTACGGGGGCCAAGGCATTGTTCCTGCCGGAGGGCGGCATCGTGGGCACATTGGGCGGCGGTTGTCTGGAAGCCGAGGTCCAGGCACGTGCCCTGCGGGCGTTGCGAACCGGCAAACCGGACACATTCGACCTCCTGCTGGATCATGACTTCGGATGGGACGACGGCCTGATCTGCGGGGGACGCGTCCAGGGACTCATCCTGCCGGACGCACATCGCGTGGGGCCTTTGTGGGCCGAGCTGGCGGAGGCGACGGAGCCGGTGCGCTGGGGTGTGCGGGAGGACTTCTCCATCGCGCGGGTCGAGGGGCCGGGCGGTTCCTGGCTCTATGAGGAGACCGTTCATCCGCCGTTTGCCTTGTGGATCGCCGGCTCCGGTCACGTGGCCCAGGCGGTCGCGCCGCTGGCGCTGCAGCTGGATTTTGCGGTGACCGTTTTCGACGACCGGCCCGGGCTTGCGAATCACCGGCTGTTTCCCGAGCCGACCATCCTGCGGGTGGGCCCGTGGCACGAACTGTTACACGAGCCGCTTCCGCGGGTGCCGACCTTTGGCCTGATTGTCACCCGCGGCCACCAGCACGATGCGCTGGTGTTGTCGGAGTGGATCCACAGGCCGTTCGCGTTTCTCGGCATGATCGGCAGCCGGCGCAAGGCCCGGTTGATCCGGGAACAGTTCCTTCGCCAGAAGCTGGCAACGGCCGGGCAGTTGGACCGTGTGGTGTGTCCGGTCGGACTGCCGATCCACGCCATTGGGGTGAACGAGATCGCGGTGAGCGTCCTGGCACAGTTCATCCAGTGCCGGGCGGAGCTGCTGGGGCTGGCCAGGACACAGGACGCGAGCCCGACCGCCCGGGCCTCGGAGCCGCCCTCGTCCGGCGAGGGATCGGCAGCAGCCCCATGCGCAACCTCCCCCGGGGACACACCTCAGGGCTGGCAGCCCGGACAAAAATAGGTGCCGCGCCCCGCGAGCACGATGCGACGAATGGGCGCGCCGCAACGGCGGCACGGATCGCCCTCCCGTTCGTAAACGGCGAAACGTTCCCGCGGAGGAGATGAACTGCCGGCGACCCGCCCGAAGTAGAAGAGCCGGTCCCGACCGGTTCCGGTCCAATCGAGGTTCAACTTCGACCCGAACCGAATGGCCCGGCGCAGGACACGGCGGATGGCGGCGACCAGACGCGCGACCTCGGTGCCGGCCAGCCTGTCCGAGCGGCGGACCGGCGACAGGCCGGCTTCCCACAGACTTTCGCAGACGTAGATGTTGCCCAGGCCGGCCACGACCGTCTGGTCGAGCAGCCGTACCTTGAGCAATTGACGGGAGCAGACCAGGAGAGCCCCCAGCCGGGCCGCGGTGAAGGTTCGTTCCAGCGGCTCGGGACCCAACCGGCGGAGGGGCGCCTCATCCCAGCCCGAGCGGCCGAAACCGCGGGGATCCGAAAAGACCAGCCGGGCGCGGTTCAAGTCCCAGAACATTCGCGTGTGCGGGGGCAACGGGGCGCCCGCCGGCTGCAGCCACAGCCGGCCGGTCATGCCCAGGTGCATCCAAAACAAACCGGGCACTCCCGGTGCGGGGTCCAGTTCGACGCATATGTACTTGCCGCGGCGCCGGACGTGGCGGATCCGGCGGCCCCGCAAGACGCGATCGGCCGGGGTCGGATCTGGTGGAAACAGGATGGACGGACGCAACAGTTCGACCTGGCGAATCGCCTGTCCCCGGAGCTGCGGGTCCAGGTGACGGACGAGGACCTCCACTTCGGGCAGTTCGGGCATGGACCGGGATCAGGATTCGTCGGACGGGCGCAGGAGCTGGAGCAGCTCCTCTTCGTCGGGAGGCTCGAAGGAGGCGTAGTAGTGTCCCACGGCGGTGAAATCCGGATCGGCCCGCAACACGTGCACCCCGTCGGCTGCCTGCCGGAGTCGTTCCACGGCCTCCGGGGACGCCACGGGCGCCGCCACGTGGACAGTGTCTGCGTCGTGCTTGCGAAGTGCCAGCACCGCGGCGTGCGCGGTGGCGCCGGTGGCCAGGCCGTCATCCACGAGAATGATCCTCCGATGTCGGACGGGCGGCAGCCCCTGCGGATGGAGGAAGCGGGCCAGTGCCTGCATGCGGGCCTGTTCTTCGGCCACGATGCGGCGGAGGGCGCGGTGGACTTCGGGGTCGTTGCGCACCCAACGCTCGTCCAGCCAGAGTACGTCCGGTTCGGCCAGTGCGCCCACGGCAAACTCGGGGTTGAGCGGGTGACCGATTTTTCGGACCGCCCAGGCCGTCAGGGGTGCGTCCAACTCTTGCGCCACCGGCGCCGCGACCACGACACCGCCCCGTGGCAGGCCCACCACCAGGTCAGCCGTCACACCGGCCCGGATCAGGTGCTCCGCCAACAATTGGCCGGCTTCCGTGCGCGAGGCAAATCGCATGAGATCAGCCTACCCCGGTTTGTCCGCCTTGCAAACCGGACCGAGGGGTGGTGCGGCCACGGCCCACGGTAATGGGGCTCGGCAAGCGGGTCGTCTCCTTCACGGGTGCCGCGGCCGGGCGGCACCCGTGCCGGCTGTGCCGGCGGGCCAGCCCACGGTTTGAGCGACCACGATCTTTTGTTCGGGTCGCAGGTTCAAAGCACGGGCCAGCTCGGACTCGTCGAACGTGCCGCGCACCACCGTGGCGAGCCCTTCCGACGCGCAAAAGAGGTACACGTTCTGAACGATGGCACCGGCGCTGACGGCCGACCAAACCGGCTTTCTCTCCTCCGGAACGCGGCTCATGCGGGACCAGTCGGCCACCAGCACCAGGTTCACCGGCGCGGTCGCCACGAAATCTTGCAGGCCCGTGGCGGCCCGGACATCCCGCCCGTGCACCTTTTGAAGCGCATGCGCACGCGCGTCGTACACGAACACCCCGTCGGCGGTGGCCACATAAACGTCGATTTCCTGGTGATTCATCGCCGACGGCGCCGTGCGATGCCCGTCCGGCCGGTTCACGCCGAAGGCGGCCCAGAGTAGATTGCCAAGAATCTCAGGCGGGAGCGGGTCGGATCGAAACGCCCGTGTGGAACGCCGTTCCTGGAGCGCTTCCAGGAGTGGTTTGCCTCCGTGGATGCGGGGTTTGGGCAACGGCAGCACGCCGGCGTCCTGCGCGCAGGTCGCGGGCGGGAAGGCCGGACCGAGCAACAGACCCAGCACGACGCAGCAGGTGGGGATTCGGTTCTTCATGATCGCAGCCGATCGAGGTTAAGATATGGTTCGTGATCGATTCTGACGTATGAGCTTGGCTTTTGCAACTCCCGCGGGACAGACTTTTTCTTATGGCCCGTGGGAGGGGCCTCGTCCGTTTGACTCCTTGGGGGGTGGGATTTTGCCAACCGGAGCCGCGGGGTCGCACTGGCGCATGCGGGCGGGGCGGTCTATGGTTGGGGCATGAAAGCGACACTTCGAAGATGGGCGTTTGCCTGCGCGGCGGCGTTTTGTGTGTCCACGCTGGTTGCCGCCGAACCGGTCTGGCTGGAGGACCTTCCCGGGGCGCTGGAGAAGGCCAAGGCCGAAAAGAAGCAGGTGCTGGTGAACTTCACCGGCTCCGACTGGTGCGGATTCTGCATCCGCCTGAAGAAGGACGTGTTCGATACCCGCGAATTTGCCGAGTACGCCGAGAAACACCTGGTCTTGGTGGAGGTGGACTTTCCGCGGAAGAAGGAGCAGTCGCCACAACGCAAGCAGGCCAACCGCAAGCTGCAGGAGCAGTTCAAGGTGGAAGGTTACCCCACGCTGGTGCTGCTGAATGCCGACGGCAAGGAGGTGGGGCGGATGGTCGGGTACGGCGGCGGCGGTTTTGAGGCCGTGCGCAAGCGGCTTGGTTTACCGGACAAGTCATGACCGGATGGTCGCTCCCGGGCGCCGGAGCCGCCCAAGGTTTGTCTCGGGCCCTCCCTGTCTGAGGCGCAGGGAGGGCCTCCCGTTTTTTCGGAGGTGCCGGAGTGCGGGGAACCGTCCGGCCGGGAAGGGGACCGGGCCGGACGCCACGGCAGGCCGGATTGCCTCCGCGGGACTGGCCGCACTGCCTTGGGGGAGTTTGAGCGGTCCTTGCGGCCGGGTGGGAGCGCGTGTGAACCTGGAGGAATCGGACAGGCCCGGGTGTGTTCGCCGGCCGGGCCGACATTCGAGGCGGAAGCTCAGGCGGTCACCAGTGTGCCGACCTTCCGGCCCAGGACGACCTTCTTCAGGTTGTGCGGTTTGAACAGGTCGAAGACGATGATGGGCATTTTGTTATCCATGCAGAGCGAGAAGGCCGTTGAATCCATGACCTTGAGCTGCCGCTGCAGGGCCTCCAGATAGGTGATGCGATCGAACCGGCGGGCATCGGGGTGGAGTTTGGGATCGCGGTCGTAGATGCCGTCCACCTTGGTGGCCTTTAGGATGACCTCCGCACCGATTTCGTTGGCGCGCAACGCTGCGGCGGTGTCGGTGGAAAAGTACGGGTTGCCGGTGCCGCCGCCGAAGATGACCACGCGCCCCTTTTCCAGGTGTCGGACGGCGCGGCGGCGGATGAACGGTTCTGCGATCTGATGCATGGTGATGGCGCTTTGGACCCGCGTGGGCACGCCCAATTGTTCCAAGGCATCCTGCAAGGCCAGGGCGTTGATCACCGTCGCCAGCATGCCCATGTAATCGGCCGTGGCGCGTTCGATCCCTTTCTGACTGCCGCTGAGGCCGCGGAAGATGTTCCCGCCTCCCAACACCACCACCACCTGGACGCCCAGGTCCCGCACCTCCCGGATCTGCTCGGCCATCTGGTGGACGGCGTCGGGGTCGATCCCCTGACCTTGCGGCCCACCCAGGGCCTCGCCACTGAGTTTGAGCAAAATGCGCCGGTACTTGGGTTTTGCTTGTTTCGCCATGGGACGTTGCCTCGCGCTCCAGGAACGCACCGCGCCTTGTAACAGGCCGGGCTTTTCCCGTCAATCGAAGGCTCTCCGGAAAGGGAACGAGAAGCGGGCTTGTTCAAGATCGTGAACGGCATCCGGGGTGCGGTTTTCCGGAGAAAGTCATGCAGTTCCACCGGGTTCCGCTCCGTTTCGGAAAACGGTTTGACAGCCGTAAAAATCCCGTCATCTTGCAGCGCGTTCTTTGAAGAATCCGGGTTTCCTCCGGATTCACCCGTGAACAAGTGCCCCTTGCGGGGAGAATAGGGAAGCGGGTGCGAATCCCGCGCGGTTGCGCCGCTGTAACGAGCGACGAAACGCCAAAAAGGCCACTGTCCGGTTCGGATGGGAAGGCCGGCGGAGTAGGATGACCTCGGAGCCAGAAGACCTGCTTGTTCACGCTCATCGGATCCCGTTGGGTGACGGGATCGCTGTCGCGCCAAACGACAGGATGGGGAGGAACGAAATGGCGCGGTTTTGGCGGCCGCGCTCGTATCACCACTTGCCATGCCAGTTTCCGACGGCGGCCGACTTCGGCCGGCGGAGCCCCTTCGTGCGGGCACCGAAAGCTTTTGTGCAACGGATCTTGAAACGCGGAAAGGTTCCAGCGGAGTCGCCTCTGCCGGACAGAGTCTCACTCCGACCAGCCTTCCGCCGCAATTGGAGTCCCGAGAACCCCTGGCCCCGCCGGAGCACCGTGCGGAGGAAGCGAGTCAAACCGGAGGGTTGCCCACCGTCGTCAAGCGGGACGGCCGACGCGTCTCGTTCGACCCCGAACGCATCCGGCGCGCCCTCGAAAAAGCCTTCCGCGCCACGCTCGAACTACCTGCCGACACGCCTCTTTCGGCCGAACTGTCCGAAGAGATCGAGACCCTCACCGGCGCCGTGGTGCGTTGGTGCCGGGACCGCGCCGAGGTGTCCGTCGAAGAAATTCAGGACGAAGTGGAGCGCACGCTCATGCGGGCCGGGCGCTACGCCGTCGCCCGTCGCTACATCCTCTACCGCGAGGCCCGCGCCGAAGCGCGCCGTCGCCAGCAGCTCACCTACCGCCGCGCCGACGGCACCGAGGCGCCGTTCCCGCACGAGGCGCTGCGTGCCCGCATCGAAGCGGCGTGCGACGAACTGGACGACGTCGATCCCGAGCTGGTCCGGGAAGAGCTGCTCCGCACGGTCTATCCGGGCATTCTAGAAGACGAACTCGACCGGGCGCTGATTCTGGCGGCCCGTACGCACATCGAACGCGAACCCAACTACACGTACGTGGCCGCCCGGCTGCTGCTGGACGCCCTCTACCGGGAGGTCTTCGGCCGCCCGATACCTCCCTCCGGGCAGGCCGAAGTCTGCCGCGCCGGTTTCCGGGCGTACCTGGAGCACGGCGTCCGCCTGGGTCGCCTCGACGAGCGTCTGCTCCGGACGTTCGACGTCGACCGCCTGGCCGCCGCCCTGCATCCCGAACGCGATCGCCGGTTCACCTTCCTCGGGTTGCAGACGCTTTACGACCGCTACCTGCTGCACGAGCCCGAAGGCCGCCGCTTCGAGCTGCCCCAGTTCCTCTGGATGCGCGTGGCCATGGGGCTGGCGCTCGCCGAAGACGATCCCACCGCCCGCGCCATCCGGTTCTACGAGCCGCTTTCGAGCTTCCGTTTCATAAACTCCACGCCCACCCTCTTCAACGCGGGCACGCCCCATCCCCAGCTTTCCTCCTGCTACCTGACCACGGTGCAGGACGACCTGGGCGCCATCTTCAAGGCGATCCGCGACAACGCGCTGCTTTCGAAGTGGGCCGGCGGACTGGGCAACGACTGGACGCCTGTCCGCGCCCTGGGTGCCCATATCCGAGGCACCAACGGCCGCAGCCAGGGCGTCATCCCTTTCCTGAAGATTGTCAACGACACGGCCGTGGCCGTCAACCAGGGCGGCAAACGCAAAGGAGCCGTGTGCGCCTACCTGGAGGTGTGGCACCTGGACATCGAAGAGTTTCTGGAGCTGCGCCGCAACACGGGCGACGAACGCCGCCGCACGCACGACATGAACACCGCCTGCTGGATCCCGGATCTGTTCATGCAGCGCGTGCGGGAACGCAAGCACTGGACGCTCTTCTCGCCCGACGAGGTGCCCGACCTGCACGACTTGTACGGCCGGGCTTTCCGCGAGCGCTACGAGCACTACGAACACGAGGCCGAAGCCGGACGCATCCGCAACTGGCGCCGTGTCGAGGCCGTCGATCTCTGGCGCAAAATGCTTTCGATGCTGTTCGAGACCGGCCACCCCTGGCTCACCTTCAAGGATCCCTGTAACATCCGCTCGCCCCAGGATCACGTGGGCGTCGTCCACTCCTCGAACCTCTGCACCGAGATCACGCTGAACACCTCGCCCGAGGAGGTGGCCGTCTGCAACCTCGGGTCCATCAACCTGGTGGCGCACGTGGACGAGCGGGGCGAGCTGGATGGGGAAAAGCTGCGCGACACGATCCGCACGGCCGTGCGCATGCTCGACAACGTGATCGACCTCAACTTCTACCCGATTCCGGAAGCGCGCACGTCGAACCTGCGCCACCGGCCGATCGGTCTGGGTCTGATGGGCTTTCAGGACGTGCTCTACCGTCGGGGGCTCTCCTACGCCAGCGAGGCCGCCGTGGAGCTGGCCGACGAACTCATGGAATTCATCGCCTACTGCGCCTACGAGGCCTCGTCTGACCTGGCGGCCGAACGGGGCGCCTACCCCACGTTCAAGGGCTCCAAGTGGGATCGCGGCCTGCTGCCGCTCGACACGCTCGACCTGCTCGAAGCCCCACGCGGCGAGCCTGTGCCCGTCCCGCGCACGGCCCGCCTCGACTGGGACGCGCTGCGCGAGAAAATCCGCCGCCAGGGCATGCGCAACTCGAACGTGCTGGCCATCGCTCCCACGGCCACCATCGCCAACATCTGCGGCGTGAGCCCGTCAATCGAGCCCACCCACAAGAACCTGTACGTGAAAAGCAACCTGTCCGGCGAATTCACCCAGCTCAACCCCTACCTCGTGCGCGATCTCAAAGCGCGGGGCCTCTGGGATGAGGAAATGCTGGACGATCTGAAGTACTACGACGGCTCGGTGCAGGAAATCAACCGCATCCCGCCCGAGCTGAAAGCGCGCTACCGGACGGCCTTCGAGATCGAACCGCACTGGCTCATCGAGTGCGCGGCCCGGCGCCAGAAGTGGATCGACCAGAGCCAGTCGCTCAACCTGTATCTGGCCGAACCCACCGGCCGCAAGCTCAGCGAGATGTACCAGCTCGCCTGGCAACTCGGCCTGAAGACCACCTACTACCTGAGGGCGCTGGCCGCCACCCAGATCGAAAAATCCACGCTCGACATCAACCGCCGCGGCATCCAGCCCCGCTGGATGAAAAGCCGCTCGCCCTCGGGCGACATCGTCGTCCGCCGCGACGGCCCCGCCTGCTCGCCGAACGACGAAAGCTGCGAAGCCTGCCAGTAGTCTCTGTTCGTTGCCACGATTTCGACCAACACCAAAACCGAGTACAGCCATGATGAAGCTTCCTGCCTTCGGATCGCGCCGCATCCGCGTCGAAGACAAGCGCCTGATCAACTGCCACGAGGTGGACGTCAACCAGCTCATGCCCATCAAGTACGCCTGGGCCTGGGAGCACTACCTCAACGGCTGCAAAAACCACTGGATGCCCAACGAAATCCCCATGGCCCGCGACATCGAGCTGTGGCGCTCCAATAAGCTCACCGACGACGAACGGCTGGTCATCCTGCGCAACCTGGGCTTTTTCGCCACGGCCGAGAGCCTGGTGGGCAACAACATCGTGCTGGCCATCTTTCGCCACGTCACGAACCCGGAGTGCCGCCAGTACCTCCTCCGCCAGGCCTTCGAGGAAGCCATCCACACGCACGCCTTCCTCTACATCGTCGAAAGCCTGGGCCTCGACGAGGGCGAGGTTTTCAACATGTACCGCGAAATCCCGGCCGTGGCCCGCAAGGACGAATTCGAAATGGAGCTGACGCGCGAAGTGCTGCGGCCCGACTTCACCACGGCCACCGTCGAGGGCGCTCAGGCCTTTCTGAAAAACCTGATCGGCTACTACGTGATCATGGAGGGGATCTTCTTCTACAGCGGCTTCGCGATGATCCTCTCCTTCCACCGCCAGAACAAGATGACCGGCATCGGCGAGCAGTTTCAGTACATCCTGCGCGACGAGACGATCCATCTGAACTTCGGGATCGACCTGATCAACGGCATCAAGGCCGAAAACCCCGAACTGTGGACGCCCGAGTTTCAGCGCGAGGTGCAGCAGCTCATCGAAGAGGCCGCCGAGCTGGAGGTGGCCTACGCCTACGACTGCCTGCCGCGCGGCGTGCTGGGCCTGACGGCGCCCATGTTCCGGGAGTACGTCCAGCACATCGCCGACCGACGTCTGGAGCGCATCGGCCTGAAAGCCCGCTACGGCTCGAAAAACCCGTTCCCCTGGATGAGCGAAACGATCGACCTGCTCAAGGAAAAGAACTTTTTCGAGACGCGGGTCACCGAATACCAGCAGGCCGCCGCGCTCTCGTGGGATGAGTAAACCCGTGATTTGAGAAGCAACCAGGCCAGCACAAAACGATCCATGATCCAGGCAACGAATCTCGGTTTTCCCCGCATCGGGCTCGCGCGTGAACTGAAGTGGGCCGTCGAGGGCTACTGGGCCGGACGGGTCTCGGAAAACGAATTGCTGGAGACGGCGCGTCAGCTCCGCGCCCGGCACTGGCAATGGCAACAGGAGGCCGGGATCGACCAGATTCCCTCGAACGACTTCTCGCTCTACGACCACGTGCTCGACACGATCGCGCTCGTGGGCGCCGTGCCCGAGCGCTTCGGCTGGCAAGGCGATACCGTCGACCTGGCCACCTACTTTGCCATGGCCCGGGGCGTCCAGGAAAAAGAGCTGGAAGCACGGGGACTGGAAGGCACCGGCGTGCCGCCGCTGGAAATGACGAAGTGGTTCGACACGAACTATCACTACCTGGTGCCTGAATTCCACCCGGAGCAGACCTTCCGGCTCGCTTCCACGAAACCCATCGACGAGTATCTGGAAGCAAAGACGCTGGGCATCGAAACGCGGCCGGTGCTGCTGGGACCGGTTTCGTTCCTGCTGCTGGGTCGGGCGACGGTGGCCCACTTCGACCCGCTGACGCTGCTCGATCGCCTGCTGCCCGTCTATGCCGAGGTGCTGCACCGCCTGAAGGCGTCCGGCGCCCGCTACGTGCAGATGGACGAGCCCTGTCTGGTGCGCGACCTGTCGCCCGGCGCTCGCCAGGCCTACCAGCAGGCCTATGCGGCGCTGAGCCGGCCCGAACACCCGGCGCTCGTGCTGACCACCTACTTCGGCGGCCTCGAAGAGAACCTGCCGCTGGCGTGCTCGCTACCGGTGGCGGCCGTTCACCTCGATCTGATGCGCGCGCCCGAGCAACTCGAGCCGGCCCTGGCGCACCTGCCCGAGGATCGCATCCTCTCGCTGGGGCTGGTAGACGGCCGCAACGTCTGGCGCACCGATCTCGACGCGGCCGCTGCCATGCTGCGGCGGGCCGTCGAGGCGCTCGGCCACGAACGGGTCTGGATCGGTCCCTCCTGCTCGCTGCTGCACGTGCCGATCGACCTGGACGCTGAATCCGAACTCGACCCGGAAATCCGTCCCTGGCTGGCCTTCGCCCGCCAGAAGCTCGAGGAGCTGGTCACGCTCAAACGCCTGATCAACGAGGGCGAGGCGGCCGTACGCGATCGGCTCGAAGCCGCCCGCCGGGCGCGTCAGGAACGCCTGACCTCCCCGCGTCGGATCGATCCGGAAGTACGCCGGCGCCTGGCCGCGCTTTCGCCCGAGATGACCCGCCGGGGCCGTCCTTTTGCCGAGCGCTACGCGCTGCAGCGCGCACGGCTGAACCTGCCCCTACTGCCCACCTCCACGATCGGTTCGTTTCCGCAGACCGACGAGCTGCGCCGGAAGCGCGCGGCCTTCCGGCGGGGCGAGCTGTCCCGCGAGGCCTACGAGCAGTTTCTGGAAGCCACCATCGCCGAGACGATCGCCCGCCAGGAGGCCATCGGGCTGGACGTGCTCGTGCACGGCGAGCCCGAACGCTCCGACATGGTGGAGTACTTCGCCGAGCAGCTTCAGGGCTTTCTGGTCACGCGCAACGGCTGGGTGCAGAGCTACGGCACGCGCTGCGTGCGCCCACCCATCCTCTACGGTGACGTGGCGCGGCGCGGCCCCATGACCGTACGCTGGACCACCTTTGCGCAACGCTGCACCGCACGTCCGGTCAAAGGCATTCTGACCGGCCCCGTGACGATCCTGCAGTGGTCCTTCGTGCGCGACGATCAGCCCCGGGCCGACACCTGCCGCCAGATCGCGCTGGCACTCCGCGACGAGGTGGCCGACCTCGAAGCCGCCGGCATTTTCGTCATCCAGATCGACGAACCGGCCCTGCGCGAAGGACTGCCGCTGCGTCGCCGCGAATGGCCTGCCTACCTCGAGTGGGCCGTCGAATGCTTCCGTCTTGCCTCCTGCGTCGTGCGCGACGAGACCCAGATCCACACGCACATGTGCTATGCCGACTTCGATGACATCCTGGAGGCCATCGCCGCGCTCGACGCCGACGTGATCTCCATCGAGGCGGCGCGCTCGCGCATGGCGTTGCTGGAGGCCTTCCGGCGCTTCCGCTACCCGAACGCCATCGGTCCCGGTGTGTACGACATCCACTCGCCGCGCGTGCCGTCGGTGGAAGAGCTCGAGGCGTTGCTGGAACGGGCGCTGGAGGTGATCCCGGCCGAGCGGCTGTGGGTCAACCCCGATTGTGGCCTCAAGACGCGCCGCCGGGCCGAAGTCGAGCCCGCCCTGCGCCACATGGTCGAAGCCGCCCGCCGCCTGCGCGCCGGGAGGTAACGGCGGACTGAAGCGGTGGTGGATGATCGGCGGGGGAGGGGCCGGGCCGGCTGCGGTTAGTGTTCCAGCACCAGGCGTGTGCGGGACCCATTCTGCCGGTGGATCATTTCCAGTTCGGTGACCTCCCACCGGCCGTCAATCTTTCGGAACCGGCGGGGAAGGAACTCCTTGAGCAAGCGTCCATGGGCGTCGAAGGCCTCGGCGTAGACGAGGCCCGCGGTGTCGCGATCGAACCAGGCACGCACCCGCAGATATCCACCGGGCGGGGTGTGGTCGGTCTCGCTTTCCACCACGTCGCAGAACTGGCCGCGCCGCATTTCGGACCGGATCAGCCGGTGGCGCGGCCACCAGAGAAACGCCATGGCCAGGTCGGCCGGGGAAAAGTCGGTTTCCGCCAACGGCTGCATGGACTCTTCGGCCGACAGGGGCCTGCCCGTGTCCGGGGCGGGATCGGATCCGGTCCATGTGGCCAGTGACACGCAGGGTGGCCGTTCGCCGGAGTGGCGGATCCACAGGCGTGTGGATCGGTCCTGCGGGTCGGGTCCCATTTCGTAGAAGTTGCACCAGCCGGTGGTCGTGGGGAACACGGCCATGAGCAGGGGGATCTCGAATGGTGCACGGGGCCGGGCGGGTCGCACCACCCAGCGCCCTCGATTCGTCACGGACGCCTCGGGCGTCAGGGAACGGATGCGGCGGATGAGGTCGAGTCCTGCCTCTTCGGCAGGACCGGTTTCTGCTGTGCCGCGTCCCGGTAGGAGCAGCAGGGCGAACCCGAGCAGAGCGGCGATCCGGGTCGGCAGGTGCCTGCGGGGCCAGGGTTTCATGCTTTGCCGAAGACGAGGGGAAACACTTCCGTGATGTGGCGGACGAAGAGGGGTTTGAGGCGGCGGCGTACCTCGGCGGGGGCTTCGGCCCAGTCGCCCTGGTTGCCCTCGGGCAGGATCACGCGCCGCAGGCCGTGGCGGCAGGCTGCCAGGAGTTTCTCGCGTACGCCTCCGACGCGGAGCACCCGGCCGCGCAGGGTGATTTCGCCTGTCAACCCGAGGTCGGAGGGCACGGGCCGTTGTTCTTCGAGGGATGCGAGGGCCACGAGCACGGCGAGGCCGGCGCTGGGACCGTCCTTGGGCACGGCACCGGCCGGGATGTGGATGTGCAGGTCGTGTCGTTCCTCGGGTTCGATTTTGAGCCCGAGGGCTGCGGCCCGGCTGCGGAGGCAACTGAGCGCGGTGCGTGCGCTTTCTTTCATGACGTCGCCGAGCGAGCCGGTGAGCATGAGCCGGCCCCGGCCCGGCATGCGGGTGGCCTCGATGAACAGGACCTCGCCGCCCCAGGGTGTCCAGGCCAGTGCCAGGGCGATGCCGCAGTCGCGGATGCGTTCCGGCGATTCGGCCGGGAAGCGCGGCGGACCGAACCATTCGGGCAGGTCGGCCGGGCGGATGCGGAGGGGGCGACGCGCGTTTCGGGACCGCGCGGTTCCCAGTCTGCGGGTGGCTTTGCGGGCCAGGGCGGCCAGGTCGCGCTCGAGTTGGCGCACCCCGGCTTCGCGGGTGTATTCGCGGATCATGCGGCGGAGGGTGGGGGTGGGCAGCACCACTTCGCGTCGCGACAATCCGTGTTCCTCCAGTTGCCGCGGCCAGAGATGGCGACGTGCGATGTGAAGTTTTTCGGACTCGGTGTATCCGGGCAGTTCGATGACCTCGAGCCGATCGCGGAGCGCGGGGTGCACGGGTTCCAGCCAGTTGGCTGTGCCGAGGAACAGGATGCGGGAGAGATCGAACGGCAGGTCGAGGTAGTGGTCCACGAAGGCGTGGTTTTGCGCCGGGTCCAGCACCTCCAGCAGGGCGGAGGCGGGGTCGCCCCGGACGTCGTTGCCCACCTTGTCGAGTTCGTCCAAGACGATGACCGGATTACGGCTCTCGAGCCGGCGCAGGGTTTGGAGGATTCGACCGGGGAGGGCGCCCACGTAGGTTCGACGGTGCCCGCGGATCTCGGCTTCATCGCGCAGGCCGCCCAGCGAGATGCGGGCGAACTTGCGGCCGAGGGCGCGCGCCAGGCTGCGGCCCAGCGAGGTCTTGCCCGTGCCGGGCGGCCCCACCAGACAGAGGATGGGTCCCTTGATTTCCCGTCGCCTCTGCAGGGCGGCCATGAACTCGAGCAGCCGCTCCTTGACCTTGTCCAGCCCGTAATGGTCCTCCTCCAGGATCCGGGCGGCGCGGTCCAGGTCCCATTGATCCTCGGTGGTTCGGTCCCAGGGGAGCGCAGTGATCCAGTCGAGGTAGTTCCGGACCACGGCGTATTCCGGGGACGCTGGTGGGAGCAGTTCCAGTCGCTCCAGCTCTCGTTCGGCGACTTCGCGCGCCTCGGGCGGAAGGGCGATCTCCTGCAGGCGCTGGCGCAGCGTGCGCAGCTCCGGGCTGCCGCCCTCGTCCTCGCCCAGCTCGCGGCGGATGATCCGCAATTGCTCGCGCAGGAAATAGTCGCGCTGGGTTTTGGTGATGGAGGTGGCCACTTCCGCCTGGATTTTGGAGCTGAGCGAGAGCACCTCGCGCTCCCGATGCAGCAGGGGCAGTAACTGTTGGAGCCGTTCCCGGACCGGCAGGGTTTCCAGGATCTTTTGCCGTTCGTCCAGTCGGAGGTTCAGGTGCACGGCCACCAGATCGGCAAAATGGCCGGGATCCTCGGCGTTGAGGGCGGCGATGCGGGCCGGTTCGGGAATGGCCGGGGACAGCTGCATGATGTCCTGGAACTCGGCCTGGGCGTTGCGCAGCAGGGCGAGGGTCTCGACCGATTCATCGCGTTCGTCCCGCAGCAGGGTGTAGCGGATCACCAGGTAGGGTGATTCGCGCACGGCCTGGTCCAGCCGGATCCGCCACAGCCCCTCCACCAGGATCCGGACGTTGCCGTCCGGGAACTTCAACATCTTGAGCAGCCGGACCGCGCAACCGACGGGGTGCAGGTCCGACAGCCGCGGGTTCTCGACATCCGGCCGGTGCTGCAGCGCCACACCCAGGAGGCGATCCCCTGCCACCACGTCGTCAATGAGTTGGATGCTCGGACCGGACTCCACCAGCAGGGGGGTCACCATCCCGGGGAAGACCACGATGTCCGACAATCCCAGCACGGGCAGGCTCTCGGGCAGGGAACGCGACGAGATCCGCGCGGGCGCACCCGTTGCGCGGGCAACATCGTGGATGCTGACGTACTCGGTGTCGGTGGAATCCCTCGGGCTGGGCATCTGAAGGGAGGGGATGGCCCGGGAGCGACGGGCCGGTTCATTCACCGTCCGGAGCCGGTCGGACGGCCAGGCGCTTTCTTGCAGGCGCGCTCTCCCGTGCCAGCGGGACGTCAATGCGGAGGAAGCCGTTCACGTAGGCGGCACGGGCGCGGCTCAAATCGTAGCTGTCGGGCAGCTCCAGCACGCGCTCAAACGGGCCGTAGCTGATTTCCATCACCAGAAAGTTGCAGCGGGCGGCGCGGCAACTGTCCGGACGATGTCCGCGGATACACAACCGGTTGCCCTCGACAAACAACTCCAGGTTCTCGCTCGACATGCCGGCCAGCTCCACCTTGATCACCAGGCCATCCTCGGTCGTGTAGATGTCGGTGTTGGGCTGCCAATGTGCCTGTTCGGAGGGGTCGCGCCGACTGATGGCGGGTCGGCCCAGCAGATGAGCGGAGGATCTCATTGTGGCCATGGGAAAATCTCCTGGGTGCAAGGAATCAGCATGAGAAGAAGCGAAAATGTGTCACCGAAATCGGACGACGATTTGAGGTCGTTCACCCTTTCGAGCGCGGCAGATGATTCTGCCGGCTTGGCCGGAGGAACCGCCGCTGCAACCGCACAGACCGGTGCCTCCGCCGGGTTGCCGCCGGCGTCGTACCAGTCGCCAGCCCAACCAGAGGGCCGTGCCGGCCACGATGACCAGGGAGGCTGCCTGTTGCCAATCCACAATGCCAACATACCGCGGCGCGCCGGAGCCGCAACCGGCATTTTGTGCCGGCAGGCCCCTGGGGCCGCTGGTCGGGCGGCGGCAGCCGGGTTCGCAACGGCTCGGCGACGGCCGGTGCTTGCGGGCGTGGGACCGGGCCGGGGCGGCCGGGGCGGTCAGTCAGCGGGTTCCAGCCTCAGGAAGCGGAGGTTGACCGGACGCCAACCCTGGGTGACCGGCCGGACTTCGAGGGTGAACCGGCCGGCGGGCAGCTCCAGCACACCGGCGTCGGTTTCGCGGAAGCGGGTGTAATCGCCTGTCTGGGGAATGGCCACCTCCAGCCGGGCCGACCGGGCGCGAAGGACCAGCCGTGCTCCCTCTGCCTCGGCTGCGGTGGAGAGGCGGATGCGATACCGGCGGGGGCGATCCAGTTCGACGTCCCAACTGACCCACTCGTTCGGGTCGGTCCAGAATCCAATGCAGCGTTTGGTGCGGTCGGGTTCGTACCGTAGTTGGCTGCCGTGAAGGGTGGCTTCCATGGCGTCCAGCAGGAGACGGCCATCGGCTTCCGGATAGAAGGGCAGGGGTTCGACCTCGGGTCTGCCCGGGATCCGCGCGGCCACGACGGTGGCAATGGGATCGGGTGCCACGGCCGGGACGCGAATGATCTGGGTTCCTTCGCCGGCTTCGATGGAGAGCCGCGCACGGCGGTCGGCCAGGAGCCAGGCCTTTTGGATGGGATTTTTCAGCCCCGGCACCACCAGTTGGCCGTTGGTGGGCCATTGGAAGACGTGGAGGTAGAGGATGGTATGGCGTCCGTCGGGCTTGACGGTGCAGCGTCCCCAGGGGAGGCGCCGGAAGGGACTGGCCCGGGTGCCGTAGATGGCCTCGCCGTTGATCTTCATCCATGCGCCGATTTCCTTCAGTCGTTGGACGCTGGGCTCGGGGATGCGTCCGTCGGCCATCGGCCCCACGTTCAGCAGGTAGTTGCCGCCCTTGCTGGCGATGTCAATGAGGTTGCGGATGAGGGTCTCGGTGCTTTTCCAGTTGTGGTCCCAGCTCTTGTAGCCCCAGGTGTCGTTGATGGTCATGCAGACCTCGAAATCGCGACCGTCCGGGTATCCGGTAGCCGGGATGTATTGTTCGGGCGTTTCGGTGTCGCCGCGGTAGCCGCCGCCGAGGCGGTTGTTGTGGATGATTCCGGGTTTGAGCCGCAGCAGGCGGATCAATTGATCGGCACGCTCCCGGTTCATGTCCACGGGCGTGTCCCACCAGAGGACGGCGGGGAATTCGCCGTAGCGGGTGAGGATTTCGCGGACCTGGGGAACGGCGACGTTGCGGATGTAATCGTCCATGTCTCGTTCCTGGGCGGGGTCCCATTTGCCGCCGCTGGCCGAGCCGCCGTTCACCCAGTCCTGCGCCTGCGAGTAGTAGAAGCCGAGTTTGATGCCGTGTTTGCGGCAGGCCGCCGCCAGCGGCAGGAGCAGGTCCCGCCCGTAGGGCGTGGCGTCCACCACGTCCCAATCGCTGGCCTGGGAATCGAACAGGGCGAAACCGTCGTGGTGTTTGCTGGTGATGATGATGTATTTCATGCCGGCTTCCTTGGCCAGGCGGACCCAGGCGTCCGGATCGTAGAAGACCGGGTTGAACGACCGGGCGAATTCCCGGTACTCGGCCACGGGGATTTTGGCCCGGTTCATGATCCACTCGCCCAGGCGGGGGATCCGCTGGCCTTTGTACACCCCGGCCGGCACGGCGTACACCCCCCAGTGGATGAACATGCCGAAACGCGCCTCCCGCCACCAACGCATCCGTGCATCGCGTTGTTCGGGGGTTTCGTCGGCATAGGGATCGGGTTTGATCACGCGCGGTTTGCCGCGGATCTCCAGCGCCACGACCGTGACGTCGGGATCGGGCAGCGTTTCGGGCAGTTCCACCACGACACCTGCCTCGGTGGCGCGGGCACGCAGCGGGGTGTCATCGGCGAGGAATCGCGCCCGGAGCGGGCTGTTGACCAGTCCCGGAAGGAGGAGGCGGCCGTCGGCGGGGCGCTCGAACACGTGCAGGTAGAGGATGGTGTTGCCGCTGCGCAACGGTTTCTGGGTGCAACGGCCGAAGGGCAGCGACTCGAACGGGCTGGCTTTCGTGCCGTAAATGGATTCGCTGTTGCGGCTCATCCAGCGGCCGATCTCCTGCAGGCGTTGGACGGCCGGTTCGGGAAACGTCCCCTCTGCCGTGGGACCGATGTTCAGCAGGTAGTTGCCCCCCTTGCTGGCGCAATCCACCAGGTTCCGGATCAGCACGCGGGTGCTCTTCCAGTTTTGGTCGTGTTTGTTGTAGCCCCAGTGATCGTTCATCGTCATGCAGGATTCCCAGTAGACACCGGGGCCGAACCCCGTGGCGGGGATTTCCTGTTCGGGCGTGCCGTAATCGCCCACGCCGCGCCCGCGGTCCATGCCCTGCATGCCTGCCCGCCCCTTGCCCACGCGGTTGTTGACGATGATGTCCGGCTGCAGGCTGCGGACGTGGTTGTACAGGTCCACACCCCGTTCGTGGGTCCAGGGAGATTCCCATTCGCCGTCGAACCAGAGGATCCCGAGGGGGCCGTACCGCGTGATCAGTTCGCGAAGCTGTGCCTTCATGTACTGCACGTACCGGTCCATGTCGGGTGTGCCGCTTGCCCGGTCGTTCCACGGCCGGCGTGTCCCCCAGTCGGGGTGGTGCCAGTCCATGATGGAATAGTAGAAGCAGAGGCGGATCCCCTCCTCGCGGCACGCTTCAGCCAGTTCCTTTAGCGGATCCCGGCCTGCCCGGCCGAACGGCGTGCGACCGATGTCCCAGTCGGTCACCGCCGAGTCCCAGAGACAAAAACCGTCGTGATGCTTGCTGGTGATCACGATGTATTTCATGCCGGCGGCCTTGGCCAGCCGCACCCAGGTGCGGGCGTCGTACCGGACGGGGTTGAACTGATCGGCGAATTTTTCATACTGCGAAACCGGCATCCGGGTCTCTTCCAGGAACCATTCCCCGTAGTGTGTCTTGCCCTCCCATTCGCCCGCGGGGACGGCGTACACGCCCCAGTGGAGGAACAAGCCGAAGCGCGCTTCTTCGAACCAGGCCATGCGACGCGCCTTCGCCTCGGGCGATTCCCGGGTGTAGTCCCTGCCCTCGGTGCCGAATCCGGAGGGCGTCACGAGGGCGAAGCTGATCCCGAACACGGCTGCCAGAGGAAGGTGAGAGGCTTTCATGGTTGGTCTCGCGATGGTGTTCATGGGCGGTTCTCAGCCGGGCATCGCCCGGACGGGACGCAGTCGCGCTGCGCCTCCTCCGTTCGATTCCCGCCCCACGTGTATGCTGCAGGGGTCTCCTGAATCAACAGCTTTTCCACCGGGCGGCGGTTGTCGGCCAGGTCGCGGTTGTCCGACGGCTCCTGAAGCCGGGGCCGACCGGGCTTCGGCGGCCGTTCAGCGGGAGCCTCTGCGGCGGGTCACCCAGGAACGCAGGAGTTGACTCAGTTCCTCGGCCAACGGCACCCGTGTCGCGCGGGCGAGCAGGGCGTATACGAGGGTGCCGGCGGCGCCCGGAACGAAGACGTGGGCAAGTCGCCCGGTCAGCGTGTCCGGGGGCCATTGGACCGCGCTTCCGTGCCGGACCCACCAAGTGACTCCGGCGGTGAGCACCGCCATGCCGGCCACGCGGAGGGTCAGGCCCCGCAGGTCGCCCCACTCCAGGTGCCGGAGTTTGCGTCGCAGAGCGTAAGCCAGCAGGACCGCGTTGAGGGCGGAGGTCAGCGTGTTGGCCAGGCCGAAGCCCCCCTGGCGGAGCGGAAACACCAGCACGGCGGACAGGACCAGGTTGAGCGTCAGACAGACGATGCTGATGCGCATGGGGGTGAAGGTGTCGTCCAGGGCGTAGAATGCGCGGGCCAGAACATTGACCAGCGAATAGGCGACCAGGCTGGGTGCCAGACACTGGAGCGCCCAGGCGGTTCGCAGGGTGGCATCCGGTCCGAACCGCCGCCCCTCGAACAACAGGCGAACGATGGGCTCGGCCAGGACCACCAACATCACCGCCGCCCAAACGTTGACCACCAGGAGGTGCCCCATGCCGTGCCGCAGCGACCGGCGAAACTCCGGCCAATCCTTCGAGGCCGCCAATCCGGAGAGCGCGGGCAGCAGGTAGGTGGCCACCGAGATGCCGAACACGCCCTGGGGCAGTTCCATCAGGCGCACCGCATAGTTGTAGGGCGCGATCACCGGCGCGTGCGGGCGGTCCACCCAGAGCCCGAGCATCTGCACCATCATCACGTTGATGTGGAAGGCGGCCACGCCGATGGTCCCCGGAATCATGCGGCGGACGACCTCCCGCACCGTCGGGTCGCGCCACGGCGACACCCAGTGGTAGCGGAACCCCTCCCGATGCAGCGCGGGCCATTGAAAGGCCGCCTGGGCCAGGCCGGCGATCAACACTCCCCATGCCAGTGCGTAGATCTGCTCGTGCAGTTCCCGGCCCCACCGCGGTGCCACCACCAGTACGAAGGCGATCATCACCACGTTCAGCATCGCCGCGCCCATGGCCGGGAGAAAAAAGTAACCCCGGGCATTCAGCATCCCCATCAGCACGGCCGTCAGACACACCGGCAGCATGTAGGGAAACATGATCCGCAACAGCGAAAGCATGAGGTGCACGCGGCCTTCCCAGGTGCCGAACTCCAGCGCGGCCGACACGCCCAGCAGTACCAGCAGGATCACGCCCGCAGCCGCCACCACCAGACCAGAGATCACCGCGTTGGCCGCCCCCCACATCGCGGCCGGGTCGCCGCTGCGTTCCTTCTGTTTGAAGATCGGGATGAACGCCGCCGTCAGGGCTCCTTCGCCCAGCAGGCGCCGGAACAGGTTGGGCATGGTGAACGCCACCTGAAAGGCGCCGGCCACCCAGCCGTCCCCCATGAAGCGCGCGTAGACCATCTCCCGCACCATGCCGAGGATCCGGCTGGTCAGTGTGGCCAGGGCCATGGCACCGGACGACTTGAGCAGCTGCGACATCGTGGCGCCGCAGTGTAAGGACCGCGGCTGCGGGCACCAAGGTGCAAACTGGAGTCGTCCCCTTGGTTTGCGTTCGAGCCGCGTGCAGCCGCTGTGACGGGATCACCCGGGGCGGGCTGTTGCCTGCCCGTGCGAGCGGATGGTCACGGCCGGTACCAGTCCCGGATGCGCACTTCGATGCCGCCCTGCTGCTCCACCAGCCGGCCGAACCGTTCGACGTCCGAGCCCCGGTAGTGGTAGGGATACACGATTCGCGGGCGGAAGGCGCGCACGGCATCGGCCGCCTGTTCCACGGTCATCGTGTACGGCAGGTTCATGCAGACGAAGGCAATGTGAATGTCCCGCAACCGGCGCATCTCCGGAATGTCTTCCGTGTCCCCGCTGATGTACACGCGGCTGGAACCGGCGGCGACAACGTAGCCGTTGCCGCGACCGCGCGGGTGGTAGCGGAGACGGTCCGGCGTGAGGTTGTACATGGGCACCGCCTCGATGGTGAAGTCGAGCACCTTGGTCACCTGCCCGTTGGTCAGCACCGTCGTCCGGCTTCGCATCTCTTCCGTGAGGCGCTCGGCCACCGCCTGTGGGGCCACCAGACGCGTGGTTTCCCTGCATACCGCATGCAGGGTGTCCAGGTTGAAATGGTCGCCGTGAATGTCGGTGATCAACACCAGGTCCGGCCGCGGCAACTTGACGAAACGCTCCGTGGGCCCCACGGGATCCACGTAGAGGACCTTGTCGTTCCACCCGAGTGCGAACGTGGCGTGTTGAACGGGGTGCACGATCCATGTGCCCCCGCCCGCGGGAATCCGGTCCCCGCTCATTGCCGGAGGGGACTCGGCCGCGGTGAGGCGGAGGGCAAGCAGGAGGACGCCTGTCAGGGAGGGACAAGCTGAAAACCGGGTGTTCATGGCCTCAGCGTGACGCGGTCGGGATCCGGTGACAAGAGTCTCTTTCAGGGCGGGGCGCCTGGAACGGATCGGGCCCGGCGGGAGGGTGGGTCACGGGTCAAGCAAAAGGGCGGCCCCGGCAGGACCGCCCTTTCGACTGAGTACGAGGCCTTTCCGGACGGGGTGCCTCAGTCGAGCCGTTTCACGCGGATGTTGCGGTAGCGCACGATGCTGTTGGGGTCATGCGCCTGGAGGGCGAAGGTTCCCTCGCCGAGTTTACGTTCGAAGGGCCGGCCGGGCTGGGCGCCCTCGGGCTCGACATATTGCAGGACGATGGTGCCGTCCACCTTGACCGTGATGGTGCGGCCTTCCACGATGATTTCCTGGGTCCACCACTTGCGATCCTGCGAGAAGGCGTGGCCCACGTTGACAATCCCGTACAAGCTGCCGGTCTTGATCCAGTCGGAGTGCGTGCAGTTGACCTGGGATTCGAAACCCGCCCGTGGCCAGTCGCGCTCCTGATAGCGGGTGTGGAAGTAAATCCCCCCGTTGGAACCGGGTTCCGTCATCACTTCCACCTTGAGATGAAAGTTTCTGAAGGGCCGACCGTCGCCCTCGTAGAAGAGGTGGGAACGGGGACCGTGCGCCACGAACGCGCCGTCTTCGATGCGCCAACTGTCGGGATTCTCCGCGGATTTCCGCCAGCCCGTGAAGGTCTTGCCGTCCATCAGGGGGACGAAGCCTTCCTCCACCTCCGCGGCCCCGGCGTTTGCGATCATTAGAACACTGGTGAGGACTGCAACGCTGAGCAAGGTTCGTTTCATGAGGGCAAGGTACCGGCCGGTGGTGTGGTGACAAGTGGAAAGGCGCCCGCCCGGGGACCGTCATTTCAATGGCCGGTGGTTCGAGCCAGCCGACCCGGTCCGGTGGGCCTCCGGTTTTCGCGGCCCGCGTCCGGGCACGTTGGCGGGTCTTCCTCCCGGTGGCACGTCGCCACCGCGGTGCGGTCCGGCAAGACGGTCGGGCTGATGGAGAATGTCTGCTCTCCAGCCGCGTGTGCGCGGCTGCTTCGGGATGGGTGGTTGCCGGTGTGGTGCGGGCTGGCCGCGGCGCAGAATGTGGACCGGGTCGGTTCGCTTCGATGCCGCGCGCGCCTCCGTCGCTTTCAGTCCGGGCGGTGAGGAAGCGGTGCCGATCTCGCGGGACGTCCCCAGGTGTGTGTGGCCCGGTGACGTGCTCCGGTTGGAGATGAAAGGGCAATTGGGATCGATGGAAAGGGGGGTGCCGGACGGGTCGGGTCCGGCGGGGGGCAAAACGCCGTCTCGCATGCGGCCTCCACCCGGCGGGGGAAAGCCGGCGACAGGTCCGGTGCGGCGTTTGCGGGGGCCGGAGGGCGTCCTGAAGAGGTCGTTTTTTTGGAAAAGAAACCCCTTGCGCGGTTGGGAACGGCTGCTATACTTCCTGCTCCGTTTCGCCCCGGAAAGTGGGTGCGAAGCACGGACAGCACTGCGTGTGCGGGCCGAGAACCGAACCTGTTTGGGTCGGGAGTGATGGTCCGCTACTCCTGAAACGTGGCTGACAAACGAGTGCACGTATTATGCCTGTAAAGACTTTTCGACCGCTGACGCCGTCGTTGCGGTTCAAGACGGTCGCGGACTTCAGTGAGATCACGAAGACGCGGCCGGAGAAGAAGCTGGTCGTCACGCGCAAGAAGACCGGCGGCCGCAACATGTACGGCCGGATCACCGCGCGCGGCATTGGTGGCGGTCACAAACAGAAGATCCGCCTGGTGGATTTCAAGCGGGACAAGCACGGGGTGGAAGCCACCGTGGTGGCGATCGAGTACGATCCGAATCGTTCCGCGCGGCTGGCCCTGTTGCAGTATGCCGACGGGGAGAAGCGTTACATCATCGCGCCCAACGGGCTGAAGGTGGGGGCCAAGGTGATGAGCGGTCCCGATGCTCCGCCCGAACCGGGCAACAGCCTGCCGCTGAAGGCCATTCCCATCGGCATGCAGATTCACAACATTGAACTGGTGCCGGGACGGGGCGCGCAGCTGGTCCGCAGCGCGGGGTCGGCTGCCACGTTGATGTCGCGCGACGGCGGTTATGCCCAGATCCGCCTTCCCTCCGGCGAGATCCGGCTGATCCACGAGAACTGCTACGCCACGATCGGTCAGGTGGGCAACCTGGACCACAACAACATCGTGTTGGGCAAGGCGGGTCGGAGCCGTCATCTGGGGATCCGGCCGATCACCCGAGGTGTGGCGCGCAACCCGGTGGATCACCCCAACGGTGGGGGCGCCGGCAAGGCCAAATCGGGTGGCGGCTGGCACCAGCTCACCTCGCCTTGGGGTTTGCTGGCCAAGGGTGGCCGCACGCGGGACCGGCACAAGCCGTCCAATCGGTTCATCTTGGTGCGCCGGAACGGGTTGCCGATGAAACGGAAATAACGAGCCATGGGTCGTTCGCTCAAAAAAGGTCCATTTGTCGATCCGAGCCTGATGGAGAAGATCCAGAAGGCCCGGGCCAGCGGGTCGCGGGCTCCGATTCGGACCTGGTCCCGCCGGTCGGTGATCACCCCGGAGTTTGTGGGGCTGACGTTCAACGTGCACAACGGGAAGATCTTCCAGCCGGTGTTCGTGACCGAGAACATGGTGGGACACCGGTTGGGCGAGTTTGCGCCCACGCGGACCTTCCGGAAACACGGGGCGCACACGGCCAAGGCGGAGAAGTGATATGGAAGTGTACGCCGTCACACGGAACGTGCCGATGTCGGCGCAAAAGATGCGCGAGGTGGTGCGGCAGATCCAGGGTCTGCCGGCCGTGCAGGCCAGGCAACTGCTGAGCTTCATCCCGCGCAAGGGGGCCCGGTACGCGGAACTGACGTTGCGTTCGGCGCTGGCCAATGCCGAGGAACTGGCCCGGCAGGGCAAGTTCGACCGTGTGCCGCCGGAACGGTGGCGGGTGCGGCTGGCGGTGGCCGAGACGGGGGTCACCTACAAGCGGTGGATCCCCAAGGCCCGGGGATCGGCCGGCCCGATTCGGAAGCGCCACTGTCACGTGCGGATCGTTTTGAGCACCGAAGACTGAACAACCTTTTGCGCGTATGGGTCAAAAGACCAATCCCATCGGCCTGCGGGTCACGGTCAACAAGGACTGGCGTTCCCAGTGGTTCGCCAACAAGCGGGACTTTCCGAAGCTGGTGGCCGAGGACTTTGCCATCCGGCAGTACCTCAAGAAGAAGCTCGAATCGGCCTCGGTCTCCCGGATCCTGATCGAGCGTGCGGCCAACCGGTGTCGTGTCACCATCCGGACCGCGCGGCCCGGCGTGGTCATCGGGCGCAAGGGCGCCGAGATTGACCGGATCAAGGAGGAACTGGCCCGGATGACGGGCAAGGAGATCTACATCCACATTGACGACAACTTCAAGCCCGAGGTCGAGGCGCAGTTGATCGCGGAGAACGTGGCGCTCCAGCTGGAACGGCGGGTGTCGTTCCGGCGGGCGATGAAGAAGGCGATTCAATCGGCCCGGGACTGCCGCGACGTCAAGATCGAGGGCATCAAGATTCGATGCGCGGGCCGTCTGGGAGGGGCCGAGCTGGCCCGGGTGGAACAGTATCACTGGGGCCGGGTCCCGCTGCACACCCTGCGGGCGCACATTGACTACGGATTTGCCGAAGCCAACACCGTTTACGGTCGGATCGGTGTGAAATGCTGGGTCTGTTTTGGCGAGAGCCCCACCACGGGCAACCGGGGTCGGACGGTGCCGGGTGCCACTGCCACGGTCAACGGGGCCAGGACGCAGGCCTGAAGGAGGATTTGAGCCATGCCATTGATGCCGGAAAGGGTCAAGTACCGGAAGATGCACCGGGGCAGCCGGGCGGGCATCGCCAGCCGCGGCAACACGGTGGCTTTCGGTGAGTACGGGTTGCAGGCGTTGGAGCGGTGCTGGCTGGACACCAGGCAGATCGAGGCCGCCCGCGTGGCCATCACCCGCCACATGAAACGCCACGGCAAGCTCTGGATCCGGGTCTTCCCGCAAAAGTCGTACACGAAGAAGCCGTTGGAAACCCGCATGGGCAAGGGCAAGGGTCCGGTGGAATCGTGGGTGGCGGTGGTTCGGCCGGCGCAGATCCTTTTTGAAGTGGATGGTGTGCCCGAGTCGGTGGCGCGGGAGGCCATGCGCCTGGCGGCCAGCAAACTGCCGATTGCGACCCGGTTCGTGACGCGGCATGCCCACGGTTGAGACCGGAGGGCGCAACCAGGGAAGACGAGGTATGAAGAAGGACGAGTGGCGCAAGGTGCAGGAGATGACCCTGCCGGAACTGCAGGCCCGGCTGCGGGAGCTGCGCCAGGAACTTTTCAACCTGCGCCTGCAGAAGGCGACGGCCCAGTTGGAGAAGCCGTCGAGGCTGCGGCTGTTGCGGCGTGACATCGCGCGTCTGGAGACGCGCGTGACGCAACTGCGCAGGCAGGCGTCCATGCAAGCCAGCTGAGAGAGGTGGGTTTCACTATGGCAGAGACGCAACCAACGCCGGCGAAATCGCGCGGTCATCGCAAGGAGCGGATCGGCGAGGTGATCGCCGCGCGGATGATGAAGACCATCACCGTGCGGGTGGAACGGCGCTTTGCGCATCCGCGCTACCGCAAGATCGTCAAGGCGTACAAGAAATACTACGTGCACGACGAGAAGGGTGAGGCGCGGGTGGGCGACCGGGTGCGGATCGTGGAGACGCGTCCGCTGTCCAAGACGAAGCGCTGGCGCCTGGTGGAGATTCTGGAGCGTGCGGCTGCCTGATGGGAGGGACCTATGCTGCAGGTACGATCGCATTTGGAAGTGGCGGACAACACGGGGGCCAAGATCGCCTGGGCCATCGGCGTGCTGGGGCGCAACCAGCGATATGCCCGTGTGGGCGACGTCATCAAGGTGCACATCAAGGCGGCGGCGCCGGATGGCCAGGTCAAGAAGGGCGACGTCTGCAACGCCGTGGTGGTGCGAACCCGGCATCCCATCCGGCGCAGCGACGGTTCCTACCTGCGTTTCGACAGCAACGCGGTGGTATTGATCGACAAGGACAACAACCCGCGCGGTACGCGCATATTCGGGCCGGTGGCTCGTGAACTTCGCGAGAAAAAGTTCATGAAGATCATTTCGCTGGCCCCGGAGGTGATCTGAGCAGCCATGGGCGGATTGCACGTCAAACGGGGTGACGAAGTGGTGGTGATCGCCGGTGCCCACAAGGGCAAACGCGGCCGGATCATCCACGTGGATCCGAAACGCCAGCGTGTGCTGGTCGAAGGCGTCAACATGATCAAGCGGCACATGCGCAAGAGCCAGCGCCATCCGCAGGGGGGCATCATCGAGCGGGAGGGGCCCATCCACGTTTCCAACGTCATGCGCGTGGATGTGTATGAGGCCCGCCGGGCCCGCAAGGGCGCGCCCGCGGCCTCCTGAGCCCGCCAACGGAAAGCTTTCACCGGCTGAATCCGGGTCATGAAACCGAGACTTTACCAGAAATACATCGAAGAGGTCGTCCCCGCGCTGCGGGAGAAGTACGGCTACACCAATCCGCACCAGATCCCGCGGCTGGTGAAGATCGTGGTCAACATGGGCGTCAGTGCGGAGCTGGAAAAGACGGCCGTGGACGACGCGGCGCGTGACCTGGCATTGATCACCGGCCGCAAGCCGGCCATCAACCGCGCCCGCCACAGCGTGGCCAACTTCAAGCTGCGCAAGGGGCAGCCCATCGGTTGCCGGGTCACCCTCCGCCGCGAGGTCATGTACGAGTTCCTTGATCGCCTGGTCTCGGCCGCCCTGCCGCGCATCCGTGATTTCCGCGGGTTGTCGCCCCGCAGCTTCGACGGCCGCGGCAATTACACGTTCGGGATCGCCGACCAGACGATCTTTCCCGAGATTGATCTCGACAAGATCAAGCGCCACCAGGGCATGGACATCACGTTTGTGACCTCGGCCCGGACGGACGCTGAGGCTTACGATCTGTTGCGGCTGCTGGGGATGCCCTTTGCGGCCGGCCGCTGACCGGCCCGTGCACGGTGAATTCGACAGCAAGAGTGCTTTGTTATGGCCAAGAAATCGTGGATTGAACGAAACAAGCGGAAGATGGCGACGGTGCAGAAATACGCCGCCCTGCGTGCCGAGCTGAAGGCCAAGCACGACTACGCGGGGCTGGCCAGGCTGCCCCGGGACGCCAGCCCGGTGCGGGTGGTCAACCGCTGTTCCGTCACCGGGCGCCGCCGCGGGTACATCCGGAAGTTCGGCCTTTCCCGGCTCACCTTCCGGGAGGCGGCCCTGAACGGGTTGATTCCGGGAGTGATCAAGGCCAGCTGGTAATGCCCTATGGATCCCATTGCTGACATGCTGACCCGCATTCGGAACGGCGCACGCGCGCTGCATCCGGTGGTCGAAGTCCCTCATTCGCGGCTGAAGGAAAGCATCGCCGCGGTCATGAAGAAGGAAGGTTTTCTGGCCGACTGGTCCGTGGTCGGCGACAAGGTCAAGACCCTCCGGCTCCATTTGAAGTACCGGGGGAAACGCTGTGTCATCGAGGGATTGCAGCGAGTAAGCAAACCCGGGCTGCGCCGTTACGTCGGGGCCCGGGAGATCCCGCGCGTCCGCGGCGGGCTTGGGGTGGCCATCCTCTCCACCTCGGAGGGCGTGATGACCGGTTACGAGGCCCGACGCAAGAACCTCGGTGGAGAACTGCTCTGCTACGTCTGGTAGGTGGCTTATGTCGCGTCTAGGTAAACTGCCGGTCCCGATCCCGCCCAAGGTCAAGGTTCAACTGGACGGGCGGACCCTGACGGCGGAAGGTCCCAAGGGCAAACTGACCCTGGAACTGCCGCCGCTGACATCGGCGCGTGTGGACGGGAACCGGATCCTGGTGGAACGTCAGGCCGAGACCAAGCAGGCCAGGGCGATGCACGGGTTGGGGCGGTCGCTGGTGTACAACCTGGTCCAGGGCGTGGCCGAAGGGTATCGCAAGCGGCTGGAAATCCACGGCGTCGGCTTCCGCGCATCCGTCCAAGGGAACACCCTGACCCTGAACCTGGGGTATTCGCATCCGGTGGTCTACCAGGCACCCGAAGGGGTCAAGATCACCGTGGAGGAGAACACCAGGATCGTGGTGGAGGGCCCCGACAAGCAGAAGGTCGGACAGGTGGCCGCCCAGATCCGCAGCTTTTACCCGCCCGAACCCTACAAGGGCAAGGGCATCCGTTACGAGGGCGAACAGATCATCCGCAAGGAGGGCAAGGCCGTTCAATAGCGGTCACCCTCGGGTTCACGGCCATACCGTGACGCAACCATGAGAGTCGAAGTCAAACACGAACGGGCCCGGAAACGGCACTGGCGGGTGCGGAAGAAGGTGTTCGGCACATCGGAACGCCCCCGCATGAGCGTTTGTTTCACCAACAAGCACATTTACGTCCAGTTCATTGACGACACCAAGGGGGTCACCCTGGCATCGGTCTCCACATTGAGCCGATCGGTGCCCGACCAGGAGAAGCTGGGCGCCAACGTCCGGAGCGCGCGGATCATCGGGCGTTTGGCGGCCGAGGCTGCGCTGGCCAAGGGGATCCGCAAAGTGGTCTTTGACCGGGGATCCGCCCGCTACCACTGGTCCATGGGCGAGGACGGCCAGCCCGTCTACGGAAAGGTGGCCGCGCTGGCCATGGCCGCCCGGGAAGCGGGTCTGGAGTTCTGAACCAACGGAGGATTGCCGTGGCTGACATCGAACCGCAACTGCAGGAGGAAGTGACCAACGGTGCCGAAGAGGCGCGCGAGGAGGAACGGCCGTCCCGCGGCGGCCGCCGGGCCATCGCAGAAGCGCCCGCCCTGACTTTCAGCACCACCGAGGAACCCGAGTTGATGGAGAAGGTCATCTTCATCAACCGGTCGGCCAAGGTGGTCAAGGGCGGCCGGCGTTTCTCGTTCAGCGCCCTGGTGGTGGCCGGCGATCGGAAGGGACGGGTGGGGCTCGGCCTGGGCAAGGCCGGCGAGGTGGCCGATGCCATCCGGCGCGGGGGCGATATCGCCAAGGCCAACATGGTGCCGGTGGCTCTGTTGGGGCCGACCATCCCCCACGAGGTGGTCTGCCGGTTCGACGGTGCGGAGGTCCTGCTGAAACCGGCCTCCCAGGGCACCGGCGTCATCGCCGGGCGCACCGTCCGCGCCGTGTTGGAAGCGGCCGGCGTGCGCGACGTCCTCAGCAAATCGATGGGATCGCGCAACCCGATCAACGTGGCCCAGGCCACCTTGAAGGCCCTGCAACAACTCCGGTTGCCGGACGAGATTTTCCAGGAACGCGGTCTGGACCGCCGCCGCAAATCGGCCGGGGCGGCTGGCGGCACCAGCGAATCTGTGAGCACGGCCACTTGAGCTTATGCGACTGCACGATTTGAAACCCCGACCGGGGGCCAAGCACCGTCGGAAACGACTCGGAATCGGCGAATCCAGCGGCCACGGCAAGACCAGCGGCCGCGGGGGCAAAGGGCAGACGGCCCGGTCCGGCTCGTCCATCCGTCCGGGATTCGAAGGCGGTCAGATGCCGCTGATCCGCCGGATCCCCAAGCGGGGATTCAACAACCGGCGGTTTGCCACCCGTTACATTCCGGTCAACGTGGAGGCCCTCAACCGGTTCGAGGACGACACCGTGGTGGACGAGGCGCTGCTGCGCCGGACCGGCCTGGCCAACGGCCCTGCCGACGGCATCAAGATCCTGGGCAGAGGCGAGCTGACCCGGCGATTGATCGTCCGGGCCCACGCCTTTAGTGCTTCGGCCCGGGCCCAAATCGAGGCCAAGGGAGGCCGCTGTGAGGTGGTGCCGCCGGGCGGCGCCGCGGATGCGGCTCCGGCTGCCTGACCGTTTTGCCCGCCATGCTCGCCAGCATCGCCCAGACCTTCAGCAACTGCTTCCGCATCCCGGAACTCAAGTCCCGGATCCTCTTCACCCTGGGGCTTTTGGCGATCTGCCGGTTGACCGCCTACATCCACTGTCCCGGGTTGGACGGCAACACCCTGGCGGAGTTTTTCCGTCAGGCCGCCGAGCGGAATGCGGGCGGGGGTGTCCTGGGATTGTACAGCCTTTTCACCGGTGGGGCGCTGGAGAACTGCGCCATCGGCGCCCTGGGGATCATGCCCTACATCAGCGCGACCATCATCATCCAGTTGATGACGGCGGTGATCCCCCGGCTCAGCAAGCTGGCCAGAGAAGAGGGCGGCCGGACCAAGCTCATCCAGTACGGCCGCTACCTGACCGTCGTGCTGTGCCTGGGACAGGGATTCGTCATGGCACTCGGTTGGGAACATCCCGAGAAGATCTTCGGCGAAGGGATCGGCCGGCTGGTCCTGTACGAGGACACTCCTCTGCAGATCTGGTGGTACCGGATCCAAACCACGTTGATTCTGACCACCGGCACGATGCTTCTGATGTGGTTGGGCGAGCAGATCACCGACCGCGGCATCGGCAACGGTGTCTCGCTGGTCATCACCATCGGCATCCTGGCCCGCCTGCCGGCGGCGTTCATTTCGCTGAAGGACATGTTTTTCCCGGGGGAGGGGCTCGAGCCCAGGGCGAACATCGGGGATGCCGTGGTGCTGTTGGTGCTGCTTGTGGCGGTGATTGCGGGCATCATCGCCGTCACCCAGGCGCAACGCAAGATCCCGGTCCAGTACGCCCAGCGCGCCGTGGGCCGGAAAGTCTACGCCGGCGGCACCTCCTTCCTGCCGTTGCGGGTCAACTACTCCGGTGTGATGCCCATCATTTTTGCCCAGGCCGTTCTGATGTTCCCCGAGCAGATCTTCAGCCGGTTGGGTCAGCTCTATGACGTGAAATTGTTTCGGGACCTGGCTGCCAGCCTGGGGCATGGCGGGGGGCTCTACCTGGTACTCTACTCGCTGATGATCCTGTTCTTCTCCTACTTCTGGGTTGCCACCCAGTTCAATGAACTGCAGATCGCCGATGACCTGAAGAAACACGGCGGCTACATCCCCGGGGTGCGTCCCGGAACGGCCACCAGCGAGTACCTGCACAACGCCATGCACCGGATCACGCTGGCCGGCGCGGTTTTCCTGGTCATCATCGCCGTGATTCCCGAGCTGCTTTACAGCCGGATGGAGGTCCCCTACGCGGTGGCGACCTTTTTCGGCGGGACCAGTCTGCTGATCACCGTCGGGGTCATGCTGGACACCATGCGGCAGGTGGAAACCCACTTGCTGATGCGGCATTATGATGGATTTTTGAAGAAGGGCCGCATCCGGGGCCGCTTCTGAGGATGGCGGAACGGCCGGCCCCGGCCCGGAAGGGCCCGGAGCGGCCGGGGCGATGCAGCCATGATCATTCTCAAGACCGAGCGCGATTTGGAAGCCATGCGACCCGCCTGCCGGGTCGCGGGGCTGGTGTTGCGCGAAACGGCCGCCTTCATCCGGCCGGGCATCACGACCCGGGAGGTGGAGGAATTTGCCGCCGAACGGATGAAGCATTACGGGGCGCGCAGCGCGTTCCTGGGCTACCGGAAGTATCCGTGTCACATCTGCATTTCGGTGAACAACGAGGTGGTGCACGGATTGGCCGGACCGCGCCGGCTGGAATTTGGTGACATCGTCAGCCTGGACGTGGGCGTCTATTACCGCGGTTTTGTCGGGGACACGGCGGTGACCGTGCCGGTGGGCGGCTGCAGCGCCGAGGCGCAGCGGCTGCTGGACGTGACCCGGCAGGCCCTGTGGGAGGGCATCGCCCGGGCGGTTCCCGGCAACCGGGTGGTGGACATCTCGCGTGCCATCCAGGAATACGTGGAGCGTCACGGATTCAGTGTCGTCCGCGAGTTCGTCGGCCACGGGGTGGGCCGCAGTGTGCACGAACAGCCCGAGGTGCCCAACTTCGTGGACGGGAAACCGTCTCCCAAGCTCCGGCCGGGGATGACGCTGGCAATCGAGCCCATGGTCAACGCCGGTGGACCGGAGATCCAGGTGCTCAATGATGGCTGGACAGCGGTGACCAAAGATGGTTCACTGTCCGCTCACTTCGAGCACACCGTGCTGATCACCGAGGGCGAGCCCGAGGTCCTGACATGCACGGACGAGGACAATGGACGGTGGACGCCGAGGTGAAAGAGGCGCTGGCGCCGGGCGTGTATCGCGCGCGGCTGCCCAACGGGCACGAGCTGGTGGCTTTCGTACGGGGCCGGGCCCGGCTGCGGGCGCCCGTGTGGAAGCCCGGTGACCGCATCCGGGTGACGGTCACGGCGTACGATTTGTCGTCCGGCTGTATCGAGTGGGAAGAAGCGAAGGAACGAACGTTATGAAGGTGAGAGCATCTGTCCGACGGCTTTGCGAGCACTGCAAGGTGGTGCGCCGCAAGGGCGTGATCCGTATCATTTGCAAGAACCCGCGCCACAAACAGCGCCAGGGCTGAAGTGTCGCGCCGGGTTGACCGAACCCACGAGCCGAAGGAACTGTCGCCATGCCACGTATCATCGGAGTCGAAATCCCGGGCAACAAACCGATCGAGATTGCCCTGCGATACATCTACGGGATCGGGCCCACGTTGGCCAAGGAGATCTGCGAACGGGCCCAGATCGATCCGCACATCCGGGCCAAGGACCTGACCGAACAGCAGATTTCCCAGATCGTCCATGCCATTCAGGAAGGGGGGTACGTGATCGAGGGTGATCTGCGGCGTGAGATCGGTCTGAATCTGAAACGGCTGCAGGCCATCAAATGTTACCGCGGCTTGCGCCACATCCGTGGCCTGCCCGTCCGCGGCCAACGCACCCAGACCAACGCCCGCACGCGCAAGGGTCCCCGCAAGACCGTGGGCGTGCAGCGCAACCCGCATGCGAAGAAGGGCATCCATTAACCGGTTCTGATTGGAAGACGTCCCTATGGCTGAAGCGAATCCCACTCCCGCACCCGAACCGCAGCCCCAACCGGCCGCGGCCGCCGAGGCCAAGCCGGAAAAGGCGCAGCCGGCCGAGAAGGCCGGGAAGGCAGAAAAGGCTGAGAAACCTGCCAGGGCTGCCAAGACCAAGACGGCCAAGGCCGCCAAGCCGGCCAAGGAGAGCAAGGCTGAGGGCGGTGAATCGGCCGGGGCCACGGCGGCCACGGCACCCACGGCCGAGGAACTGTTGGCCGACGAGATGGCCGGCAAGAAGATCATCAAGGCCAAGGGTTCCAAGAACATCACCAGCGGCGTGGCCCACATTCTGGCCACGTTCAACAACACCATCGTCAGCATCACCGACATGCAGGGCAACGTGATCGGCTGGTCCAGCGCCGGCCGGGTGGGCTTCAAAGGTTCGCGCAAGAGCACGGCCTACGCCGCCCAATTGGTGGCCCAGGACGCCGCGCGCCGTGCCATGGCCCACGGCATGCGCGAGGTGGAGGTCCGCGTGAAGGGGCCGGGTTCCGGTCGGGAGGCGGCCATCCGGGCGCTGCAGGCCATCGGCCTGGAGATTACGGTGATCAAGGACGTCACGCCGGTCCCCCACAACGGGTGCCGGCCGCGCAAGAAACGCAGAGTCTGAAGACTTTCATCCGTCAGGTTTTCGCTTATGGCTCGTTATACCGGCCCGCGTGTTCGTATCAGTCGCCGATTTGGCATACCGATCTTCGGCGATTCGAAGTATCTGGAACGGCGCAACTACCCGCCCGGTGTCCACGGCCCCAAGGCGGCGCGTCGGAAACTGACCGACTACGCGCTGGGGTTGATGGAGAAGCAGAAGCTCCGTTATTACTACGGCCTCCAGGAACGGCAGTTCCGGCGCGTGTACGAGCAGGCGTTGCGTCGCCGCGGCGTGACCGGCGAGACCATGCTCCGGATCCTGGAGATGCGTCTGGACAACGTGGTTTACCGGCTCGGTTTTGCCCCCACGCGACCTGCCGCGCGGCAGATGGTCACGCACGGGCACATCCGTGTGAACGGCCGGAAGGTGACGATCCCGTCCTATGCGGTCAAGGTGGGTGACGTCATCGAGCCGAAGGACTCGGACGTATCCCGCCAGCTGGTCAACCGCGGGTTGGAGAGCTCGACCAGCCGGCCCGTGCCGGACTGGGTGTCGGTCAACCGCGACGCCCTGCGCGGCGTGGTGATGCGGGTGCCCACGCGCGACGAGATCCAGCCCATTGCCAACGAGCAGGCCGTGGTGGAATTTTACTCCCGCTGAACCTGAACCCGGCTTCGCGGGTGCGGAGCCATGCAATTATATGGGCCCGGTCCTGCGCGGGAGCAGGGTCGGGTCAGGTTAAAATTGCACGAAAGGAATCGAATCCATGCCTGTCCGACTGGGACCATTTGAAATGCCGAAGCGGTTGGTCAAAGACGAGGCCACCGCAACGGACACCTACGCCAAGTTCACGGCCGAGCCGTTCGAGACCGGGTACGGCCACACCCTGGGCAACTCTCTCCGGCGTGTGCTGCTTTCCTCGCTCGAGGGCGCGGCCATCACATCCGTCAAGATTGACGGTGCCCTGCACGAGTTTTCCACCATCGACGGCGTGATCGAGGACGTCACCGACATCGTCCTCAACCTCAAAAAGATCAAGTTCAAGGCCCACACCCGGGAGCCGCAGACCCTCCTGTTGTCGGTGCACAAGGAGGGGCCGGTCACCGCGGGCGACATCCAGCTCAACCAGAACGTGGAACTGGTCAATCCCGACCAGCACATCTGCACGCTGGCCAAGAAGAAGAAATTCGAGATGGAGCTGGAGGTGAAGGTGGGCCGCGGCTTCTGCTCGGGTGAGGACAACAAGAAGCCGGGGCAACCGATCGGCGTGATCGCCATCGACTCCATCTTTTCGCCCGTCACGCGCGTTCGCTACACCGTGGAAGCGGCCCGCGTGGGACAGAAGACCGACTACGACCGGCTCATTCTCGAGATCTGGACCGACGGCCGGATCTCGCCCGACGACGCGCTGGTACAGGCCTCGGCCATTCTCCAGCGTCACCTCGACGTGTTCGTCGGCTACGACAAGAATGCCGTCCAGTTCGAGGAGACCACCCAGAAACAGGACGAGGAACGGCAGCGGCTCAAGAAGCTGCTGAACATGAGTGTCAACGAGATCGAGTTGAGCGTCCGTGCCGCCAACTGCCTCAACAACGCCAACATCACCACGGTGGGTCAGTTGGCCATGAAGACCGAGCAGGAGATGCTCAAGTACCGCAACTTCGGCAAGAAGTCGCTCAACGAGATCAAGGAAAAACTGGCGCAGCTGGGGCTGTCGCTCGGCATGACCTTCGATCCCAGCCTGCTGGAGCCACCCAAGGAAGAATCCAAAAAATCCCTGGCCACCTGACCGGCCAGAGATCCCGATTTGATCCCGGCTTATGCGACATCGCAAACACACGGCCAAACTGGGGCGGACATCCGAACATCGGAACCGAATGCTGGCCAGCTTGGTCTGCAGTTTGATCCGTCACAACCGCATCACCACGACCCTGGCAAAGGCCAAGGCCGCGCGATCCCTGGCCGAGAAGCTGGTGACCCTCTGCAAGAAGGGCACGCTGCACGCCCGGCGGTTGGCCAGCGCCCGTCTCTACCAGGACGAGGACGCCTGCCGCATCCTCTTCAAGGAGATCGCACCTCATTTCAAGTCCCGTCCGGGTGGTTACACCCGCATCATCCGGCTGGGCCAGCGCCGCGGTGATGCCGCCCAGATGGCCATTCTGGAGTGGGTGGAGCTGCCCACCGGGTCCGCGGAGGCCCAGCCTGCCGGGGCGGGCGCCGCCGCTGAGGCCAAGGCCTGACGGTGGGGACCCCACGGGACTGACGGTTTCGTCTTGCTTTTGGCACCGCCCGTCCGGGAGAAGGCATCCGGACGGGCGGCACCGTCTTTTGTCCGGTCAGCGTGGCGGCGGGGCGGAGCCCGCCCCGTCCGAATCCGGGGACTCCAGCCTTTGCCACTGTGCCCGTGCCTCTGCGTGGTCCGGGCGCAGGCGCAGAACCTCCTTCAGGTGACGCCGGGCCTCTTCCCGCCTGCCCTGGCGCAGCCGGAGCTGGGCGAGGTTGAAGTGGGTCTCCGCGTTGTCCGGTTTCAGCTCCAGGGCACGCATGTAGGCGGCCTCGGCCTCCGTCCAGCGGCCCAGTTCGATGAGCACGTTGCCCAGGTTGTTGTAGGTGCGGGCGTCTTCCGGGTCGAGGGTCAGGGCCCGGCGATAGGCCTGTTCGGCCTCGGCAAAGCGGCCGAGGGCCGCCAGTGCATTGCCCAGGTTGCTGTGGGTCGGGGCGTGACCGGGTCGGAGCCGCACCGCATCCCGCAGATGCCGGATCGCCTCCTCGAACCGACGCTGCATGGCCAGTGTGACCCCGAGATTGTTGTGCGCGTCGGCGTGATCGGGCGCGATTTTCAGGGCCCGCCGGTACGCGCGTTCCGCCTCGTCCAACCGGCCCAGGTCCGCCAGTGCGTTGCCGAGGTTGTTGAGGATTGCCGGATCGCGCGGGCGCAGCCGGACTGCGTTTTCGAGATGGGGCAGTGCCTCGGCCGGCCGACCGAGTTCGGTCAGTGCGTGTCCGAGATTGTTCAGTGCGTCCGGGTATTGAGGTCGGATGGCCAGGGCCGCCCGATACTCCGCGATGGCCTCCTGCCAGCGTCCCTGCCGGGCGTAGGCGTAACCCAGGTTGTTGTGGGCCAGCTCATTGTTTCGAGTCACGGCCAGGGCGCGGCGGAACAGGGTCTCGCTGTTTTTCCAAAATCCGATTTGGCGCCACGTCAACCCGGCCCAGGCGAGGAGCAGGGCACAGGCGATCGTGCTCGCCATGGTCCGGGTGGATCGCGGCTGTTTGTCCGCGCGGGCCCAACCGGCTGCCAGGGCGAGGCTCAGCCCCACGGAGGGCCAGTAGGTGTAGCGGTCGGCCATGGATTGGATGCCCACCTGTACGATTCCCATCATGGGTACCAGGGCACCGCAGAACCAGGCCCACCCCACCCACAGGTGTGGACGCCGATGTCGAACCGCCCAAGCCCACGTGGTCAATCCCACGCAGAGGACTGTGCAGCCGATCACCGTCCCGGCCGGCCAATGCAGGGGGTGCGGGTAGAGCACCGCCAGGTCCTGGGGCAGAAGGGTCTTGGCCAGATAACGGGCGTAGGAGACCGGGACGTTGGCCAGACGCGCCGGCCAGGAAAGGGCGGTCTCCGGTGCCACCGCGCCGCCGGACTTTTGGACCAGATACGTCACGACGCTCGAGGCCAGGGCCAGCACGAAGAAGGGTGCCTTTTCGCGGATCAACGGCCACCACGCCGCAAGGTGCCGGATCGGGTCTTGCACGGGGATTCCCGAGCGGGCCGGTGACGCACTGCCGGCCGGGGCGGGTGTTCGGCGGAACGGCCAGAAGTCGAGCAACAGCAACACGAAGGGAAGGGTTACCAGCGTGGGTTTGCTCATGAGCGCGGCGGCATAGGACAGAACGGCCGCCAGGTGGAATCGGCGTTGCCCGGATCCCCCGGGCGGTTGCACGGCACGTGCCCAGGCCAGCAGCGTGATCAAACCGAACATGAGGCTCAGCACGTCCTTGCGTTCGGAGATCCAGACGACCGATTCCACCCGGAGCGGATGCCAGGCAAAGGCCAGGGCGCCGAAAACGGCCGGCCACAGCCGGCCGGTCACACGCAACAGAAGCAGAAACAGGAGCGCGGCATTGATCGCGTGCAGCAGGACGCTGGTCAGGTGATGCCCCGCCGGACGCAGGCCGAACCACGCGACGTCCGTCATGTGGGAGAGCCACGTGAGCGGGTGCCAGTTGGCTGCGTGACCGCTGGTGAATGCCCGGCGCAAGCCTTCGATGCTCCAGCCGGCCTGCACGTGGGGATTGGCAGTGACGTAATCGCCGTCGTCATAATCCACGAACCCGCAGGTGACCGCCCGCATGAAGACGAAAACGGTGAGCAGCCCGATGCAGGCGGCCGCACCCGCGGGGGTGGCGGACCGATCCGGACGGCGCGGGGCGACTGTTGGTCGCGGTTTCATGGTTCGGGGGCCCGAACGCCGGAGGTGCTGCCGGATCATTTCTAGCGGATCCGGGCCCGGGCGGGAACTGCCGGGTCAACGGGCGGTCCTGCCGGAGGCAACGGGCTTGCCTTGTCGGAGACGGGGCTGCCGTGGGGTGCCATGTTGGGGCGCCGTCGGTTTTTCCGCTTGTCAGGCGCAGGGGGGCCTCCCGACCATGCAACGGTGCTCCGGCGTTCCGCGCGCCCGGATCCGGAACCGCCGCAGACCGATCGGGCCGGACAGGTTCCGGGTGGGTTCGGCCGGCGCAAGGCGTGCAGGGAAGCTTTATAGTCAGCCCGATTCGGGCTTGGTTGGCTTGAAGTCCATGTTCAAGGGTCAGACGGTACTGATCACGGGTGGCACCGGCTCCTTCGGCAACGCGGTGGTCCGGCGGTTTCTCAACACCGATGTCGGCGAGATCCGGATTTTCAGCCGCGACGAAAAGAAACAGGACGACATGCGCCATGAGCTGCGCAGTCCCAAGGTGAAGTTCTACATCGGGGACGTGCGCAACTACGAGAGCATCCGCGACGCGATGCGCGGGGTGGACCTGGTGTTCAACGCGGCGGCCCTCAAACAGGTGCCCTCGTGCGAGTTCTACCCGATGGAGGCGGTCTACACGAACATCATCGGGACGGAAAACACGCTGAACGCCGCCATTGCGGAGGGGGTCAAGAACGTCATCGTGCTGAGCACCGACAAGGCCGTCTACCCCATCAACGCCATGGGCATGTCGAAGGCCCTGATGGAGAAGGTGGCGGTGGCCAAGGCGCGGCTTCTGGGCGATCGGAAACCGACCATCTGCGTGACGCGTTACGGCAACGTGATGGCTTCCCGCGGGTCAGTGATCCCGTTGTTTGTGAACCAGATCCGGAGCGGCAAGCCCCTCACCATCACCGATCCGGAGATGACACGCTTCATGATGTCGCTCGACGAAGCCGTGGATCTGGTCCTGTTCGCCTTTCAGAACGGCCAGCCCGGGGACACGTTCGTCCAGAAGTCGCCCGCCGCCACCATCGGTCAACTGGCCCGGGTGTTGTTGGAGATTTTCGACGCCCGCAACGAGATTCGCGTGATTGGCACGCGTCACGGCGAGAAAAAGCACGAGACGTTGCTCAACCGGGAGGAGATGGTGCGGGCGGAGGACCTGGGCCGGTATTACCGGATCCGATCGGACACGCGCGACCTCAATTACGCGCTGTACTTTGAACAGGGCGAACGGAAGGTGGACGAAATGCAGGATTACACCTCGGCCAACACCCGGCGGCTGACGGACGATGAACTCCGGGAAATGCTGTTGCGATTGCCCTACATCCAGGCGGCCCTCCGCGGGGAAGTGCCGGCGGGTGTGTGAAGGGTCGCCGGCCGGGGGAACCGACCATGAAGACGGTACTGGTCACGGGGTCGGCAGGGTTCATCGGACGCAATCTGGTCACCGCCCTGCGGCGGCGAAGCGATCTGACCGTGCTCGAGTTCGACCTGCCGGATCCTCCCGAGCGCATGGAGGCGCTTGCCGCGGAGGCCGACGTGGTGGTGCATCTGGCGGGCGTGAACCGGCCGAAGGATGAGAAGGAATTCGTCACCGGCAACGTGGAGTTGACCCGGCGGCTTTGCCGGGCCCTGGAGCGGTCCGGCCGCCGGGCGGTGTTCCTCCTCAGCTCCTCGATCCAGGCTGCCCTGGACAATCCGTACGGTCGCAGCAAACGCGGCGCGGAGGAGGTGGTGGCCGAATACCAGCGCGCCACACGCGCGGCGGTGTACATTTACCGGCTGCCCAACGTGTTCGGGAAATGGAGCCGGCCCCACTACAACACGGTGGTCGCCACCTTCTGCCACCAGATCAGTCGCGGCCTGCCGGTGGAGATCAGCGACCGATCCCGACTGCTGCGGCTGGTTTACGTGGACGATGTCGTGCGGAGTTTCGAAGGGGTGATCACGCGTCCGGATCATCCACCGGGCTGTTACCGGCCGGAGGTGTTGCCCGAGTTCAGCATCACGCTGGGGGAGCTGCACGACCGGTTGGTCGGATTCCGTCAGATGGCCGCGCAGGGTCGCGTGCCCGATTTTTCCGATCCGTTCAATCGCGCGCTTTACGCCACGTACCTTTCCTTTTGCGATCCGACCACACTGGCCCGGCCCGTGGTCATGAAGCGTGACCCGCGCGGCTGGTTGTTCGAGCTGATCAAGTCGCCGCAGGCCGGTCAGATCTTCGTCTCGCTCACCCGGCCGGGCGTCACCCGGGGCAACCATTATCACGACACCAAGGTTGAAAAATTCTGCGTGGTCCAGGGACGGGGCCGGATCCGGCTCCGTCCCTTGCACGGATCGGAGATCCTCGAGTACGACGTGGATGACGGGGAGATCCGTGTGGTGGACATTCCCCCGGGTTACACCCACTCGATCGAGAACACCGGCACGGTGGACATGATCACGCTGTTTTGGGCCAGTGAGATTTTCGATCCGGCCCGGCCGGACACCCACCCTGCGCCCGTGGAGGTGCCGCCGCCCGGTCCGGTTGCCGATGCGAACGCCCGACCCCCTGGTCCCGCCTGACATGCGCAGTTCCCTCAAGGTCATGACCATCGTGGGCACGCGACCGGAACTGATCCGGCTTTCGCGGGTGATCGCCGTGCTGGAGGAGGTCACCCGGCACGTGCTGGTGCACACGGGGCAGAACTACGATTACGAACTGAACGAGATCTTCTTCCGCGAGCTGGGCCTGCCGCGGCCGAAACACTACCTGGAGGCTGCGGGGGCCACGCCGGCCGAGACCATCGGCAACACCATCGCGCGGGCCGACGCGGTGCTGGCGCGGGAACAGCCGGATGCGGTTCTGGTGCTGGGCGACACGAACAGTTGCCTGGCCGTCATACCGGCCAAACGGCGCAAGATCCCCATCTTCCACATGGAGGCCGGCAACCGCTGTTTCGACATGCGCGTGCCCGAGGAGATCAACCGGCGGATCGTGGACCACGTCAGCGACATCAACCTCTGCTACACCGAGCATGCGCGCCGTTATCTGCTGGCCGAGGGGCTGCCGCCGGACCGCGTCATCAAGACCGGATCGCCCATGAAGGAGGTGCTCGATCATCACCGCGCGGGGATCGAGGCCAGCGATGTGCTGGCACGGCTCGAACTGGCGCCGCGCCGGTATTTCGTCGTCAGCCTCCATCGTGAGGAAAACGTGGATGACCCGGGCCATCTCCGGCAGCTGGTGCAGGCCCTCAACGCCCTGGCCCGCCGGTACGGGTATCCGCTGATCTTTTCCTGCCATCCGCGAACCCGGCAGCGCCTGCAGAAAGGCCGTTGCAAACTGGACCGGCGCGTCCGGTTGATGCCGCCCCTGGGCTTTTTCGATTACGTGGCGTTGCAAAAGTCCGCCTTTTGCACCCTGTCCGACAGCGGGACCATCACCGAGGAATCCTCCATTCTGGGCTTTCCCGCGGTCACGGTGCGCGAGGCGCACGAACGTCCGGAGGGAATGGACGAGGGGGCGGTGATCATGACCGGGCTGGACCCGCGTCACATCGTCGAGAGCGTGGGTGTGACCGTCCGCCTGTTCGAGCGATTCGGCCCCTGCCGGTTGCCTGCGGATTATCAGGCGGACAATGTCTCGTGGAAGGTGGCCAAGGTGATTCTGAGTTACACGGATTACGTGAACCGGCGTGTCTGGGCGAAACACTGAAGCGGAGCCTCTGCGGAGCGGGCCCGGGGCGTCCGACAATGGGCGCGGGCCGCTCCGGTTGCGGGTCCTGACGCACACCTTTCCGCCAAGCACACATGCGAATGCCAAGCGCCCGTTCTACGTGGTGCGTGCGGCATTGGCGGAGGGTTGGGAGGTGGAGGTTTGGACCAGTCCCCGGGGAGTGCCCGGCCCGGCAACGGAATGCCTGGTCCATCCCCGGCTCCGCATCCATCGGCTGGCCGATCCGGTCATTCGCTGGCAGGAGCGGCTGCAATCGCATCCCCGGCTGTTGCGTGGCTGGGTGTATCTGACCTCCGGTCTCATGTTCCCCGACGCCTGTGCCGGCTGGGTGCGGAAGGTCCTGCGTGCGCTGGCCGAGGCGGCGCCGGCGGATCGGACGCTGGCCTTCGTGTTGCCGGCGTCTCTGCTGCTGACGGGTGGAGCCGGCGGTGGCGCGGACCGGACCTGGGTGTTCGATTATCAGGAGCCGGTTTCCCCTCAGCAGATGCGCATGCGGCGGCGGTCGCCCTTGCAACGGCTCTGGCGCGGCCGTCTGGCCCGGCTGGAACGCGGCACACTCCACCGCGCGGGACGCGTGCTGTTCACGGCCGAATCCAATCGGCGGGCGTACGTGGAGCTGGGATTGGTCCCGGCACCCCGGACGGCGCACGTGCCCTACTTCTACGATGCAACGTTCTTCGATCAACCTGCGCCACCGCCGCATGGGGGTTTTGAGATCGTCTATTTTGGGACCTTCGACTGGCGCGGTGCGCGCAGCCCAGGGACGTTCCTGCGCGCCTTCGCAGAGTTTCTGCGGCGTCATCCCGAGGCGCGGTCGGTTTCCAGGTTTCGATTCCACGGTCAGTGGCCTTCCCCGTGCGAGGAGCAGGTTCGAGCCCTGGGACTCGCCGATGTGGTGGTTCGCGGGCCGGTGTGGGATCATGATCGTTACCTTGAAGAGGTCCGGCGCAGTCCCGTCCTGCTCCTGGTGGTTTCGCCCCTGCACGACCTGTACATGCCCAGCAAGATTGTGGACTACCTGGGTGCGCGGCGGCCGGTCCTGGCGTTGGTTCCGCCCGGCAGCGAGATGCACGGTGTTCTGCAGCGGGCGGGCCATGACCGCAACTGCTGCGATCCGTTCGACGTTCCCGGCACGCTGGCGGCGCTGGAGCGGTTGTGGGCCGATTATCGTGCCGGTTCGCTCCGTGCCCCCGCCGGGGACACACGGTTCTGGTCTTCCGACGTGCAACTGCCGATCTACCTCCGGCACGTGCAGGCCGCTCCCGAGGAGCCGCCATCCGGGTGAACGGTGGACATCGGTGGCGGCCCTTTTCCGAATGTGGGCCGGATCGAACGGCGCGGCGGCTGCCGTTTCTGCTGGGGACACGGAGGGCCTGTGGAACCGGGCTTTTCCGGGCTTTTCCAAATGAAAAGCGGCCGCAGAAATCCTGCGGCCGCCGTGCATGCGGGGAAGCCCGGATGAAGCGAGCCGGTCTGTTTCCGATCCTCCTCGGGCCCTGCGGGCCTGGGGCCCCCTGGACCGGAAACCGAACCGGGCAACGCGCGATTTATTCTTTCACCCGCTTGGCTTCCCAGTCCCGGGTGGTTTTCTCCCCGTCCCGATCACGCTCCACGGTGCCTTTGATGGTGTCTCCCTCGAGTTTGCCCTTGTAGGTGAGCACCATCTTTTGCCCGTTCCATTCGCGCGTGAC